>JBFHXD010000006.1:0-39068 GCA_041599135.1 Methylomirabilales bacterium (SeqCode) | reverse complement strand
TCGGCACCGAGCCCACTCACGGCTCCCGCCAATCGCCCGGTGAGCGCGAAGAGGGACGAGAGGAAGGCGTACTGGACAGTCGCGTGATCCTTCTCACAAACATTCATGAGGAAGGCGAGAAAGGCGGCTGTCCCGAGGCCGCCGCTGAAGGACTCGAAGACAGACGCCCCGTACAGGCCAAGCCGGCCCAAATCCCACCACGCCACCAGGGCATACCCAAGGTTGGAGGCGGCTTGGAGCAGTCCCAGGACCCAGACGCCGTGGAAGATCCCGAAGCGGGCGATGAAGCCGCCGCCTGCTAGTGCTCCCGCCACGCTCATCCCGATGCCAACACTCGTGGGGACAAGTCCGATCTCAAAGAGGGAACGCCCCTGGTCCACCCAAAAGGGCTTGATCATGGGTCCGATGGCGAATTCCCCCAGCTTGTAAGAGAGGACAAAGAGGACCAGGGGTACGGCACGCCATGTCGTGACCCACTCCAAGAATCCGGCCTTCCAGGCCCGGCGGGCCTCGGGAGAAAGATCGAGTCGAGGGACGCGCAGCGCCGCGATGCCGAGGCCAACGAAGAGGGCGGCAGCCGTCAAGAAGAGTCCCGTCCACCCCATGAGTGGGGCGAACATCAGCAGAACGCCACCGACCAGCACCAATGCCACCCGATAGGCTGAGGCTCGAATGCCATTGGCGGCCCCCTGCTCTGCCGGATCGACGAGGCCCACGGTGTACGAATCGATGGCCACGTCTTGCGTAGCCGAGGCCGCCGCCAGAAGAAGCACAAGGCCAAAGACGAGCCAACCGGGATGCGCGACCTCTACAAAGGGGAATAATGCGACCGCAGCCGCGGCGGCTCCCAGGCAGACACACATCCAGGCCCGTCGATCGCCGTACCGGTGGACCAGCGGAGACCAGAAGAACTTCAGAGAGTAGGGAAGCTCCAGAAGGCGGAGACCTCCAATGGCGGTGAGGGAGGCACCGCTAATACGGAAGTAGACCGGAAGGATGTCCCAGAGAATGGCGGGGGGAGCCCCCTCGAGGAAGTAGAGAAACGCCACGATCCCTAGCTTCCGCCTGGAGGCTGAAGGAAGGTGGTCCGCCCCCAAGAGGGCCCACAGGCGTCTCGTCATGCTAGCCCGCATTATTCACGACCGGAGTGTGAGTCGGTCTTTCCAGAGGCCCGGTCGGTGATCGCCTGGAGCACCTCTCGCTCCTTCCTCAGGAAGCCGTGGGCACTCATTGTCTGAGCACTGGGGGTTGCCTATTACTCGGCTACGCCGCTGACCGAACCGCTTCCTCTCGGGGCCGCGCATAGAAAATCAAAACATGTCCATCCGGGTCACGCACGGAGAACTCCCGGTCTCCCCACTGGTAATCCGCGGGTTCACGAAGGATCGGAACCCCCCGCTCTCGAAGGACTGCACACCATTGATCCACATCTGTCACGGCAAAGGCCAGCAAGACGGAGACGCCAGACTCCAAGGTGGGGGCGACCAGATCATGAGCCACTGGCAGATCAGGACCGGCCGGACGCGCCTGCTGCAGGGCCAATTTCATTCCACCGATCTGAAACAAGGCATATTGTTCCTCCTGCGAGAACCGCAAGTGAAGCCCCAAGGTCTCCTGATAAAAGCGCACCGCTCGCGGAATATTCCTGACGATTAAAGAGACGAAATCACACCGTTCAATGCCTTCCATGGTCTCGCTCCACTTAACCTATCGTGTCCCGTCCGCTCTGTGACTCCCCATCCTTTATCATAAAGCTCGTGCTCGGCGATATGCCTGCGTGCATCATGCCTGTCTCGGCAGACGAATCTCTAGCCCGCATTTGTCACGAACGGAGTGTGTTCGTGAATAATGCGCCTGCAGGTGCGGGCTCGGCCGCACCAGCAGGTTTCGATCCCGTCGATGCAGCGGGACGCAAGGCTAGCCCTGAGCGACGCCCCGCAAACGCGGGGCGGAGTCGAAGCCCGGAGGGTGGATCATTCACGTCTATATGAATAATCCGGGCTAGCCGTCTGGCAACACGTAACTGCTCGTCGCATGGCCAATCAGTTTTCCTGGATCACTGGCCATAAACAGCCGAATCTCTCCGTAGATGATTCGCCTCCCTGCCTTCAAGACTTCAGCCCGTGCAAGGACATCCCCGTCAATGGCTGGTCGCAAGAAGTTGATCTTGAACTCATTGGTCACGGTCATGGGCTTGAGGCCCACCACGCTTAGGATCGCAAAAAAAATAGCCATATCGGCCAGCATCATCAGCATCCCTCCAGCAATGTATCTTCCTGGCCTCAGATACCGCGCATCATACTTCATGCGGGCAACCGCATATCCGTCTCCTATCTCTTCACAACTGATGCCGAATTCGTCAACAAACGGACAGTGTTCCTTCACAAACTGCTCCAGGGCTTGCTTCGTGATTTTCCCCTGCCCCATTTCCGTTTCTTCTCCTCTCACGACGGTATATGCACTGCCCGATGCCCCTGCCCTGCACTTTCGGCAAGCACGTATGTCAGGCCTCAGCACAACCTTTCACACGAGCAAAAAAAGGGGCCTCTGGTGCGTCTCCACAAATTCAGTCATTTTTAACGCACCAAGACCCCATCGTCCAGATCAATTTCGCGTGGTTCGAGAATTAACCCTTCTTCTTTTTGTGGCGCAGGCGGCGCCGCATTTTCTTGTATTTGTGCTTCCGGATCTTCTTCCGGCGCTTCTTAACGACGCTCCCCACCTCTCCCCTCCACCTACGTCCTGGCCGAAATTTGTCGCACCTCCCGGACCGCTGCCACCATCGAACGGAGCTTCCCCTGGGCTTCCTCCACTGTCCGGGTCTTCAGCCCACAGTCAGGGTCCACCCAGAGTGCCTCAGGCCGAATCACTTGCAACGCCCTTTCGATCCGCTCCTTCACCACGGCCGGTGTCTCAACCACGTGGGAATGGACATCCAGCACTCCGAAGGAGAGATCCTTGGTGAACGGATCCTTCTCGAACATGCCGATGAGGTCCAACCCACTGTTGGACATCTCCAAATCGAAGTTCTGTACGGGAAGATCGAGCATTCTCGGATAAATGAATTCAAAGGCCCCGTAGCAGATATGCGTGATGAAGTAGGCCGGGATATTGTCGGTAACGATGTGCATCGCCTCGAGCGCGAAATCCAGCTCTTCTGGGCGGACTGATAGCGCGGGCTCGTCTATCTGCACAATTTTTGCCCCCGCCTCGACCAAAGCCTCAACTTCCTTTCGAATCTCCGTCGCCAGGGCAAAGCAGGCCGCCTTTCGATCTGGGTAATAGTCGTTGAAGGACCAATCCATGATGGTATAGGGGCCGGTGAGCATCCCTTTGACCGGCTTCGAAGTCAGTTCCTGGGCGAACTTCCACCAGCTCACCGTGATAGGGCCGGGCCGCTTCACCTTCCCCACGATGATCGGCTTGTGGTAATACCGATTCCCATACGATCGGACCAACCCGCCCATCTCAAAGCCGTCCATGATATCCGCGAAGTAGGCAACCATATCCCCACGATACTGCTCACCATCGACCAGCACATCCAGGCCAATCTCTTCTTGCTGCAAAATCCAGAACTCGGTCGCTTGTCGTTCAAGGGCGTCCAACTCCTTTCGGGTCATCTCCTTCCGGGCAAACTTCCCTCGCGCCTCCAAAAGATACTCCGGTTTGGGAAAGCTTCCGACGGTGCTCGTCGGTAACAGCGGTAGCGTGAGCCCCACCTGTTCCAACTTGGCTCGGCTCATCCTTTCCTCCCTTCGAGAAACACCCCTTTGAGCTCCTTCATCAGCCTCAGCTTTGCCACGGCCTTGTCCCGCGGCAGGTGCTCCACCCCACACGAGGGATTGAGGTAGACAACCTGTCCAGGCACACGCGGGAGAATTTTCTCTAGGATGGGAAAAACTTGTTCGGCCGTCTCCATCCGGGTATTGCGACCATCAAACAGTCCTAGGCCCAAGATCTTTTGGGACCCCAGGGCGGCAATCTTCTCGGGAAGGCGCGGGGCATAGGTGAAGTCGAGGCCGAGCATCTGAACCGGAAGCTCCTGGAGGGCCTCGTAGACGGGGGTGACATCACCAAAATAGGTATAAAGGGCCAGGTCGGCGGACCCCCTGGCTTTGCTCAATGACCCCAGCGCCTGTTGAAGAAGAGGAAGGTCTTGAGGATGCTTGAGGATAGCTGGCTCTTCGACCTGGATCACCGCTGCCCCGGCGGCAGCCAATGCGTTCACCTCTTGGGCCAGAGCCGCGCTGAGGTCTAGCACCAGCGTACTCACGTCGCCGTATACGGGGGTCTTCCGGATCGAGGAGATGGCCAAGGTGTACGGGCCAGTGAGGACTGGCTTGACCAAGCGAGGGGAGATCTGCTTGGCGTATTGAAACTCCTCCATGGTGAGGGGTGCACGCCACCCAATCTTCCCTGTGATTACCGGTTGCCGGAAGTAGAAATTGGTATCGAAATAGCGGAGAAGACCGTTAATCTCCACAGGGGCCAGCTTTCCGGCTACATGGGAGATGGAGTCGTACCAACGAATCTGCCCGTCGGTGACGACCTCACACCCAGCGTCGGCCTGCTCCTGAATGACCTCTGCGACTACCGAGTTCTGGACTTGATTAAAGGCCTCCGGTGAGATTTCTCCGCGCTCCCGCTCTGCATAGGCACGGCGCAGACGCTGTTGATCTCTACTGGCACCGACTCTCGGGTAGCTACTGTGATTGGCCAGGCGTAAGTCCATTCACAACTCCGTAATTCGACGACCGCTCACCGACTACGGCTCGGCTGTGTTCGACCCTGAGGGCCTCGACGGTGAGCTCGGCCAAACCGCTCAGACCCGTGGTTCGACAAGCTCACCACCCCCCGAGGGAAATCGAGGGGAAGGGAGCTCGCCGAGGTCTCGCCGAAGTCCGACGACCGCAAATCTCTCGACGCAGGGTTCCTTCGGTCATCGGTTTACGGTCATCGGTCAACGCTACTTAAGGTGTTGGACCGCCTGCTTCACCTCGTCGTAATTCGGCTCCTTCAACGGGTCATCCGAGATCCATGCATAGCGGATCACACCCTCTTTGTCGAGGACAAATATTGCCCGCTTGGCTGCCGTGTAGCCTCTTAGCCCCGCGAGGTCGGGAAATTGGACATTGTAGGCGCTGATCACGTCACGTCCGTAGTCGCTCAGGAGGGGAAAGTTAATCTTGTGTTGTTCAGCGAAGGCCTTATTGGCAAAAGGCGTATCCACGCTGATCCCCAGGACCGCGGCATCGAGATTGGCCAAGTCACCCATGCTGTCCCGGAACGTGCACATCTCCTTGGTGCACACACCGGTAAAGGCTGCGGGATAAAAAGCCAAGATCACTTTCTTGCCTTTGAACTCTGCCAGGCTTCGGGACTTTCGGTCGGTGTCCACGAGGCTAAAGTCTGGTGCGTTCTGTCCAACAACAGGCGCCATAGTTTCCTCCCTTTCCTATAGATTTTCTTCGAAGCTTGGTTATTCGCGGAGAGGGACAAAAGAGGCGTCCAGGGAATTCCCTGGACGCCAGCCGATCTGGCGAAACGGACGCGAGGAGTACCGACTACTCCACTACCCAGGTATCTCCTCGGCTGAACACGGCCTCTAGATTCCCTGGCCCGAGCCGCTTCCTGGCACTCTCCACTTGGGCATTAACCCCCTCGTCGTAGGCCATTCTCCTCACGGCGCGGAAGACTCCGATAGGCGTCGGGAATCGAGGGCCGAGACGACTCAGGATATAGGCCATCGCGGGGTTTGTCTCATCGTGGATAAGAAGCTCTGAGGGGTCCACTCCGTCTCCGAGCTTCACGATCTCGGGGGTCATATTCTTTTTGAGACGGATCCCCTTCTCCCGCTGCTTCCCGAAGATCAAGGGCTTCCCATGCTCGAGGACCAACTGATGATCCGTCTTCGTGGTTCGATCCGTGACCAGGTGCCAGGCTCCATCATTAAAGACATTGCAATTCTGTAAGATTTCGATGAATGCGGAACCCTTATGTTCGTGGGCCCGCTTGAACACCTCTTGCAAGTGTTTGGTCTCCACATCGGCGGTCCGGGCGACAAATGTGGCCTCTGCGCCGAGGGCGATCTCGATAGGGTTTATGGGGTAATCGAGGGAACCGAACGGGGTGGACTTGGTGACCTTTCCGATTTCCGAGGTGGGGGAGTATTGCCCCTTGGTCAATCCGTAAATCCGGTTGTTGAAGAGGAGAATGTTAATATCGATGTTTCGACGGAGTGCGTGGATCAGGTGGTTCCCGCCGATACTCAGGCCATCTCCATCGCCGGTCGCCACCCAGACGTGAAGGTCCGGCCGCGCGATTTTAAGGCCCGTGGCAATAGCCGGAGCCCGCCCGTGGATAGAGTGAAAGCCATAGGTGTTCATGTAGTAGGGAAAGCGGCTGGAGCAACCAATTCCAGAAATAAAGACGAGCTTCTCCCGGGGGATCCCGAGCTCGGGAAGGACCTTCTGCATCTGAGCCAAGATAGAGTAATCCCCGCAGCCGGGACACCAGCGAACCTCCTGGTCCGACATGAAATCCTTACGCGTCAATTTCGCCTCAGGAGTCGTTACCTCGCTCATACTCATCCCTCCAACGTTTCTTGCATTTTCTCCATGAGCTCACCCACCTTGAAGGGCTGCCCCTGGATCTTGTTTACTCCTTTCGCATCGACGAGGTACTCCGCACGGATGATCTTTAAAAGCTGGCCCATGTTCAGTTCGGCAACGAGGACCTTTTCAAAGCGACGGATGATGTCTTTGAGATCCGGCGGCAAAGGATTCAGGTACCGAAGATGGACGTGAGAGACCGACGTGCCCTGGACCCGAAGCCGCTCAACCGCCTCCACGATAGACCCATACGTGCTCCCCCACCCGATGACCAGCAGCTCTCCTGCGGGGTCGCCACGGACGTCGGTGGGGGGGATATCCATAGCGACTCGTGCCACCTTCTCCGCCCGAAGTCGGACCATCCTTTCGTTATTCAGGGGATCATAGCTCACATGGCCGGTGACGTCTTCTTTCGCTAAGCCGCCGACCCGGTGCTCAAGGCCTGGCGTGCCCGGCCGCACCCAAGACCGGGACAAGGTCTCCGGATCACGAAGATAGGGCTGGAATCCCTCGGGATCGGTCCGGAACTGGACGTGAATCTGCGGGAGCTCACTCACTTGCGGAATCCGCCAGGGCTCGGCCCCATTCCCCAGATAGCCGTCAGACAGGTAGATCACCGGGACCATGTACTTGGTAGCAATCCGCACTGCCTCAAAAGCCATGGAAAAACATTCTCCGGGTGTGGCCGGGGCCAACACAACCACCGGGGATTCGCTGGATCGGCCATACAGGGCCATAAGCAGATCTGCCTGCTCCGTTTTCGTCGGCATGCCGGTCGAGGGGCCTGCCCGCTGGATGTTCGCGATGATCAAGGGAAGCTCCACCATCACCGCCAAGTTAATCGTCTCCTGTTTGAGCAGCATGCCCGGACCGCTCGTGGTGCAGATCCCGATCGCCCCCCCATACGCTGCCCCCAGAGCTGAGCCGACCGCCGCAATTTCATCCTCTGCTTGAAAAGTGTAGACATGAAAGTTCTTGAAGCTTGCCATTTCATGGAGGATGTCGCTGGCTGGGGTAATCGGGTAACTCCCCAGGAAGAGCGGGACACCGGCGCGCTCGGCCGCCGCCACGAAGCCTAAAGCGGTGGCCGTGTTTCCAGTAATGTTCCGATACTTTCCGGGGGTCAAACGGGCCGGCTTGACCTCGTACTGAACGGCGAACATCTCGGCCGTCTCCCCGAAGTGGTAGCCGGCCTTCAACGCTCGCACGTTCGCCTCGACGAGTTCTGGCGTTTTCTTGAATCGCTTCTCGATCCAGCGGATGGTCGGCTCGATCGGTCGGGTAAACAACCAGGAGGTGAGTCCCAACGCATAGAAATTCTTGCAGCGGGTTGCCACCTTCACACTGAGCTTCAATTCCTCCACTGCGCGGAGAGTCATGCTCGTAATGTCTAACGGGAAGACCTGGTACTGGGTCAGTGAGCCATCCTCAAGGGGATTCGTTTCGTAACCGGCCTTTTTGAGGTTATGCTCGTTGAACTCCGCCGTGTCCGCGATAATGATCCCGTTAGGCTTGAGCTCTTGTAGATTCATTTTGAGGGCTGCAGGATTCATCATCACCAGCACATCGGGATTGTCCCCCGGCGTAAAGATATCGTGACTGCTGAAATTGACCTGAAAGCCACTCACCCCGAACAGGGTCCCGGCGGGCGCCCGGATTTCAGCAGGGAAATCAGGCAAGGTCGCGATGTCAGTACCGGCCACGGCGGTCTCGTTGGTGAACTGCATGCCGGCAAGCTGCATCCCATCGCCCGAATCCCCGGCGAAGCGAACAACCACCTCCTCCAGCTCTTCGTGGCGCTTGCGCACCTGGATTGGATCCTGTGTCGGATGTGGTGGGGTTCCCGCTTGGGTTGTCATGCTCTACTCCTTCTTCCTTGGCGAAAAACTTCCAGCAGGGCGCGCCGTCCGCTCCTCCGGCACACCGAGCCTAAATCACCCTCCCTGGCGACGCCAGGGCACGCTTATTACATCCTCCGTCCGGTGACGCTCCTTTTTAATCTTTTCTTGGAGCATTATAATGCCGTGGATCAACTGCTCAGGACGGGGAGGACACCCGGGGACGTACACGTCCACCGGCACGATCTTGTCCACCCCCTGTACAATAGCATAGTCGTTAAAGATCCCTCCACACGATGCGCAAGCCCCCATGGCAATCACCCACTTCGGTTCAGGCATTTGGTCATAGATACGCCGCAGGACAGGTGCCATCTTCTTACTCACCCGTCCCGACACGATCATAAGGTCCGCCTGACGGGGTGAGGCGCGAAAGACCTCCGCGCCAAATCGGGCCAGATCAAATCGCGAGGCGGCGGTGGCCATCATCTCGATGGCACAACAGGCGAGCCCAAAGGTCGCTGGCCAGAGAGAGGAACTGCGCGCCCAATTGAGCATCTTCTCCACGGTCGTGAAGAGGATGCCGCGCTTGATCTCCTCCTCTACAGATACCGCATGCTGCTCGCCCTCGAGTAGCTCAACCTTCACAACACTCCTCCTTTCGAGGCGCTCACCCCAAAGGAAGTTAGGCTTGGAAGGACTGCCCGCAACCGCAGGAGCCTTTCGAATTCGGGTTCTTTATGGCGAACCCTGACGCGTTTAACCCATCCTCAAAATCGATCTCTGAGCCGGCAAGGAACAGCAAGCTCTTCGGGTCAATCACCAGCCTGACCCCACCTTGCTCGATGACCTGGTCCCCCTCTCGAGGCGTATCAAAAGCCAGGTGATACTGATATCCGGAGCAGCCGCCCCCCATCACCCGGACACGGAGTCCCTGGTCCTGGATGCCCTCTTGGGTCATCAGGTCTTTGAGCTTCGCTGCTGCCGCCGTTGTTACCGTCACCATAATCTTTTCGACCTCCTGAGCCCCTGTGCACCAGGCTCGCCTGATGCATCCTCAACGCGGTGCCGTGCGGCCTCCGATGGCCGGCCAACCACTGGACATGGCCCGAAGCCGCTCCACACGGTCTGCCAACTTCTCCACCGTGTAATCGACTTCCTGCTTCGTGCTCCACCGACCAAGACCGAATCGGATACTGGCTCGGGCCAGCTCTTCCGGCACGCCCAAGGCCAAAAGAACCTTGGAGGGTTCCATGCTGGTCGACGTGCACGCCGAACCCGAAGAGACGGCTACGTCCTTCATGCTGAGAAGCAAAGCCTCCCCTTCTACGCGAGCAAAGCTCAGGTTCAGGTTCCCGGGAAGGCGCCGGTCTGGATGCCCATTGAGATAGACCCCCTCGATCCGGCGCAAGATCTCTGACTTCAAATGCTCCCGAAGCCCCATCAGTCGCTGTGCTTCCTCGGCCATCACCCTGGAGGCGACCTCACAAGCCCTCCCGAAGCCCACAATGCCTGGCACATTCTGGGTTCCTGAGCGGCGGCCTCGCTCCTGGCCACCACCATCAAAGAGGGGGACAAGCTTTACCGCCGGTCGGGTCATCCGGCAATACAAGGCCCCAACCCCCTTGGGCCCGTACAGCTTATGGGCTGAGAAGGAGAGAAGATCGGTACCAATCTCATCCACCCTCAACGGAATCTTCCCAAGCGCCTGGGCCGCATCAGAATGAAACAAGACCCCGCGAGACCTGCACCTGCGACCGATCTCGGCAAGGGGTTGCACGGTCCCGATCTCGTTATGTGCGGCAATGACGCTCACCAGAATGGTCCGGCCGCTGATCGCTTCCTCGACCTGGAAGGGATCCACGAGCCCGTTCCGATCTACGGGAAGATATGTAACGTCAAAACCCTCCTTCTCCAGACGGCCACAGGCATCATGGACCGAATGGTGTTCGATGGCTGTGGTGATAATGTGGTTCCCCCGGTCCCGAGAGGCCCAGGCGACCCCTTTGAGTGCCAAATTGTTCGATTCGGTGGCCCCCGACGCAAAAACGACTTCCGTCGGCTTGCACCCGATGAGCTGGCTGAGCTGCTCTCTCGCCTTCTCTACGGCCGACTCGGCTGTCCAGCCGAACACGTGGGTTCGTGAAGAGGGATTCCCGAAGTGGTCTCGAAAGTAGGGGAGCATGGCCTCAAGAACCTCGGGGTCAACCGGGGTCGTGGCATGGTAATCCATGTAAATTGGAAGATTGATCGCCATCCCTCCCTCGCTGGATTCCTACCGGCAGGCACTCTAAATTATAGGAGAATCAGCCCTCCCTGTCAAGGCGATTGCGGCCATTCATCCCTTATATTTCCAATAGTTTTTGAAACTGAGTGAGACTCCGACTTCCGGTCTCGGTTACCACCACGACATCCTCGATCCGCACTCCACCCTCCCCTGGGTAGTACAGCCCGGGCTCAACCGTCACCACATTTCCAGCGCGAAGGGCCGCTCCTCGCTTCCCGATTCGCGGGGGTTCGTGGATTTCCAGTCCCAGGCCATGACCGGTTCCGTGAAAGAATCCCTGCATTCGCCCGTCGACCTCTTCGGTGTAGAATCCTAAACGTTCGAAGGTTGCGGCCACCTCTTGATGAATGGCAGCCCCGTCAGCATCATGCCGAATGAGGGAAAGGGCGTGGGTCTGCGCCTGCAGAACCGCATCATGCATTGCCTTCACCCGGGAAGAGGCACGCCCCCTGACTATCGTTCGTGTGATGTCGGCAAAGTATCGAGTCTGGCTTGAGCGTGGGAAGATATCAATGACAATGGGCTTATGGGCCGGTAAAGGCCCAGTCCCCTCGTGATGTGGGTCACTGCCATGTTCACCCCCAGCCACGATGGTGTGTTCGGCGAAACAGTCGCGATCGAGCAAGGCATGGTGGATCAGCCTCCTGACCCCTTCCGAGGTCAGACGCTCGCCCGCTCGATAGAGATCGTTTCCCCGGATCTCGGCCTCCCGAATGGCCTGAATAGCTATTTCCAACGCTTCTTCGGCGAGACGCTGCGTCTCGCCAATCCAGCCGACCTCGACGTCTGACTTGAGCAAGCGCTCTTCGAGAAAGGTCCCCTCCTTCACCCGCACCTGATATCCCTTGTCCCGCAGCTTGTCCGCGTATTCGGTCGGGAAGCTTCCCGGCACCACGAGCTGCTGGACTCCCCGCTCCCTGAGTGCCTCATCCACGGCATCGGGAAGGGTCGCGTGCTTGATGCGCTCCCTCGCCCGGTCCTCATACTTTTGAAGTGGCAGAATCGTCTCGACGGCCGCCTGGCTCCTGGCACGGCCCAGCTCGAGGTCGCTCGCCATCATGACCCGCTCTGTCCCGACTTGAAAAAACGGGAACGGGTCGGGGGCCAGGAAGCGGGTCGCATAGTACAGATCGGCATCTCGCTCACTGGCCCCAATGATTAAAAGTGCTTCTGTCATAGCTGTCAGCAATCAGCAACAAACTGTTAGCAGGCTAGGATGCTGGAATGCTGAGAAGCATGGCGTTCTCGCCTCCTAGCTTGCCCGCATTTGACGGTCGTCGGTCATCGGTCGCCGGACATCGGAACCCGGACGTCGGTCGTCGAAGTGACGCCGTGCATAGTGATCGGCTCGTGAGTCAACCTTGCCTCACGAAATCTCTGGAGTGAGAGCGGAGCAATATCGATACCTGTAGTCCCGCCGGTCAAAATCAATTCGGCCATGAGCTTTCCGGCCACCGGCCCGTGCATAAAGCCGTGCCCACTAAAGCCGCACGCCACATAGAATCCCCGAATCTCGCTCTCGGCCAGGATTGGGTGGTTATCGGGCGAAATATCATAGAGACCTGCCCACCCCCGTACAATTTCCGCCCGCGCCAGGGCCGGGACCCGGGGGGCAGATGCCGCGCGGACCTCCGGGATGATCTCCCAGTCGACCGCCGTGTTGAAACTCGGTTGCCGATCCGTCGGTGCCGGAATGAGGGCTCCGCCTTCCTCCTGACGGAAGTACCAGTCTCGGTGGACATCGATTGTCACCGGGACGTCTCCGGCAAAGTCAGGAACCGGGGCGGTGACAAAAAGCTGACGCCGCCATGGAGTGACCGGAACCTCCACCCCCGCTAGTTGTCCGACAAGACCAGCATAGGGTCCGGCAGCATTGATCACCACCGGTGCAACAATCTGTCCCTCACGACACTGCACCCCCTGCACCTGGTCTCCCTGAACCCTCACCCCAGTGACTGTGCATCCCTCGCGAACCTCTACACCGAGATCGGCCGCCCTCTCGGCATACCCCCAGACTACCTGCAGGGGCGAGGCATACCCATCTCCCTGGGTATAGGTCCCCTCGACAAGATCGTCAACCCGGAGGCTCGGAACAAGGCGTTGGATCTCCTGAGGTGTTAGGACTTCCACTGCAACGCCGAGACGTTTCTGAACCTCCACCCCTTTCCGAAACAGAGTCCGTTCTTCGTCGGTGGTCAACAGGAAGAGATAGCCGACCTCACGGAAGTCAGGGTCCCACCCCGTCTCCTCCCGGAAGTGGTGAAACATCTTTAGGCTTTCGATCGAGAGTTGGATATGGATTTCGGTGAGGAACTGGCGCCGGATACCGCCTGCGGAACGGCTCGTGGAGCCACTACCGAGGTGTCCCTGTTCAAGAAGGAGAATTTTGAGGCGTGAGTTCCGTGCCAGGTGATAGGCGATACTGCAGCCGACTATGCCTCCCCCGATGATACAGACGTCGGCCCGCTCCGGCACGGCTATTAACCACCAATGTAGGACATTTCAATCTTGTCAAGCCCCACCGTCTCGGCTGAGCGAATCTCCGAGTAGCGATCGCCCCGCGCCCGCCAGATCCGCCTGATGGCCCCGGCGATCTCCGCGTCCGAGGCACCCCCGCGCAACAGCGCCCGCAGATCATGCCCATCCGTCGCAAACAAACACGTGTATAGCTGTCCGTCTGCGGATAACCGCGATCGCGTGCAGTCTCGACAAAACGCCTGCGTGACCGACGTGATCACTCCAACCTCCCCACCCCCATCTCGGTACCGCCAGCGTTGTGCAACCTCACCCCGGTAGTCCCGCTCCACCGGCTCGAGCGGCAGCTCCGCATGAATCCGCGCCACAATCTCCCCCGCAGGCACCACCTCATCCAACCGCCATCCGTTCGTGTGCCCGACGTCCATGTACTCAATGAACCGTAAGATGTGCCCCGTCCCCTGGAAGTAGCGGGCCATCGGCAAAATGCTCTCCTCGTTCATCCCCCGCTTCACCACCATGTTGATTTTTATCGGGTGGAGCCCCACGCCCGCCGCCACTTCAATTCCCTCTAGCACCCGCTCCACGGTGAAGCCCACATCGTTCATCGCCTGAAACACGGCATTGTCCAAGGAATCCAAACTAACCGTAATCCGCTGCAGCCCCGCCGCCTTCAGCCCGGCCGCCTGCTGGGCCAACAACGCCCCGTTCGTCGTCAGGGTCAGATCCAGGTCCGGAATCGCGGCCAGCATCCGCACCAGCCGGTCCAGGTTCCGACGAAGGAGCGGCTCCCCACCGGTCAGGCGTATCTTCTCCACGCCATGGGCCGCGAAGAGCCGGGCTAGCCGTGTAATCTCCTCAAAGCGCAAGAGATGTTCGCGTTCGAGAAAGGGGTAGTCGCGGCCGAAGACCTCCTTCGGCATGCAGTAGACGCAACGAAAGTTACACCGGTCGGTCACCGAGACGCGCAGATCCCGGAGTGGGCGACCCAGGGTGTCGGTGAGGTTCCCGGTTGCTGTGTTGGTGAGCTTGAGGTGAGACATGAGACTCAAGCCTCAGGGTTGAGGGTTCAGCGCTCAGAGTTCGATGACCGATGTCCGACGACCGACGAAAACGGTCATCGGTTAACGGTCATCGGTCATTGCGCCTTCTTCTTGGCGATACTCAGCCGTTCGATTTTTTCTTGAAGTTTTAGCACACCATAAATGAGGGCTTCGGGTCGCGGAGGACACCCAGGAACATACACATCTACGGGAACCACGAGGTCCACGCCTTTGACGACGTGGTAGGCGTCGTAGTAAAAGGGTCCCCCGGAAATGGCGCATGCCCCCATGGCAATAACCCACTTCGGCTCAGGCATCTGCTCATACAGGGTCTTGATCCTCGGTGCCATCTTCTCCGTGACGGTTCCCGCCACAATCATCACGTCCGACTGTCTTGGCGAGGGGCGGAAGACTCCGGCGCCGAGGCGGTCCAAGTCAAAGCGGGATGCGCCGGTGGCCATCATCTCGATCGCACAGCAGGCCAATCCAAAGGTCATTGGCCAGGGCGAAGATTTCCTGGCCCAATTAAAAAGCCAGTCCAACGTGGTGGTGACAATGCCTGGCTCCAACTTGCCTTCCAAGAAACTCATACACCGCTCCTCGAACCTGGACCTCAAAGGCCCAGGGAGATAAATTTGACTTCAAGAAACTCCTCGATCCCTTCGCGACCTCCCTCCCGGCCTAAACCACTTTCCTTAAACCCGCCGAAGGGCGCCTGGGGGACCGCGGGCATTCCGTCATTTACCCCAACGATCCCGTACTCCAGTTGCTCCGCCACTCGGATGCACCGGTTCACATCCCGGCTGAAGAAGTAGGCTGCGAGCCCGTACGGGGTGTCATTCGCGGCTCGGACCACCTCGGCCTCTTCCCGAAACCGGATGAGCGGAGCCACGGGGCCAAAAGTTTCTTCCTCAAGGATCCGCATCCCGTTCATGACATCCGTCAAGACCGTCGGCGCAAAGAAGTGGCCCTGGGCGAAGAGGCCATCCGTCCGAGGCTGCCCACCCGTGAGGACCTTGGCCCCCTTGGCGATGGCGTCCTCCACATGGGCACAGACCTTTTTGAACCCTTGCTCGTCAATCAAGGGACCAACATGCACGCCTTCTTCCAGACCGTTTCCCATCTTGAGCTGTTTAACTCGCTCCACGAATTTGGCCGTGAAGGGCTCGAGAACCGATTCGTGGACGTAGATACGGTTCGCGCAGATACAGGTCTGCCCCATGTTTCGGAATTTGGAGGCCACGGCACCGGCCACAGCCTTGTCCAAGTCGGCATCTTCAAAGATGATGAAGGGGGCATTCCCCCCAAGCTCCAACGAGACCCGTTTCACCTGGTCGGCCGCTCCCCGCATGAGGAGCTTCCCGACTTCATTGGAGCCGGTAAAGGCGATCAGGCGGACCAGGGGATTCTCCAAAAGTTCTCGGCCCACCTCTCTCGGGTCCAAGGTCGTGATCAGATTCGCCACACCCGCCGGAACGCCCGCGTCCTCAAACATCTTGAAAAGCGCGATCGCGGTCAGCGGGGTTTGCTCGGCCGGTTTCAGCACCACCGTACACCCGGCCGCCAACGCTGGGGCAATCTTTCTCGTAACCATGGCGGCCGGGAAATTCCACGGCGTGATCGCCGCCACCACCCCGACCGGTTGCTTGGCAACCATCAGGCGCTTGTTTGGCACCGAGGCGGGAATGGTTTCGCCGTAGACCCGCTTTCCCTCCTCTGCAAACCACGTGAAAAACGCAGCGGCGTACTCGATCTCGCGACGCGCCTCGTTCAGTGGCTTCCCCTGCTCCATGGTCAGGATCCGGGCTGTCTCCTCTTTTCGCTCGAGCATCAGATCCCGAACCTTAAAGAGGAATTTAGCCCGCTCTGGAGCCGCCAGCGCGGACCAGTTTGGAAAGGCCCGATGGGCGGCCTCGACGGCCCGGGCGGCGTCTTGCGGTCCGGTGTCAGGAACCCGCGCAAGTTCCTCTCCGGTCGCGGGGTTATGCACGCCAAAGGTGCGGCCGGAGGCAGCATCGACCCATTGACCCCCGATGTAATTTTGATTTTGTAACTGGATCCCTGCGAGAGCCATTCCCAGCCTCTGCTACGGGTTTACCATCGCGGAAAATAGCGGCTAAGTGGACACCTTTTCAGCGTTGACTATAAAAGGCCGACGCCAATCGTGTCAAGGCCTTGTTACGATTCATGACGCGCGTGTGCCTAATCCGCCAAGATGATACGGCCGAGGAAGTAGGAAATCAGGAGTCCAAGGACCCAGAGCCACGGGACGCTTCCGATGTAGTACCAGGAAACTAAGGGATAGGCGGGGGCCGACAGCGGGACCAAGGTTACGGCAAAGAGAGCACCCATGATCCCGAACATCTCCAAATAGCCTGAGACCATGAACCCGAACACCACCGTCATGAGGATCACCCAACTCATGCCTAGGCAAAATCCCCAGAACCTCGGACCCCGCTTGCGAAAGGATTCGGTCATGGCAAGCCAAAACGCGGTCAATGGCCCCGCTTCGATCGGAAGCTTACATGGGGAGAATCACCCCGTCAACTGGCCGGTCCAGCTCCCGCATCCGGCACCTGACGCCGCAAGAGCCACTGACCTAAGGCTTCTTCAAGACACTCTTCCAGGGCCCACCCCTCCGCGGCCAGCACCCGGCTCAGGCGCCTGACCAAAGGGGCACTCAAGAAGACCGTAATCCGCTTGCGGGGTCCCGACCGCCCATGTCGCCGCCCCCGCCGTACCTGCCGCTTTGCCCGTGGCTTTGGCCATCTACGCCGGCCTGGCATATCCCGACCTCCGCCTACTCCAATCTCGCAGTACCCCTAGCCCGGATTATTCATATATAGCTGAATAATCAGCTCTCCGGGCCCTTCGACCCTTCGCTTCACTCAGGGTCCAGAGCAAAGTCGAGGGAGATGTTCACGGCCCCTCTGGGTGGAACCTGGGCCGAGGTTCCGAGTTCGTCGAGAGGCCATTCGACAAGCTCAGGCCTGGCCGTGAGTCCTGCCGGTGCGGCCGAGTCCGTACCTGCGGGCTAGGGAACCTTGGGCCGGCCCGCTTCGATCCACGCGCTGTACCAAAGACTGCCGATATCCGTCGCCGCCTGCGCCATGCTGAGCTTGGCCAACTTGCCGGCAAAAACGTGGAGCGCGGCGTAGTACCCGTCATCATAGTCACGCACCCCCCGCCTCGCCAGGGTGTCAGCGCGCAACAGGTTGTCCACCCAGACATGGCTATCAACCAGAAATTCAAACGTAAAGGCGACAGGGTCGGCAGCCCGCTGGGCCGGTTGGGTGAATGCGGCCAAATCCTCGTACTGGTCCAGGTATCGACGGATCATCTCGTTTTCAAAACGCTTGTGGATCCCGTGGTTGCCGGTGAGCTGCCCGTCGTAGTTCGTCGTGGTGTGAAGCGGCTGATGGCCGTCGGCCACATAGTGGCCAAGATGGGCCGCCAGGAGCTGTACGCGCCTCCAGTCAGAGTCTCTCATGGCATCTACCATCTTCGTATAGAGCTCCGCGATCCGCCAAGGCAAGAGCCCTGCCCCTTCCAACCGCTCCTGACCATACGTTGCCAGGGCTTTTTGGTAGTTCCGCGGGATGTTCTTGAAGGGGAAACGGTCTAGCTCGTCCAGGTCAAACCAGTGGCGCATCCGCTCTGCTTCCCCGTCCCTGACCGTGAGCACTGTATCGGGGTCCTTCCCATGTTCGCCGATGAAAGCCTGGTGTCTCATGAAAAAGGGGCGAAGCGACGCCGGCAGTGTGGTGCATGCAGCCCGGTTAATGAGCACATGCGCCTCCAGACCCCAACCATCGGCGGGCAACGGCCGCAACAGCCCGAGGGCCACCACAACCGCTGCTCCCCAGGCCCAATGGACTCGCTTTCGGCATCCGCACGCGATGGGCACGGAGTTACTCTCGCATAGAGACTCAGATGCTCCAAGAGAAAAGGGGTGCGCAGGACTCGGAAGCGCACACCTTACGATCCAGCAATAAAATAAAGGCGCGGAGACCCCCACGGAAGCGAATCCGGTGGCACCGGTTTTGCAACCATCTGTGCTGCCTCCTTGCGCTCGTGGAATACACCACTACGCAAAGGTCAAAGAGTGATGGTCAGAAGGTACTTCGGTTCGCTTGTCACCTGGCTGACCCTTCTCGTTGTTGGGTGTTCTCAGCCAACAACGGCGGTGAGCGAGTTGAAACATTTTCCGATCACCGACATCGACGGGGTCATTACCCGTTCCGACGTAGAGTTTGATCGCCGTGTCTCAAGCGACGGGAACGGCTCACTTCGAATCCATGCAACACAGCCTACGGTCGTGCGCTTATTTGAAACTGGCCATGTGGATATCGACAATGCCCGCCTGATCTACCAGGCAAAGGTTCGTACCGAAGACGTCAATGGCAAGGTGTACCTCGAGATGTGGTGCCATTTCCCGGGCAAGGGAGAGTTCTTCTCACGAGGGCTTCAGCGGCCCCTCACCGGAACCACAGAGTGGACGACGGAAGAGACGCCGTTCTTTCTGCGGAAGGGAGAGAATCCCGACAATATTAAGCTGAACCTCGTTGTCGACGGCAGGGGGACTGCCTGGATTGATGACATTCGACTGTTACAAGGGCCACTGCGGTAGGTCACAAGCAGTCGCCATCGGATAGTGCTATGAAGGATCTGGCAACGCAACTTTCAGAGGTCGTCATCTTTGACGGGTTAGACAAAGGACAGCTGGAGTCCATCTTGACCATCGCCAGCATGCAACATTACGACCGAGGCGCCGTGATATTCAAGGAGGGTGAACAAGGCGAGGAACTCTACCTGATCATCAATGGAAAGGTTCGCATCTCACGCCAGCTGTCCGGTGTGGGCGTCGGAGAGGAGGCCCTGGCAGTCCTCGAGCCCACCCAGGCGTTCGGGGAGATGGCGGTGATTGAAGATGACGTGGTCCGCAGTGCTACTGCCACCGCCCATGAACCGTGTTCCATGTTAGTGCTCAAAAAAAAGGGGTTCCAGCGGCTTCTGCGCGACAATCATGACCTGGCTTACACTGTGCTCTCGAATGTGGTGAAGCTGCTCTCGAGCCGTCTCCGCACGACCAACGACAAGGTGATATTAGCCCTCGCATCTGGACAGTTCTGAGCCGCCGACTGATCCCACCAAGATCATCCCGCAAGAACCCTCTCCCCTGCCAAGGGATGCGCCCCCAGCGTCCCATGATTGGGCCTTTCGTCACACGTCTTCCCAAACTCGAGCCCTCCGTGTGACCCACATCATCGGCGGTACCGCCACAACACGGCAATTTGACAGGGCGAGGGGAGAAATGCTACTCGAAGTGCAAGGCGTCATGGGCGAAAGACTCCAGAAGGTATTGGCCCGGAAGGGTGTCGGCTCGCGCCGCGAGATCGAGCGCTGGATCGAACAAGGCCGCGTTCTGGTCGACGGCAAGCGCGCCAAGCTCGGCGACCGCGTCGAGCCCCACCAGATCATCCGCGTCGACCGCCGCGTCATTCCCACATCAAAAACCTCCCCCGCGCAACGGATCCTGGCGTACCACAAACCCGAGGGTGAGGTGTGCACCCGTTCCGACCCGGAGGGACGGCCTACTGTTTTCGGCAACTTACCCAAGCTGCACAGTGGCCGCTGGGTGGCCGTAGGCCGTCTCGATATCAACACGAGTGGACTCCTCCTGTTCACCACGGACGGAGAACTTGCCCATCGCCTGATGCATCCCTCCCAAGAAATTGAACGCGAATACGCGGTGCGAATATTTGGCAAAGTTGACGATGAAACCCTGCATCGACTCCAGACACGCGTGGAACTGGAGGACGGACCGGCCCGCTTCGATTCGTTACGCGATGCCGGCGGCGAGGGTGCAAACCACTGGTACCATGTGACGCTTACGGAGGGACGCAAGCGAGAGGTTCGTCGCCTGTGGGAAGCGGTCGGTGTCCGGGTCAGCCGCTTGATCCGTATTCGCTATGGGCCAATCCGCTTACGGCGGGGCTTGCGCGCGGGGCACTGGGAAGAACTCGACCGGGTCGCGGTCAGTGCCCTCCTCGCCGCAGCCGGCCTGAGCCCCACAAATCGCTCGTGACCCGTCCTCCCTGGATCGACGGCACATCATCGTTCGGCAAAGGCCCTCGTCCGTTCCCCCGCTCCGTGTAAGTCCTTGACAGGCCGCCGTTTCTTCAAATAGAATTCACCCACGAAAAAGGAGGGCCGGTCGGCGTAGCTCCGACGTCCTTGAGGAAGGGTTTACCATCATGAAACCCATGGGATTGCCGCTTAAACAAGGCCTATACGATCCACGATTCGAGCACGACGCGTGCGGCATCGGGTTTGTCGTCAACATCAAAGGGGTAAAGTCGAACCAACTCGTACGCCAAGCGCTCACGGTGCTTCAGAACCTGACCCATCGGGGCGCCCGTGGCGCTGAACCCAATACCGGCGATGGGGCAGGCATCCTGCTACAGACTCCGCATGCCTTTCTTAAGCAGGCATGTGCCGAGGCCGACATTCACCTCCCCTCCTTCGGCGAATATGGCGTTGGGATGGTCTTCCTCCCCCCCGATCCTGCCCAGCGCCGGAATTGCGAGAAGCGATTCGAGGAAATTGTTGCTGAGGAAGGACAGCGCCTGCTCGGATGGCGGACCGTCCCTACCAACAATGCCTCACTGGGACACACGGCGCTGTCGTGTGAACCGTGCATGCGCCAGGTCTTTATCGGGTGTGATCCCAAGATGATTGAGGATAATTTGGCCTTTGAGCGAAAACTCTACGTCATCCGGAAACGGGCCGAGAACGCCATCCGGTACTCGGGCTTGAAGGGTGGTGAATATTTCTATATCGCCAGCCTTTCTTATAAGACGCTCATTTACAAGGGGATGCTCATCGCGGAGCAAGTCGAGGAATACTACCCAGATCTATCGGACCCTGCCATGGAAGCCGCCCTTGTCTTGATCCATTCGCGATTCAGCACGAACACCTTCCCGAGTTGGGAACGCGCCCATCCGTATCGATACATGATCCACAACGGTGAGATCAACACCCTCCGGGGGAACGTCAACTGGATGTACACACGGCAGTCGATGTTCGCGTCCGATCTCTTCGAGGATGATATACCCAAGCTCCTTCCCATCATCCAGCCCGACGGAAGCGACTCGGCCATGTTCGACAACTGCCTGGAGTTTCTCGTGCTTGCCGGCCGATCCTTGCCACACGCGGTGATGATGATGATCCCCGAACCCTGGTCGAAGCACGAGAGCATGAGCGACGAAAAGAAGGCGTTCTACGAGTACCACAGTTGTCTCATGGAGCCGTGGGATGGCCCTGCCTCTATCGCATTCACCGACGGCGTACGAGTCGGTGCGGTGCTCGACCGGAACGGCTTGCGCCCGTCGCGGTACTACGTGACCAAGGACGACATGGTCATCATGGCCTCCGAGGTGGGAGTCCTCGACGTCGCACCGGAACGCGTGCTCTACAAGGGACGTCTCCAGCCAGGCCGGATGCTCCTGGTAGATACCGAAAAAGGACACATCGTGGGCGACGAAGAGTTAAAGCACCGCATGGCAACCGAGCAACCCTATCGCCGGTGGCTGAATGAGCATTTGGTGGCACTCGAAGATCTGCCCGAAGCTGCCCCGGTTCGGGAAGGGGCTCATCAGACGCCGCTCCAGCGCCAGCAAGCGTTTGGCTACACCTTCGAAGAGTTGCGCGTGATCATGGGACCGATGGCCCGGGATGGCGTGGAACCCGTCGGTTCCATGGGGACCGATACGCCGTTGGCGGTGTTGTCCAATCGACCTCAATTGCTCTACAACTATTTCAAACAGCTCTTTGCCCAAGTCACCAACCCGCCCATCGATGCCATCCGAGAGGAGATCATCACGGCGACGGAGACGCTGCTCGGTTCTGAGCGAAATCTCCTGGTCCCAGAACCGGAAAGTTGCCGGCGAATCGAGCTTAAAACACCAATCCTGACGAACGATGAGCTGGAGAAGCTGCGCCACATCGACCTCCCCGGCTTCAAGGCCGTCACGCTGCCGATCCTGTTCACGGCCCACGAAGGCGGTCCGGGTCTGGAAGGGGCCATGGACGAGCTGTGTCGGCAAGCAAGCCACGCCATTGCCGGCGGGGCCAACATCCTGATCCTGTCGGACCGCGGAGTGGACCGCTGGAAGGCACCGATACCGGCACTGCTTGCGGTCTCCGGCGTCCACCATCATCTGATTCGCGAGGGCACACGGGCGAAGGTGGGATTGGTGCTCGAATCCGGCGAGCCACGCGAGGTGCACCACTTTGCAGTCTTAATTGGCTATGGGGCCGGCGCGATCAATCCCTATCTCGCGTACGAAACGCTGGACGATATGATCTGGCAGGGGATGTTGACGAACATCACCGTCGACCAGGCTGTGAAAAACTACATCAAAGCCTCGGTCAAGGGCGTTGTCAAGGTGATGTCGAAAATGGGCATCTCTACGATCCAAAGTTACCGGGGCGCGCAAATCTTTGAGGCGGTCGGCCTCGACCATACCGTGGTCGATAAGTACTTCACCTGGACCTCGTCGCGGGTGGGTGGCGTGGGGATCGACGTCATCGCCCGCGAAGCGCAGATGCGGCACGACCGTGGCTTCCCAGAGCGACAGGTCGACGGAAGGGCCCTCGATGTCGGTGGTCAGTATCAGTATCGCCGGGAGGGGGAGTACCACATCTACAACCCCGACACGGTGAACAAGCTGCAGGTAGCATGCCGCACGAACGACTACCAAGCCTACAAAGAGTTTGCGGAACTGGTAAACGACCAGTCCCAACGCCTTGCCACGCTGCGTGGACTGCTGGAACTCAAGCTGGCCCCCGAACCGATCCCTCTCGAGGAAGTTGAGCCGGTGGAATCCATCTGCAAACGTTTCAAGTCCGGGGCGATGTCCTACGGCTCCATCGGCCAGGAGACCCACGAAGCGCTCGCGATCGCCATGAATCGGATCGGGGGTAAGAGCAATTCGGGCGAGGGTGGAGAAGACCCGGCGCGCTACATCCTTGACCCGAACGGAGACTCGCGCTCCAGCGCCATCAAGCAGGTCGCATCCGGAAGGTTCGGTGTCACCAGCGAGTATCTGGTCAACGCCCAGGAGCTCCAGATCAAAATGGCCCAGGGAGCGAAACCCGGAGAAGGAGGACAGTTACCGGGTCGCAAGGTCTACCCCTGGATCGCCAAGGTTCGCTACTCGACACCGGGTGTGGGGCTGATCTCGCCGCCCCCTCATCACGACATTTACTCGATCGAGGACCTGGCCGAATTGATCCATGACCTGAAAAACGCCAACCACCATGCTCGGATCAACGTCAAGCTGGTGGCGGAGATAGGCGTGGGCACCATCGCTGCGGGTGTGGCAAAGGGGCATGCCGATGTGGTGCTGATCAGTGGGTACGACGGCGGGACGGGTGCCTCCCCTCAGAGTAGCATCAAGCATGCCGGCCTTCCGTGGGAGCTGGGCCTGGCTGAAACGCACCAGACGCTCGTCCTGAACAACCTGCGCAGTCGGATTGTGGTGGAAACCGATGGGCACATGAAGACAGGCCGCGATGTCGTCATTGCGACGCTCCTTGGGGCGGAAGAGTATGGATTCGCCACGGCCCCCCTCGTCGTACTGGGGTGTGTCATGATGCGGGTCTGCCATCTGGATACATGCCCGGTCGGCATTGCGACGCAGAATCCCAAGCTACGCTACAAGTTCACGGGGAACCCTCAGCATGTCGTGAATTACATGCGATTCATCGCCCAGGAGATGCGCGAGTGGATGGCACGGTTGGGCTTCCGCACCGTCAACGAGATGGTCGGCCGGGTCGACAAACTGGAGGTGCACAAAGCCTTAGATCACTGGAAGGCGAAGGGCCTGGACTTCTCAAATATCCTGTACCAGCCGGATGTCCCGGCGGAGGTGGGCCGCTACTGCCAGATTCCCCAGGATCATGGGCTGGACGAGGCGTTGGACAACCAGGTGCTTTTGAAACTCTGTGAGCCGGCGCTCGAGCGGGGCGAGCCGGTGCGGGCCACCCTTCCGATCCGCAACACCAACCGCGTGGTGGGAACGATCCTCGGCAGCGAAGTGACCCGGCGCTATGGCAGCGAAGGCCTGCCTGAAGACACGATCCGATTCCACTTCAAGGGATCCGCCGGCCAGAGTTTTGGGGCCTTCGTCCCTCGAGGCATTACGTTGATTCTTGAGGGGGACTCCAACGATTACACGGGCAAGGGGCTTTCCGGCGGAAAGATCATCGTCTACCCGCCTGAAGGCTCGACCTTTGCGCCTGAGGAAAACATCATCATTGGGAACGTATCGTTCTATGGAGCTACCGGCGGGGAGGCCTACATCCGCGGCATGGCCGGTGAACGGTTCTGCGTCAGAAACAGCGGCGTACATGCCGTGATCGAGGCCGTCGGGGATCACGGCTGCGAATATATGACCGGAGGGCGTGTGGTCGTGCTCGGTCCCACGGGGCGGAATTTTGCCGCCGGCATGTCCGGTGGTATCGCGTACGTGCTGGACGAGGCCAACGACTTTCACCACCATTGTAACCAGGAGATGGTCTACCTCGAGCGGCTGGAGGACGAACAGGAGATCAAAGCGGTGGAAACCATGATCGGGCGGCATCTCGCGTACACGAACAGCGAGCGCGCACGATTCATTCTGGCTCTGTGGGAAGAGATGGTGCCGAAATTCGTGAAGGTCTTGCCCAAGGACTATAAACGCGTACTCGAAGCGATGAAACAGGTCGAGGAGGCTGGCCTGAGCGGTGAGGAAGCCACGATGGCTGCCTTCGAAGCGAACAAGCGCGACTTGGCACGTGTCAGTGGCAACTGATCTCTGCCTTCTCATTCCTTCTCATTTGTAATTTCCTTGGAGTATTTGGAGTGGGCAAACCAACCGGATTCATGGAACACCCACGCGAACTGCCGCCAGATCGATCGCCGGCCGAACGGATCCACGATTGGCGGGAGTTCCACCTCCACGCCTCAGAGAAACAACTGAGGACGCAGGGGGCGCGCTGTATGGACTGTGGCGTCCCCTTCTGCCACACCGGTATTATCCTCAAGGGTACGACCTCGGGGTGTCCGATCAACAACCTGATCCCGGAGTGGAACGACCTCGTCTACCAGGGGCTCTGGAGAGAAGCGCTTGATCGCCTGCACAAGACCAACAATTTCCCCGAGTTTACGGGCAGGGTCTGTCCTGCACCGTGCGAGGCCGCGTGTGTCCTGGCGATTATTGAACCGCCCGTCACCATCAAGAGTATCGAGTGTGCCATTATCGACAAGGGCTTTGAGGAGGGATGGGTGGTGCCGGAGCCTCCTGCCACTCGCACAGGCAAGAGGGTCGCTGTCGTGGGCTCGGGGCCGGCCGGACTCGCATGTGCAGACCAGCTCAACAAAGCGGGTCACTGGGTGACCGTGTTCGAGCGTGACGACCGCATTGGCGGATTGCTGATGTACGGCATTCCGAATCCGCACCTGGACAAGGCAGTCGTGCAGCGTCGCGTCGACCTGTTGGCTGAGGAAGGAATAGAGTTTGTGACGAATACCGAAGTCGGCAAGGATTATCCCGCCGAGAAGCTCCTCAAGGAATTTGATGCCGTCGCCTTGTGTTGTGGAGCCACCAAACCGCGCGACCTGCCGATTCCCGGTCGTGAACTCAAGGGCATTCATTTCGCGATGGAGTTCCTGCGGGCCAATACCAAGAGCCTGCTCGACAGCAACCTTCAGGACGGCAAGTATATTTCCGCCAAGAACAGGGACGTGATCGTCATCGGCGGCGGCGACACCGGTACCGACTGCGTCGCCACCGTCATGCGCCACGGATGTCACACCCTGACCCAGTTCGAGATCCTGCCCAAGCCGCCCATTGAACGCGCCCCGGACAACCCCTGGCCGGAGTGGCCGAATATCTTCCACGCTGGCTACGGGCAGGAGGAGGCATTAGCCGTTTTCGGACAAGACCCCCGCGAGTTCTGTATCATGACCAAAAAGTTTGCCGGGGATGAGAATGGACACGTCAAAGAGCTGCATACCGTCCAGATTGAATGGCACCCGGGCGAGAACGGCCGACCCGTTCCGAGAGAAATCCCCGGCACCGAGAAGGTATGGCCCGCCCAGCTCGTCCTCCTGGCCATGGGTTTCCTAGGCCCGGAGGACATGCTACTCGACTCGCTGAGCGTCGAACGGGATGGACGTTCCAATGCCAAGGCGGAGTACGGGAGGTTCGCTACGAGTGTGGAAGGCGTTTTTGCCGCCGGCGACATGCGCCGTGGCCAGAGCCTCATCGTCTGGGCCATTAATGAGGGACGTGGGGCCGCACGCGAGTGCGACCGATACCTGATGGGTTCGACCGACCTGCCCTGACGACGAAGAAGACTTATTTTTGGCTTGCCTGCAGTTCCTCTTCGATAATTTCCCGGAAAGTCTCAAAAGGGTGCGCGCCCACCAGCATTATCCCGTTAATGAAAAAGACGGGGGTGGCCCGCGCCCCGAGGGAGAGGCCCATCATGGTCTCTTCTTTCACCTTTTGGGCGTACTTTCCCGAGTCCAGGCATCGATCGAAGGTTTCCTGGTCCAGCCCGACTTCTCTGGCATATCCCTTAAGCTTGCCGTTTGTCAGGCCCAGGAAGCCCCTCGAGGCGAAGAGTATATCGTGGTATTCCCAGAACTTCCCCTGCTCCGCGGCACAATCCGCCGCTTGGGCTGACCTCAACGACTGTGTTCCCAAGATGGCCAGATGGCGGTAGACCAACCGGACCTTACCGGGCTTCACGTACTCCGCCTCGAGACGTGGAAGTGTCTCTTTCCAGAATCTTGCACAGAAGACACATTGGAAGTCAGAGAGTTCGATGATCGTGACCGGAGCGTTTTTCGAGCCCAGTGCGGGCCCCCGGGCGAGGACGGCGAGCACATCGTCCTCTCCCTGGCCCTGGCCTGAGGCGATCGAGGCAAAGGTTACCAGAGCCGCAAGACCCCACACGAGCCCGCGAAGCCATGTTTTCCAAGCACATTCCAGAGCTCGGACTCGCGTCTGATTCACCGCGCCGCCCTCTGTTCACTCGCTGGCGGGGCGACTTCGGCCTCCGGGACCTCTGCATACCGAAAACTGGTCTTGACACCGTCAATCTGCCGGCCGGCCACCTCCACATGGGGATAAACAAAGTAATTCAGTGGCCCGGTCGTGTGCCCATCCCCCAGTTCCAGGTCCCGCCCTATCGTGAATTGAATGCGATCCGCTGGATAGGTGCCAAAATACAGTTCCCGTCGCTCGGGGTGCTTATCCGCTTCCGAGGCATCGATGGGAACCCACCCTACCCCTGGCAGGTGGAACTCGGTCCAGCAGTGATACCCGTCAATCTCGCCTGCAGGCTTGCCCTCGGGGATCGGAAAGCCGATCTCGAAGCGGGCTGGAATCCCCTCGGCCCGGGCTAACGAGATGAAGAGGGCATGGTAGTCCGTGCAATTGCCGTAGCGCGCACTGCAGGCCCAGAACGTGTCCCCGTTCCCCCATCCCGTTCCGATTTTCTTGTACTCCATGGTGTCGATCACGTAATCGTAGATGGCACGCGCCCGCCCGAGCGGCGTGGGATCGTTCTTTGGAATGTCAGCGCGCACCTGTTGGATGAGTGGACCACCGATGGGCACGCGCCGGTTGGGTCCCAGAAAGAGTTGAAGCTCCTCCCGTTCTTGGGCACTATGTTCCTGCCCGCCTGCCGCGAGGCCCTGTGGCTGAAACACCCGGCGCCTGACCCAGTACTTGACGGTAATCGTGATGGGCTGTCCGTCAGACTGATCGACCTGCCCGTGCCAGAAGCGATTACCGTAGCGGGGTTCTGTCTTTTCCTGACCCGGGATGCTCGCCGTCAGCTCATAGCGGCCGATTTCTTGATGCGCATCCGAAACAGCCAGCGGGATGAAAACGTCGATAGGCCCGATCCCGGCTGGCTGCGGCGGAATCTCAACAGCGTACGTAAAGGCAAACGTACGGTCTCCCAGCTCTCCTCCATAGACGATACCAGTCCCCGGCGCACGACACGCGGGGCCTTGGTCCCAGGCAGCGTCAGCCCTTGCGGTCACGGCAAGCATGACACATGTTGCGAGCACGCTTGTTATTCTTCGGTTGCTTCTTGGGATACCTAACATAGTCTGTGCCGTCCTCCTCGATCGGGGCTCATGGAATCTCCACCATCTTGGACTCGTCAAAGCCGTATCGGTCCTTCTTCACCCACTGGTCCCCTTCTTTCGCCGGCTCCTTGTGGATCCGCGTCTTGGTGATCACCAGCTTGTCACCTTCCTGCTTGAGCCAAAAATCCAGGTCATACAGCTTCTCGGGCTCGCCCGCCACCCGAAAGTCACTACAGGCAAAGTAGCCCTCCCCTGTGACCTTCCGGACGGGATCGTGAATCTTGACGAACTCCAACTTTAGCTCTTCCCCGGTCTTGTCATCCTTGATCTTGATGACGCCTCCACCTTCTTTCACCTTCTCGGCAATGTGCGCATGCATCGCAGCCTTGATCTCCCAGGCCTTGAACTCTTCTACTTCGCCAGGGTGTTCCTGGGCGAGGGCCCACCACCACGGCAGGGGCTCGACCGTCGCCATGACCCATTGTCCCTCGAGCTTCTTGGGGTACTTGTGGATCTGAGAGTCCACCAAGACGAGCTGTTCCCCCTGCGCCTTCACCCAGAAATCTATCCCATAAAACTTTTCTGGCTCCCCTTTCAACCGAAAGGTCGTCGAGGCGAAGTAGCCGTGCGCCGGGACCCTGCGAGTAACCCGGAAGCTCACGAACTCGAGGGCGACCTCTTGGCCGGTATTGATGTCCTTAATTTTAAAGACGCCCCCGTCTTTCTTCACTTTCTGGTTAATCTGCTCCTCCACGAAGGCCTTGATGTCTGTGGCCGAGACGGCGTACACCGTGGACGGACTCCCTAGGGACCCGCCGACGGCCAGCAGGACACCCAGGAAAACGAATCCTAGTATTCGCATGGAACTCCCCCTCCTTTTTCTTATTCTTTCTTATTCTTCGCTTCTGTAACAGAGGTTGTCCTGAGCAGTTCCCCGCCATGATGTGTTGTCCGCGTAAGGGTACGACCGTCCTGGCGTGGGGTCAAGAGAAAACTCCTTATTTTTCAGTGGCTTTGTCAATATTGTCCTGAAATTTCAGTGAAATTACATGTAAAAGTACGGACGTAACTTCTTGAAGGTCTTCAAAAGAGAAGAGGAGAGGCATTGTGAAATTTCATGATGGCTCCAGGAGGGGTAAGTGTGCTCGGACTTACTCCACGCGTCCTGCTCCGTACTTGTCTGGAAAATGACAGGCCGCAACCCGCCAAAAGTCTGGAGATCGCCAAACAAACGAGAGATCCCCCTCGTCGTCCCTGATTTCGGCACCAATAAGCCGTTCTGCCGTCCCATCTTCCCGGGGGATAAATAGAGCCATTCCCAGGGACTTGCCGAGCGGCCCGCTTTTCAGTAGCGTCCGCCGGACATTTGGGCACCCATCTTTCTTTAGCACAGGGCCATCGTACTCGATAAATATGACGCCTAATCCTTGCAACTTCGCATAGATATCTTTCGGCATACTATCATGAAAGCCGAGAACCACACTCGAGTGCATGACCAAAAAGATCAGAAAAACCAGAAAACTCCGAAGCCTTCGCATGTTTCCCCCTTGTGCACCGATATAGATGGTTCGCGACACACACATATCTCATGCAGTATTCGAGCAAGAAAATCAACCCCAAATGGACACCTGTCGATGTATTCCTCATGAAATTTCAGTTGAATCGTCCTGAAATTTCACATATTCTGAAGGCGAATCCACGGGGGGATATCTATGCTCGAGAGGCTAGATGAACTCATCGGCAAATATCGGGATCGCTACGGCGAAGGCAAGCCGTACCAGATTCTTGTAACTATCCGTGGCATGTATGTGGACGGGAAAACTCCGAACCGAATTCAGCGCGGCAAGATCATCAGAGCGGTGTGGCGAGACGAGATCAAGCAGGTCAAACCTGCCCTCCAAGATGCACGGGTGCGGCTTTTGAGCAACAGCTACAGTGCCCATAAAAAGATTCTCAACAAACGGCTCCGTGAGATGGCCCAGTTCGGGGAAAATCCGCTACGCCTGGGACTCGTTCGGGGGGAAATTTTTAGCGTCCTCGAAGACCAGGATGTCGAAGCATACGCGCGCAAGATCAAGAGCCCTTGGCTCGTCGAAGAACTGCTCTCGCGAGTAGACCTGGCGGACGCTCAAGGTCAACTGGCCCGGGTGACGAGACGGACTCGCCTCAAGGCCCTGGAGCCAGACCTCAAGACATTCGTTCACCCGATTCGTGCCGACGGGCGCATCGAGAATGTGGCGGTGACTCCTGGTCGTAAGACCTCTGAGGATCGGGTCGTGGGAGGAATCAATGTCACCCAAACCTTTGATCCCCCCTTTAAGGTTAACGAGGCGCGTGATGTCCTCCTGACCCTCGAATGGGTGGACGCTTTCCGAAATCAGGTCGAATATGTTGTCGACTTCGTCCAGTTCCCTCGCAAGGGATCGACCCGGCTCGAGGTGATCTTTCCTTCTGAGCGTCCCTATCGCCAGTACCAAGCATTACGTGGCGCGGCGCCACTTCAGGATCGGGGTTTGGACAGCTCACTTGTAGAGGACGAAGGGGCAGTTGCGGAAAGTCACACAGAGGACGGGAGGCCGATGCTTATCTGGGAAATTGAAAATCCACCCCATCGGGGCCGGCATCGCCTGGTGTGGGAGTGGTAGGGTCCATCACAGAGGCTAAACCTACCAGAGAATCGCCACCCCCCATGCTCCCTTTCCCGCCGGCAGGGTGCCGATTGCCGTGTCCGTCGTCGTGTCGATGACCGAGACATTTCCGGAGACCCCATTTGCCGTAAAGGCCCGCTTCCCGTCGGGAGTAATTGCGATGCCCCACGCCCGCTTCCCCACCGGAACGTACTGGAGCACCTTACGCGTTTTGGCATCGATCACGGCAACCGTGTTGCCCCGCCCCGTCGTCACATAGATCTTGCTTCCGTCTGGCATCACGGCCACCCCCATCGGCTTCTCTTCTTCTTCCGTTCTCAGCAGCGAAATCGTCTCAAGTACCTCGTGAGTTTGGGCGTCCATGACGGAGACGGTCCCTCCGACTTCGGCGGTCACGTATGCCCGCGTTGCATCAGGCGAAAAAGCAATGGCCCGGGGTCGGTCCCCCACGAGCACCGTCTTGATCACCGTGAACGAGGATGCGTCGATGACGGAGATGGTGTGCGAGGTTTCACTGGACACGTACACCCACTTTCCGTCGGGGCTCACGGCGACTCCTTCCGGCTCGACCCCAACCCGGACCGTTGCGACAACCTTCCGGCTGGAGGTGTCGATCAAGGAGGCGGTGTTCGCTTCCTCGTTTGAGACGTACAGGAACCGGCCATCCGGGCTAATGTCGAACGCTTCCGGATCCTCTCCCGCCGGAATCTTTGTGAGGACCTTGTTCGTGGCGACTTCGATTACCGCGATCGCATCGTCCTCACCGAGGGCAACGTAGACGTATCGGCGGTCCGGGCTCGCCTTGATACCCCGGGGTCGCTTTCCCACGTCGACCGTGGCGACCGGTTGTTCGGTCTGCAGGTCGATCACGGTGACGGTATCGACAAATTCGTTGCTCACATATAGCCGCCGACCAGGCCCCGCCTCGGCACAGGCGGTCCCCAGCAGCCACAGGCTTACGAGGCTCACACCGAGAATTACACGACGTAAAACAGCCACAACCGCTCCTTTCAGCAATCAGCTCCGATCACCGACGACCGATGACCGTGAAGAAGCAAATGCATTTTCTCGTCGTCGGGCATGGTCGGTAATCGGTGATCGGTCGTCGGTCATTTGGTTAACTTACACTGACTCTCAGTCGCCGAGAGGCCGAGCGTATCGAGGACCGCTGCCCGATTTTCTCCCGGGGTTCCGCGGAGAGGCACTTCGTCCAGGTCGTCAAAGATATCCCAGCGTGGTTCCCCCGGAGCGGGGATCTTAGACCGGAGTACGATGAGTGGCTGACGAAGCTGGTGGTCCCAGGGGCGAAACGTGAGCGGCATGCCCTTGTGGGCGTCTACGCCCCGCTCTTGCTCAAAGAACGAGACTAGCCAGGCCGTATCCCCCCGCCCACCCCTAAGCACTGCCTCCCACACGGCTTTCACCGCCGTGTAGTTTGCCCAGGTCCGGGACTCGGCCGGTTGGCCAAGCGCCGCGGCCATCCGTTTGTTCAACTCACGCCCACTGTACTTCACAAATCCATGGAACCAGAGTGCCGGCCAGACACCGGTGAGTTTGGCTGGCTCTGCCCGCCAGAACTCAAGCGTTTCCATCGCCGCACCTGCAACATGAACTTCGAGACCAAGCTCCGTGAACTGTGCCAGGGCCGTAAGCAGCGGTGGTCCGGACAGGTTGATGATGAGGGCATCAGGACCTGCCTTGGCCACGCTCGCAATGGCTGCCCGGTAATCGCGGGTACTGGCGGGCACGACTTCGCGGGCGACAGCGGTCCCTGCTTGCCTCCGCAGGGCCCGCTGGGCCAGCCGCTCCATCTCGCCGCCAGACTCGGAGTCGGGAGTCAAGAATCCCCACCGGAGCTTCTTCGCGCCGCGCACCAACCACTGACCCATCGCATCGGCGTACATGGCAAGGCTGGCCTCGACGTGAAAGGTGAGCCGATGACATTGTGTACCACGGAGCATTTGGGAGCGAGACATCGTATTTACATAAATGACTCCCTCGCGGGCAGTCGCTTCTTGGATAGCCTGAATGAAGGATTCATCCCTACCACCGAGGATCGCCTTGACTCCGCCTCGGCGGATCAACTTGGTTGCCTTCTCCGCTGCCTCATGAGGGGAGCCAGCCACCTCCGCCAAGACCCGGACCACTTTCCCAAAGGCTCCGGCAACATAGTTCGCCTCTTCCGCGGCGAGTTGTGCCCCCGTCACGGCGTACCGTCCCGCCTCGCCTGGACCGACCAGGACTCCGATGGCCACTTCCTCGGCCGCCATCGCGTGCCGCCTCCAGACCGATGGGACCACCGCGAGGCCCGCCGCCTGAAGGAGAGTGCCAAGAAACCGCCGTCTATGCATCATCATAATATATAAAGGATCCTTTGGTTACAAAACCCTAGGGAATCAGGAGCGAACCCTGATGGGAGCGGCCCTCATTTCCCGTGCAGGGTCCGGATGTAGGCAACCAGGTCCTCGATCTGCTGGTCGGTCAGGAGGGGGCCCCATTTTGGCATGATGGCCGATTTGCCAACACCCTCGCCACCGAGCTTGATCGTGTCGAAGATCTGCTTATCGGTGAGCTTGCCCATATAAGCCACGTCGGTGTGGTTCCGGGGCTTGACCGGTAAAGCGGATGCTGCCGGGCCGTCTCCTTTGCCCGACTGTCCATGGCACACGGCACAGACCTCCTGGTACTTCGCCTTTCCCTTGGCCGGATCGCCGGCGCTCCACACGACTGACGGCAGCAAGACCGCCACAACAACCAGCGCGCTCGTCCTACTGAAGGTTCCGCGCATTTTTCTCCTCCCCCTCCTGGTATCAACCCCTACGACGTAGCATTGGCCAGAAAATTCTTCCCGCGCGACCAGATCAACTCCGCGCCCGCCGCCGTGCCCACCTGAGTCCCAAAAGCTCCAAGCCAAAGACACCAACAGCCGCCAGCGGAGCGTACACCCAGCGCGTTCGGGATGGCGGTCGTTCGAGCAGCAAGTAGTACCATGAGGTCAGCGACATTTTGCTGCCAGCCTCCCCATTGTCTCCGTCCCAGGCCAAGAAGGCGATGGCGATGAATTTTCCCACCGGAAATGGGGGGACGTTCGTCCGGCCTCCCGACGCCCGCGGTCGCGTGATGACCAGCTGGTACCGACCGTCCTTGTAGACCACCTCGCCTTTCACCTCTTGTGGCTTGAGCGGGACGACCTTGCCAACCCCGCTTGCACTTGCTTCTCCCACACCACTATCGCTGCGCCACCGGAGGAGGTAGACCGGCGCTCTCGCATCCCCCATCAGAAAGTAGGGCCTCTCGCGCCCCTCGGGCAATTCGGCGGGAAATTCGATGGCAATGGCATCAGCCACCGCTTCCTTTGTTTTGCCTGGCTGAAACCGAATGGGATCATCCCAGGCCAGGTGGAAAGCGATCTGCTGGTCGGTATATGCCGCCCGGACGGCCACCATGTCAATCGACGGGTCGAAGTTTCGCGGGTCCACAATCACCTGGCCCACCAGCGGAAAGTTAGCCCCAGGGATCGCCGACCAGAAGGCATCCTCTGGGTCCAGAGGGATCTCCCCGGCTGCCGACTTTGCCGCAATGATGGTGGCGTAATTGGGCTCGGACGGCGAGAGGGAGCGAACGTAGTTGGCCAGGTGCCAATTCTCTTCCATTTCCTCAAAGACCCCCTCATACGAAGGCATAGGCGTCCCGGCAAGCCCCGAAAGGAAGCGGGTCACGATGTCCCGCGACGTGTTCCCTCCCCGGAAGGTCCACGCCCTGTTGAGATTCCGAGCCCGGATCGGATTCCCCCAATCATCCTCGAGTGTTGGTGCCGACTCGCCATCGCCGCGCCCCGTATGACCGTGACACGTGAAGCACTCCATGAGCTGGTAGAGTTCTCGGCCCCTTTCGATCGATTCCTTGGTGGCGGGAAACTCAGACCCAACGTCGATCACCCTGCCCGGCGGCTCATTACGGAAGCGTGGTGAGAAGGTTTTCACATAGGCAACGAGGGCCCTCCGCTCCGCTTCAGCGAGGTGTTGCCAACTCGGCATAGACGTCCCGGGCATCCCCCTGGTGATCACACGAAAGAGGTCCTCATCGCTCGGAAGTTGTCCCGTGCCCGTCGTGCGGATCTTGTACAGCCCGCGTGTGAAGTCCCGGGGCTTGGGATCGAGGCGGACTGCTCCAGGGCCATCCCCCTTCCCATCGACACCGTGACAGAGAGCGCATTTCTTCTCGTACACTATCTTCCCTCGCGATACGTTGTCAGCTTGTTGCGCCTCTGCGAGCCCCTGGCGCAAGAGTCCATCCCCATTCCAAGAGAACATCAAGCTCAGGGGACCTCGGAAGCCCGGTGGAAAAGAAGCGTGCACGATCGATGCGTGGGTTTCCCACCGACGCGGCTGATAGCCCGTGGCATCGTAGAGATACATGATGACCTTCCAGATCTCATCCTCGGTCAGTCGGTCTTCCCATGCGGGCATGACCGAGTTCCAGGGCGTGGACTCCTTCGGCAGACCCGGCCCTCCTTTGGCGATACGCCAGAAAATATAGGATTCCTGGAGCATGGCGATCGTGCCGGGGTCCGTGAAATTGGCGGGCGGTGGGTTGAAGGCGTGAGCAAAGTGGCCGCGGCCATCCAGAGAATCACCGTGGCAGAAGACGCAGTTCTTGATGTAGATCGCCGCCCCCTCAGCCACATATTTTTCATAATTGGCCGCATCCCTCCGGAGCGGGTTATCGAGCCCCTGAATATCGATGGCTTTCCCTCGGAATGAGATGGATGGAGGGGGGGCCGGATGGACGGCTCGGAGTTCGACTGGACCCTCCGTCTTCTGGGCCGCCTGGGCATACGCGTACACTCCTGCCAGGATCGGAAGAAATACCATGAGCACATTCCGGATCGGCCGTTTGCCTTCGTCTACCAGGATGGACTGAATGGGAGAGACGAACGCGCGCCAGGAGTCTGAATCCGAGGAGACGTAAACCAAGACGGCAAGCAGCACCACCGCCATGTAAAGCTTGACCACGCTCCAAGGTGCTGGGGGTCGAATGCCGAAACGAAATAAGAGATACATGCCGGCGACTACCAGCACTGCTTGAACGAATTTTGACTGCAGAACGCTCATGGTCTTGGGGAAATGGCGGCCGAAGTCTCGCCTTCACCCCTGAGGGTCAGAAGGAACGAGACCAAGTCAACATACTCCTTGGCCGTCAGCATCTGACCAAGTGTCTGTGGCATCACGTTGGGGGGGTAACCGGCCACCGTTCCCATTCCCGCCGGGTCCAGGATCTTAGCCATGATGTACTCGGGGGTCTGGATCCTGGCAATCAGCGAGAGGTCAGGCCCAACGGGAGAGGCGCCGATCGCGCCTGCCTTGTGGCAGGCGACGCAGGCGCCCTTGCCCATGAACACCGCCTGGCCCGCCTTTGGATCGCCGGGAAGCTTCAGCTCGGCTACCGGGGCGCCCCCCCCTGCAACCTGTACCCCTGCGGTTTCTGGAATGTCATGCAGCTTCACGTCAACGGTCCCCCCCAAAGACTGCAGGAAAGCCACCATTGCCCAGAGTTCAGATCGGTTCAGCCCGATGGGAGGCCGGTCTACTTGCGGCATGATGGGCGGAAACCCCTCCACCACATATGCTCCCGGGTTCACAAGAGACTCGACGAGGTAGGTCGTTGCACTCACCCCCGGCTTTCGGGCAGCCGCTCGCGCCCCCACCCCTGCCAAGTCGGGCGCGCGGGCGCCCACCTGACCAATCCGATGGCAGATCTCGCACGTGCCTTTTCCTTTGAAAATCTGCTCCCCGATCCGAGCCAGCTGCTCCGGGGATGTCTTCTCTTCCTCCAGCAAGATCTCCTCCGGGGGCTTGGATTCGATCTGGGGGATGGAATTCGCGTAGTAAGTGTAGACCCCCATGACAAGCAACGCAAAAAACCCGACCTTGACGACGACGGGGACCTGCAAGCTAGCTCTCCTCCGAGCCGCCCGCGATCGCGGGGGCCCGGCCGTGAGCCTCGGCCTTTCCCTTCTCCCCCAGCCCGCCCAGCCAGAAGATAAAAAGGACCAGGGCGAGAAAGACTGCGGTCACAATGGTGATCGTGTTTGCTGCATACCCAAGCGCGGGGGTCACCGCCTCGGGGGACGTGTCCCGGACCACGCCGTAGACATGCCAGTGCTGGCGGATGCCCGAACGGGCAAAACCCATGAGCCCCATGAGCCATGTGAAGGTCACGGCGAGCAAGATCAAAACATACTGCGAGCGTGGCGCGATGGTGCCCCATCGAATGGCCCCGGTTGACCGCGCGCCCCGGAACAACGGGATGTCAATTGTCATGACGAGGACAATGGCACCGAGCACCGCGAGAACCTGATACACGGAGAAGCCGATTCTGACGATGGATTCCACGAAATAACCGTACACGCCGTAAAAGGTCACAATCCCGGCGGCCAGGCCGAAGATTACCCACTGGGTTGCCATTCCGGCCCGGACCCAGGGCCTGACCGACACCTTATTGGCCCGCCGATAGAGGAGATAGGAGAGGAAGGTTGTGAGAATCATGAGGTTGACCGCCGTGTTCTTCGCCGACATAACGCCCAGGACCCCAAGGATCGGATGGTGTGTCCCTCCCATGAGCCGCGCCTCCTGAGGCGTCAGTGGGATGCTTCGCGGCGTGGCCCAGACTATGAATCCCGCCGCGAGGATCATAATCATGTAGGGAATGTAGCGCCGGTAGCGCTCGGATCCGGGGATCCGCTCCATCCCCAGCCAGAGATAGTAGTTCGAACCGATGAAGAGGACACCGATGAGGATGGCCTGGACCACCCAGAGCCACGACATGAATCCCCCCATCATGGTGATCCCCATGGTTTGGTTGAAGGCGTAAATCTCGCGTCCCAGCCAGTAGCCGGCAAACGGGAGCACCATAAGCGCCGAGATCGCCACGAAGTTGCCGACATACCCCATCCAGTCGTACCGGGCGCGCTCCTCGGGTGTCTTGGCCGACAGGAATCGGAAGGCTGCGTATGCCGCCGCGATCGTGCCGCCGAAGACGATGTTCGCGAGGAGCCGGTGGATGTTGAGCGGCATCCAGGTAGGGTTATGAATGGCACCCCAGAGCGAGGTGAGCTTACCTGCCTCATCGACTCCCCCGGGTGAAACCATGAAAGTGACCCAGGCGTTCGAGATGAAGAGTATGGCAGTCCCGAAGAGGTTTGAGAGCACCCCGAGGGAGATGTGGATCCACTTTTTGGGGCCGCTGAGCCACTCCCAGCCGTAATACCAGAGGTAGACGGTGAAGGTCTCCAGGAAGAAGAGTGTCGCGTACACCCAGAAAGTTGGATAAAAGATTCCGGTCATGTATCCCCAGAATCTGGGATAGTAGGCGATGAAGAGAAAAAGGAGAAACGCCCCTAAGAGGGCGGTCGTGGAAAAGGCCGCGAAGATGAGCTTGACGAATTCGTGGGCCAGCCAGTCGTAGCGCGCATCCTTGTTCCGCCACCCGATGATTTCGATGATCACCGCGAAGATTGGCACTCCCAGGATGAAGGCCGCAAAATTCAGGTGGAGCTGGGCAATCCCCCACACCGCCAGTCGACTGCCAATGAAGGGAAAGCTTCGATAGGCCGCCTGGTCGCCGGGTCCCGCCTGGGCCCAGGCCACGGTTGCGGTCAAGAGCAGCACTGCTAAGCAGATCAAGGTTACGGGCCATTGTCGTGGATGCCTGCCCTGCCGCTCAGTCGCCCTTCTTTTCATCCCGCTTCCACGTGCGCCCGGATCGCCCGAGCGATGCTGAAGAGCGCCTCGCCCGCTGGCGTGTCAGGGTGACTCAAGACAAAGGGGACGCCGCGGTCTGACGCGGCGGCCAACCGTGGATCGAAGGTCACACTGCCGAGGAATGGAATGCCCAAGACGGCAGCCATCGCGGCCGTGTCGCCGCCCGGAAACATGTCCTCGGATGCACCGCAATGCTGACAGATGAATCGACCCATATTCTCCACGAGTCCCACGGCGGGTGCCCACTGCGC
>JBFHXD010000005.1:0-39787 GCA_041599135.1 Methylomirabilales bacterium (SeqCode) | reverse complement strand
GGGGACCGGGGGAGGACGGGTGGACTTGTGGGCGCATCTTTTTGGTTTCTTGGTGGGCGGCGTCCTAGGGATCGTGGTGGGTTTCGGCGTCCCCCGCCCACCCGGTTCCCGGATGCAGTGGGCGCTCGGCGGGGCCACGGTCGGCGTGGTCCTCTTGTGCTGGACCCTGGCCCTCTCCTCGTGAGCTCGACGGCGACGTTTTTATGAACTTTTAATGTTTATATACAGCTAGTTATATTACATTTATTAAATCGAAATGGTAAGATTTATCCGTGTACGAAAAGGCTCTCCTTATACCCCGTCGGCGCGAAAGATCGCAGTCCCCTTGAGCCACGTGCGCCATGCGTGATGACTTGGAAATATCCTGGGCTCGCTGTCCAGCGACCCGGTCCCGTCCCGATAGAAGAGCACCATGTCGTGGTGATCAGGACAGGTCTCACAGAAGCCGTACGCCCCGCCATGATCTTGCTCCGTGACGAACATCCGGTGCCCGTCTTTTTCCGGTTGCTCCATGTGTGGCCTTCCATCGTGAAGTCAGGAGGTGACGTTTATTGGCGGCCAATGGTTGGTGCCACTAAATCTGCGCTTTTAGCGAAAACGGGCATGAGATGTCAAGCATTTTCTGGTCTCCAAGTCCGCTTTCCTCCGGTTTTTGCGAAGTTACAGTGACCCCGGGCCGCTCTTCCCGCTCGCGGAGGGGCGTGCAAGGTTCCTGCCGATAGGGCGGTGCCGGGGCAATGCCTTGCACGGGAAGCTCGGTAGGCGCTAAAGTAAGGAGTTATGAGACAGGGGACGCTGACGATCCACGACCACCGGCGAGAACTGGATCAGAACCGCTACGTCTACGCGGTCCTCAGCCGACGCTCGGGAGGGATTTCCATCGGCATCAACCTGAATCCGGACAAAGTCTGTAACTTTGACTGCATTTACTGCCAGGTGGACCGGACGATCCCGGGGAAATACCGCAGGGTGGATCTCAGAATCCTCGACCGAGAACTGCGGGACGTGTTGGCCAGAGCCAAAAGCGGTGAGCTGTTCGCGCGGCCACCTTTTTCCGGTATCCCGGAGCCGCTGCGTCAGGTGAAAGACATCGCCTTTAGCGGGGACGGCGAGCCAACCACGTACCCCAGATTCAGAGAGACGGTGGAGCTGGCCATTCGGGTAAAGCAGGAGTTCGGGCTCGACCATCTGAAGATCGTGATCATCACCAACGCCACGATGTTTCATCGGCCAAAGGTCAAAGACACATTAGCCTTGCTCGATCGGCACAATGGCGAGATCTGGGCCAAGCTCGATGCGGGCACCGAGGAGTACTATCATCTTGTGGATGTGACCACCATCCCCTTCCGGCAGGTCCTGGACAACATCCTTGAGGCGGCCCGGGTCCGCCCGATTGTGATCCAGGCCCTCTTTATGAGGGTGCATGGGGTGGGGCCGGACGTGCAAGAAATTGGGGCCTTCTGCGATCGGCTGCGGGAGATCGTGGCTCAGGGGGGAAAAGTCAGCCTGGTCCAGGTCTATACCGTCGCGCGCCGGCCTGCCCAACCCTATGTCACTCCACTTTCCGATGCCGAGGTGGACAGGATTGCTGAGGCGGTCCGCCAGATCCCCCTCGCTGTGGCCTCCTTTTACAGCGGCCAAGACTGATCGCAGACCAGAGACGGGGGACCGGGGACCGCAGACCGGGGAGAGGTACGTCATGATTCTGACGGTCGGAGGGACTGGGCGCGTCGGAAGCGAGGTCGTCAGGCAACTCCGGCGGCAGGGGAGATCGGTCCGAGCCTTGTGCCGGAGCGAGACAAGAGCACAGCCGCTCCACGACGCCGATGTTGAAATAGCCTTGGGCGACCTTGCGAATCGTGGGGTGCTCGAGAAGGCGTGCCAGGGAGCAACCACGATCATCAGTACGATGACCTCGCTGAATCCGAGGTCGCTGGGGGCTCAATATCGGCCCGAGGTGATTGAAGGAGAGGGGCATCAGAATCTCGTCGAGGCTGGGCGCGAGGCAGGCGTCAGGCAGATTATCTATCTTTCAGCGATTGGTGTGGACCATCCCGACGCGCCTCGACAGTTTCGTGTCAAGCGGCACGTCGAGGAAATTGTCAGATCCGGTGGGCTCCCGTATACGATACTTCGCCCCTCTGGGTTTATGGAGAATCTGCTCCCAATGATTCCGGCGATGCAGCGTTTTCCGATCATGCCCCTGCCGGGAAGGGGGAGGGCTCCCATAACGTACATTGCGGTTGAAGACATTGCCCGGGTTGCTGTCCAGGCAGTCGGGCATCCCGAGGCACAAGGGGCTATCATCGAGTACGGAGGCCCTGAAGATCTGAGTAACCGGCAGTGTGTGCAGATTGCGGCAAAGGTCTTGGGCACGTCAGCGCGAATCTGTCCGATTCCCCTGACGCTCTTTCATCTCGTCGGGGCAGTGGCGCGACCTGTGTCGCCGGGTCTCCGGGAATTCTTTGCCATTTTGCGTTTTGTGGACCGATACGGCTTGTGTGCCCCGCGCCGTCCGCCTCTTGCGAATGAACCCTGGACACCGATCTCGTTCGAAGCATTTGTCCGGCGCCACACCGGTGTCCGATAACGGCTCGACTGTCTTCGACCCTGAGGCTCAGACCCGTGGTTCGACAAGCTCACCACCCCGAGGCGAATCGAGGGGAAGGGAGCTCGCCGAAGTCCGTTGAGCGCTGACCGAGAAGCGACGAAGACGAAGGACCAGAGAGCGCGGAGGGGGTTCCTTCCGAGGCAGGCGACATGTGGCTTGTCCGAGATCCCGGGACGGGCTCCCGGACCGGGACGGCTGGCCGGGGTCCCGCCGCCGAAGCGACGCGCAGGCGGGGGTGGCCCGCATCCATGGACTACAACGTCTAGGCGTGCGTAACGTGGCCTGGGCGCATTACGTTCTAGCTCTCAGCCCTTCACCCGGAGGGCAGTAGGCCGGAACGCTCCAGTGCGTGGCGGATCTCACCGCGCTCCTCCTCGGTCGGGGGCAAGAGGGGGGGGCGAGGCCATCCCCCACGATATCCCACCATGTCCATGGCCGCCTTCAGCCCGCCAATCCCAAAGCGGGATGTGACGGCTTCGATCGCCGGGAGCAGCTTCAGTTGCTGCTCCACGGCCTCGTCGAGCTCTTTCTCCTGGAAAAGAGCATACACAGCCAGACACGCCTCCGGAGCGCAGTTGGCCAGGGCTAGGATGCCGCCGCGTGCTCCCAGGGCGAGCGCAGGAAGAAAGACCGGGCCTGAGCCCACGAAGAGCTGAAATTCGGGAGGAGTCTGGTGCAGATACTCGGCAAAGACGCTGAGGTTCCCGGCGCTGTCTTTCATCCCTACGATGTTGGGATGCTCGGCGAGACTCCCGACGACCTGAGGGTGGAGCACGACCCCGGTAAATTGTGGCACGTTGTACAAAAACAGGGGGACGCGAGAGGCATCCGCCACTCGCCGATAATGATCGATGAGGACCCGATCCCGCATCTGAGGCTTGTAATACGCAGGGGTGACTACCATGACGAAATCGGCGCCGATGGCTGCTGCCCGGCGGGTGAGGGAGATGGTGGCCTCCGTCGCTTCGCACCCGGTCCCCGCAATCATCACCTTCTCGCGAGGAATCAGTTCTCGGGCAAACTCCATCACCCGGATTTTTTCTTGCTCCGCCAAATAGACGAATTCCGAGTTGCTGCCGAGGATGAGATACCCGGTGAGGTCTGTGCGGTTCCACTTCTTGAGGTTCGTGGCGAGGTATGGATAGGCAATCTCACCATCCGCGCTAAACGGGGTAATGACTGGCGGGATCACCCCGCGGATCTCACGCATTTTCTTTCCTCCAGCGGCCATCCCGCAGGGACCATAGCGCGGTGCGCGACTGGCGTCAAGGTGAATGAGGGATGCGCGATTGTAGTGGACCTGTGCGGTAACGTCGGCTAAGGTGTCCAGGCAGGACAAGAGGGACGCAGGATGGAGATTCGCTTTGCGGGCGGAAGTTGTGTTGTCGAGGCTCACGAGGGCTCGCGGATCCAGCCGGCGACGAGCAAGTATGCAATTCCAACGGAACACCCGACGACCGGGCCCGGATTCAAGCATCTGTACGAGCTCGTACACCCCGATGGAACGACTCGGGTCATTCATGTGACCCATGAGACGGAGGAAGTAGGCTGGCACTATTGTGATCACCCTCGGGAGTGCGAACAGCCCTGATCGGTTAAGGGTTCAGAGTTCACGGTTCAGCGCAGGAAGCTGAGCCACCAACTACCGGGAATCTTGCGTTAGCGGGCTTGACTCCGTAGAATAGGCTGACGCAAAGCATGGAGTAGTGGAGGTTCAGGCTATGGGCGCTCCGGTTTTTACGCCGAGTGACTTCCGGATCTTTGAGATCCCCGATTTTGCGGGTCGCATGCAGGCCATTGCCACAGCAATCCGGCCAAAGCTGACCGCGCTTGGGGAAGCGCTGGTCCCGGGGTTGGGGCGCCTGGTGGGTGGCGAGGTATTTGCCCACGTGGCAAAACACGCCAGACGCACGGTGAATCCGCCCGAAGATACCTGGGTAGCCTTTGGTCCTGATCGCCGGGGTTACAAAAAGCATGGACACTTCAAGGTGGCGATTTCCAAGAACTGTGTGCGTTTGCTTTTCGAGGTGGGGCCCGAGCATCAGCAGAAGCGCCGGTGGGCCAATCAGTGGGAGCGGCGGCGGCGTGATCTGGTGCCGGCACTGAGACGTGCAAAAGGCCTTGGGTGGTTCAAGGACGAGCACGATGAAGATCCGGCCGCCGTGCTGAAGGACCTTGGGACGGAGCAGGTCGGGGCTTTGACGCAGGAGTTGACGCGACGGAGGGATGGGCAACTCGTCGTGGGGCGTCGGATGTCTCGGGGAGAGGTGACCGCCATGACGCCGCAGGGGTTCCCAAAAGAGGCGTTGGACACTTTTCGGATTTTGGCTCCATTATACCAGCTGCGGTAACATCCCGGTTCCGGGGAGGGAATCCGGGAAGGAGGACACGATGACTGACAAGCAGCAAACCTCGGCAGAGGTCACCTGTCCGTGTTGCGATGCTCGTCTGACCATCGATCTCTCCCTTGGAACGGTTCTCCATCACGAGCCACCCCCCAAACCGACGAGCGTGACCGATCTGAAAGACGCGGTGGAGGCGTTGAAGACGGAGTCGGCTCAACGCGATGCGCGGTTCAAGGAGCGCATGCAGGCAGAGAAAGACAAGGGGAAAGTGCTCGATCGGAAGTTTCAACAACTGCTCAAGAAAGCCAAAGATGATCCTTCCGGAAAGCCGCCCCCGCGAGATATCGACCTTGACTGATCAGCATTCCTCGTCCATGCGGCAGATCGTGTTCACCCGACGGCGTTTCCTGCTTGGCGCGATAGGGACGGTGGCGATGGCCGGGTGTGGTCGTCTCGGTCGCATACTCAAGGGGCCGGACGTATCGCCGGACGACGCGGGGCGGTATGTGTGGCCCGAACGACCGGATCCGAACACGTGGACTGGCAATGGGCTGACCGTCGCATGGATTGGGCATGCGACCTTCCTGCTCCGGCTCAACGGGACGACCATCCTCACCGATCCTGCTTTTTCGAAGCGAGTCGGCCTCCGCCCCTTGGGCCTGTTTACCGTCGGGCCGCGGCGGATCACCCCTCCTGCACTCTCCCTCCAGGATCTTCCGGAGTTAGATCTCGTGCTGTTATCCCATGCGCACATGGATCACACCGACAAACCCTCGCTGTCTCGACTCCCGTCGAAGCCACCCGTGATCCTGGCCTACGATACAAGCGAATACGTGGAGGATCTTGGATTCGATCAGATGCAGGAACTGCACTGGAGGGAGACGGCCGAGGTCGATGGGGTGCGGGTGGAAGCCCTCAAGGTGAACCACTACGGCCGCCGGTATCCCTGGGATCGGGATCGAGGCTATAACGCGTACTTACTCTCAAAGGATGGGGTGACGGTTCTCTTTGCCGGAGACAGCGCCTATACCGACCGCATCGCTTGGGCCCTGAAAGGCCGCCACGTTGATGTGGCGATCCTCGGCATCGGTGCGTACAACCCATGGATCCACAACCATGCCAATCCGGAACAGGCCTGGCACATGTTTCAGGACATCGGCGCCAGGTATTTGATCCCCATGCACTGGCGGACCTTCGCCCAGTCGGATGAGCCGATTTTCGAGCCCATTGAGCGGCTCAAGAGAGTGGCCGGCACAGCGACGGCACGCATCCCGCTCAACTCAATCGGACAGACCTGGACCCTTCCGGGATAAAGCGCAGCACCTGTGAGCTGGATTTACGCCGCAACCCTCCCCAGCGCGTTGATCTGGTCAATCATCTGCCTGAGGCGACCCGCGCTCTTGTGGTTGTATGCGAAGCCGATCCGCGGCTTACTGAGCAGCTCGGGCTCGTTGGCCTCTTCGGGGAGGGCATCGGTTCTCTGGATCTTGCCGGTGATGAGAAGGTCGGCGAACTGCTCGTTCAACTGGTGGATCGCCGAATCGGGCAGCTCTCTTTCCAATCGGATGACGACCTTGTTGCCTACCTGGCGGTACGAATGATACGTCGAATAGAATGTTGTGATCACGTCCACCGCCTGCTCTGCCGAGTGGACGATTTCGTAGAGCGATACGTCGTCGGGCGATATTAATCGTCGTTTGACCAACTCGTCCCGCACAAAGTTATCCCACCGTTTCCAATAGGTCTCACCCGGGAGCTCGAGCAGGAGCAACGGGCGGGGACTGGCCTTTTCCGTTTGTAACAACGTCAACGTTTCAAACCCCTCATCGTGTGTGCCAAAGCCACCAGGAAACAGCGCAATCGCATGCGACTCCATCACGAACAATAGCTTTCGGGTGAAAAAGTACTTGAACGTGATCAGTTTCGGGTCATCGACGATGTATTCATTGGCACCCTGTTCAAACGGCAAAAGGATATTCACGCCAAAACTTTTTTCCGCACCGGCACCCTCGTTTCCCGCTTTCATAATGCCGTCCGCCGCGCCGGTGATCACCATGAAATTCTCCTGTGCCAGGAGCCGTGCCAAGTCGACGGCCATCTTGTAGTACCGGTCATTCTGAGGAGTCCTCGCCGATCCGAAAATCGAGCACTTGCGAATGTGCCGGTAGGGCTTGAACACCTTGAAGGCGTACCGAAGCTCCCGAAACGCGCGGTTGATGACCTTGAGATCCAACGTATCGAGATCGTCACTCTTGAGCTTCAAAGAATTTAAAAGGATCTCCCGAAGCAACACACTGCGGAGCGACCCGTCTTCACCAATGAGGATTTCACGAACTTTGTCTAGGATGTGATCGAGTTGCTCTTGTTTCATTGCTTTCCCCACGATGGGTCCGAAAATTTCCTCGCTCGGGAAGTCTTTCAATTCCGCATCGCGAGGACGCGGGCCTCGAAGTTCGGATCCTCTTCAATGTTGAAAACTTCACCACACTTGCTGCAATGACCACGCCAAGAGCCGTCCGGTTCTTTTGTGAGGGTGACCACGCCGCAAAATCCCTTATGGGGGACCTTGTGCACAGTGATGGCAATCAACGGCTTCTTCATGTGATCACCCCAGCGCGATGTGGTGGCGGAGGCCGTCGTAGTAGCCGGTCAGCGCGCGATTGGAGCCGATGAGTGTCAGGGACCGGAGCAGGATGCGGTACACTTCGGCCCGTGAAATTTTGACGGCGGCAGATGGATCGAGCAGGTTTTCGGACTGCGCCACGAGGGCAAGGGTTTTGAGGCCGATGAGAAGAGGCCACGCGCAGGCGAGCCGCATGCGAACCTCCCGTCGGGGAATGGCTAACGTGTAGCCCCAGCCCTCCTCGTAATGGGTGAGGGTCAGTTGGAGAAGATCTCGGAGGAGGGGCTTCACCCGCTCAATGGCCTGAGGGTCACGGAGGTCCTCTGGCGCCAGGGCGAGGATGCGCAGATCCTCCTGCGGCAGGTAACACCGCCCCAGGCGGAGGTCCCGACTGAGGTCCCGAAGGATATTGGTCATCTGGAGTCCCTTGCCAAAACGGACACCGCGAGTTTTCATGTCAGCCACATGCCAACCTGTGAGGGAGGGGCGGTGGGCCATGTGGATCTCGGTCCAGAATTCGCCGACACATCCTGCCACAAAATACGTGTACTGGTCCAGATCATCCCGGGTCTTCAGGGCGATGACGCGACCCTCTTCCTCGGCTGGAAATGTGGTCAGGTCCATTTGCATTCCTCGGGTGATCGTCAGGATGAGATCTCGAATCCGGTCCCGGTCACCGGGGTCGAGGGCCTGATAGATCGCAAAGCACTCCTCCAGGCGATCCAGAAGTTCTCGCTCCTCCGGGATCTTCTGGGGACCGGTCAAGGCTTCTTTGACTTCCCGAATCCGATTCGATCCGTTCCCACGAACCTCGGCCCGAAACAGCTCTAAATACTCCAGGCGCTTTTCCCGGCTGATCAGCCGGGTGTCGGTAATGGTGTCGGCAGCGCGGGCGAAGAGATACGCCAAGCCAACCGGCCGCCGGAGATCTTTTGGCAGGACCGCCAGGCTCAGATAGAAGGTTCGGCTCACCCGCTTCAGTATTCGACCTAAGACTTCAGTATCCCCGTTCCCCATGGTCCTCGTCATGCTAGCAGGCTAGCAGGCTAGGAAGCTAGAAGGCTCTTGGTTTGAGGTTCTGGCGTCCGAGCATCCCAGCATCCCCGCGTCCTCGGCATTTCAGTGTGGTGGGGTAAAGACCTCATTTACGTCACTCCGAGAACCACCGGCCGTTGGGCCTCCGCCGATGACATAAATCCGGCCACCCCACGCGGCGGCGCCCAGGCCATGGCGGGCCGTGGGCATCGGCGTGAGCTTGACCCATTGGTCCGTTTTTGGATCGTAGGCCTCCGTTTCGTCAAACGTTCGATCGGGGTCCTCACCTCCAAAGACGTATATCCGATCTTTGACGACCGCGGCAGCAATACCGCTTCGTGCAGTTGGCATTGGAGCCTTCGCAGTCCATTGTTTCACTGTGGGGTCGTAGGATTCGTTGACTGCCACGTTGCGGCTTCGCGTCCCCTCTCGTCCACCGATCGCGTACAGCCGGCCGTCGACAACGGCCACAGCCAAGTGATCCCGTGCAGTCAACATTGGAGAACTCGACTGCCATGTATCGGTGGTTGGATTATACACCTCGAGCGTGGCTAAGACGCTGCGACCTACCTTTCCCCCGACCGCATAGATGTTCCCATCAATCACCCCCACGGCAAGCGCGCCACGGGCGGTCGGCATCGACGCCTTCCCTTGCCAGGTGTCTTGTGCTGGATCATATTCCCACACGGTGTCGACCGCCTTCCAGGGCCAGATTCTCGTGTATCCGCCGATGACGTAGAGTTTGCCATTGAGGGCCGCCACCGCCGCATGGTGAAGCGATTGAGGCAAAGAAGCTTTCTGTGTCCATTCCTGGGTCTGGGGGTCATAGGCGGTGACGGAATCCGAAACCCCGCCGAGAAAGAAGTAATCGAACCCTCCGATCACGTAGATATGGTCTCCAAGTTCGGCAACGGTCACCTCAGTCCGCATGCCGGGCATGGGTATTTCTGTGTTCCACTCTCCCAAGGAAGCGCCCAGACTGACCAGAGGGAAACTGAGCAAGAGGAAGATCAGCAATGCGGTCATTTCGCTCTCCTGTTTGACATGTCGCCCCCTTAGGAGAAGGATACTGGGAAGAGGAGGCTTTCGGCAAGCCCTCTGCTGTTGCCTTCCCGACTGTGCTCCCGTAAAATGATGCGGATCTGGCACGCGGCCTGTCCCATGACGGAGGAGAAAAACGGTGAGTGTGAGCACATCGAGCGCCGCCGGGGTGACCTGGGACCTTGGCGATCTCTTCGCCACCCACGATGATCCCCGTATCGAACAGACCAAGCGATCCATTGAGGAGCAAGCGGAGGTCTTCTCGCAGCGGTACCGCGGGACCATCGCGATCCCCGGGGGGCCGGCACCCGCACACTTGCTCGAGGCCCTGCGGGCGATTGAGGCCATTGAGGATGCCGCGAGCCGCGTGGCGACGCACGCAAGTCTCCTCTACGCCTCGGATAGTCTCCGACCCGACTACCAGGACCTACAGCAGCGGGTCGAACAGTGGCTTACTGGAATCCGAAACCGTCTCCTGTTCTTCGATCTGGAGTGGCTCGAGCTTGAAGAGGGGGCGTCGGTGCGTCTGATCGGCGACCCCCTCTTGGCCGGCTACAGTCATTACCTTGCCCACGGACGCCGATATCGACCACACAAGCTGAGCGAGCCCGAGGAGCGTATCGTCAACGAAAAGGATAACACCGGGCGGCGGGCCTTCGGGCGCCTGTTTACCGAGTTAACATCCGCCCTCAGCTTCCCCATCGAGCAGGAGGGCACGGTGCGGGACCTGACGTTGGCCGAGACCCTGTCGTTGCTCCACCGGCCCGACCGCGCCCTACGCGCCCGGGCAATGGAGACCCTTTTTGAGGTCCTCGGACGGCACGAGCTCGTCCTCACCCTGACCTACGATGCCCTGATCCAAGACCACCTCACGATGGACCGGCTGCGACAGTATCGGGATCCGATGGCCGAACGTCACCTGTCCAACGAGATCGATGCGCAGGCTGTCGCGCAGATGATGGAGGTGACCGAGGCCAACTACGGGATTGCCCAAGAGTACTTCCGCTTGAAGGCACAGATGTTAGATGTGGACCGCCTGGCGCTGTACGACCAGTACGCCCCGGTCGGCGGCGATCTTCCGGCCTGTACCTTTCACGACGCCCAGCGGGTGATCCTCGAGTCTTTCCAGGCCTTCTCACCTCGATTCAGGGAAGTCGCACAAGACTTCTTCGTTCGGCGGTGGATCGATGCGGAGGTTCGGAAGGGCAAGCGAGGCGGGGCCTTCTGCGCTTCTCCCTCGCCTACGGTGCATCCCTATATCCTGTGCAATTACACCGACACGCTCCGCGATGTCATGACGGTGGCGCACGAGCTCGGGCATGGGCTGCACGGCGTGCTCTCCAGCAGGCAGACGCCGTTGAATTATGATCCCCCGCTGATCACCTGTGAAACCGCGTCAGTGTTTGCAGAGTTTCTCGTGTTTGACCACATGCTGGCGAAGAGCGATAATCCGCGGCTTCAGCTGGCGCTCCTGTGCGGCAAGATCGAGGACGCGTTTGCGACCGTGTTCCGACAGAATGTTCTGACGAGGTTCGAGCAGGCCGTCTTTGCGACGCGGCAGCGCGGCCGCTTACAGGCGGGGGATTTGGCGGAGGCATGGCTAAAAGCCAATGGGCAATATTACGGAGATGCGGTGGAGATAGTCCCTGGGTATCGCCTGGGGTGGTCCTATATTCCGCACTTCATCCATACCCGGTTTTACTGCTACAGCTATGTCTTTGGCCAGCTCCTGGTCCTGGCTCTGTACCGGATGTATAAGGAGCAGGGATCAACGTTTATCCCGCAGTACCTGAAGCTGCTCGAGGCGGGGGGCTCAGACGCCCCCGAGCGGCTTTTGAAACCCCTCGGGGTAGACTTCCGCGACCGTCGCTTCTGGCAGAAGGGGTTTGATGAAATCAAAAGTCTCGTGGAACGCGCTAAAGGGCTGAGGGAGGCGGGACCTTCCTCGGCAGCGCCAAATTCTCCTAACTCTTAACTCTCAACTCTCAACTATGAACTCTCAACCCTTTGCGCTCATAGATGCCCATGCCCATATGAGTGACGCAGCCTTCGCCTCCGACCTCGAGGGAGTCCTGGATGCCGCGGCCGAGATGGGGGTGGACGGGATTGTGACGGTGAGTGAAAATCTGGAGGATGCACACCAGGTTCTGGAGCTTGCCGAACGATTTCCCCTCCTCAAGCCGTGCACAGGCCTCTATCCCGACACGCTGGATCTCGATCTCGTCGAGGCGATGGTGACCTTTATCCGGACCCACGCGGACCGGCTGGTGGGGATCGGTGAAGTCGGGCTCGACCATTGGGTCGTCAAGGAAGTCAAAGATTGGGAGATTCAGGAACACGCGTTTGCCAAGTTTATCGCGTTGTCCAGAGAGTTGGATCTGCCCCTCAACGTCCATTCCCGTTCTGCCGGACGGCATACCGTGCGGTTTCTGCGGGACCATGGCGCGCAGAATGTGCTCATGCACGCTTTTGATGGGAAGGCCTCGGCCGCGATGGAGGGGATAGAGGCAGGGTACTACTTCTCCATCCCTCCGTCGGTGGTGCGATCGCAACAGAAGCAAAAACTCCTGCGCCATCTTCCGCTCGACCGTCTTCTCCTCGAGACTGACTCACCCGTCCTCGGTCCCGACCCGACTGCCCGAAACGAACCGAAGAACGTGATGGTGTCTTGTCAGGCGATCGCCTCAGCAAAGGGGGTTTCCGTGGAGGAGGTTGCTCGCGTGACGAGTGAGAACGCCCGGCGGCTCTTTCCGAAGGCATTTCCGTCCCCCTGTTCCCGGTCCTCTTCAGGATGCCTTCTGCAAGGACGACCATAGCTGTCTATTGGTCTCGCGGGCGATGCCAACAGCAGTGCTCAGGAGTGGCGAGATGCGGGAAGCGCTGGTCGCCTTTGTGGCTTTATTCGTGGCGGTTGATATCCTGGGGATCCTGCCTCTCTATCTCAGCCTGACGACGGATGTGCCGGTCGAGCAGCGGAAGCGGCTTCCCCGACAGTCCACGCTGACGGCAACCACAGTTGGGGTCGGGTTTCTCCTGATCGGAGACGCGATCTTTCGAGTCCTCGGGGTTACCGTGGGGGATTTTCAGGTGGCGGGAGGGATTCTGCTGTTCATTCTCTCATTGCATGACCTGCTCAACCCGGGAAAGACCCTGCGGCGGCCTATGCCGGCTGTGGGTGTTGTTCCTCTGGGGACGCCCTTGATCGTCGGACCAGCCGTCCTGACGGCGCTCGTCATCCTCGTTCAGAGCCACGGCTATCTGATCACCCTGCTCGCCTTCGCCGTGAACATGAGCATCGTCTTCGTGGTCCTCCGGTACGCGGGCGCGGTGGGACGGGTCCTTGGTGAACCGGGATCCCGCGCGGTCGGAAAAGTCACCAGCATTCTCCTGGCAGCCTTTGGGGTGAGCTTGGTCCGGCGAGGATTGCCCGGATTCATCGGAAAGTGATCGTTGGCGATGGGTGCATAAGGAGGTGCGATGGCGGTCGCCTCTGCTGGTAAGATGGGGCACTTGTGGGGAGGAGGTGCATGCTGATGTCTGGGTTGAGGATGGAGCAGGGAAGTTGGACAATCTTTCCAACGAAGGGAAGACCGCCCCCGCATGCCGTCACATTGGCGGAAGAGATGGAAGAAAACGGCGCCCACGTTCTCGCAATGTACACCGAGCCGATGGGAGAGCGATGGCAACTCTTCAGTTTGTTGCCGATCGACCAGGTCGAGCCAACCCCGTATCAGCGAGACCTCTCCAAACCCCACGTCACGCGTTTGCAAGAGGTGATCAAAAAGCTTGATCGCTTCATTGATCCGATCGTGGCCGTCGCCCAGGGTCCCGGGAAATACTGGACTCCGAACGGCCACCACCGCCTGGCCGCTCTGCGCAAGCTGAAGGCGAAATGGGTGTCCGCGATCCTCATCCCAGAGCCCGAGGTCGCTTTTCAAATCCTGGCCCTGAACACCGAAAAAGCCCACAACCTCCGGGAGAAGTCACTCGAGGTAATTCGGATGTATCGGGCCCTGCAGGTGCAGGAAGGAGGCAAGCCTGAAGAAGCCTTTAGCTTCCAGTTTGAGGAACCCTACTACATTACCCTCGGGCTCCTGTACGAACGGCATCCACGATTTGCGGGGGGCGCTTTTTCACCCATCCTCCGGCGGGTGGACCAGTTCCTCCGGGCCACCCTCGCAAAGGCCTATGCGGAACGCGAGCGGCGGGCAGCGCAGGTCGACGCTGCCAATGCGGTCTTGAGTGATGTGGTTACCCGCATGAAAAAGCGTGGTATTACCCACCCGTACGTCAAAAACTTTATCCTCGCCAGGTGCAACCCCTTGACCCGTGCCCGAAAGACGATCCCTGGCTTCGAAGAAACCTTTGAAAAGCTTCAGCGCGCCTTAGACCGATTTGACACGGACAGGGTTCGGATCGAGGACATCGCCCGCGCAGCGGTGATACCTGCAGGCTAGCCACGGGCCCAGCACCGACTTTGTGCAGGGTGCCAGAGGCTGAGCGAGCGACGCCCCACCAAGGTGCTGACAGGTTTGAGGCGTCGCGAGAAGTTCGTCTTCGCGGCGTGCGAGGGAGAACCCGGCGAGGCTCAGGTCGAGAGCATGTGCCAGTCGGAGCTTGGCGCATCGAGGGCAATACTCAGCCCTCCGTCTGAGCCGGCGAACACCGGATCCTTCACCATGCGAACCCGACCCCCCCCGAGGTCACCCAGAATGTTTTGCAGATGCTTTGCCAGGCCCGTGATTTGCGAGCTGCCACCAGCCAGCGTCACGTTATTGCGGATCTTTTCCTGATATTCCGGCTCGACGCGCGAGAGGAGATCAACCATCGTTTCGGCGATGGGCGGAACGATGCTCTCACACGCATTGCGCATCTCATTGGTAATATCGAGTTGGGTCGGCTTGCCTCCGATGGGCGCCGTCACCACCACAGGTAGCGTCGGCTCACCCAGAAAGCTCGACTTTTCCTTCCATTCGCGAACCATGTGGATGGTGAACTGGGCATCGGGATAGCGCTCTCGAATGAGCTTGGCGAGCTGTTCATCGATCCAGTCACCGGCATTCGTCAAGGTCCGCTGATCGTCTTCGGTGGGAAAGCGGCCCTTCATGACACAGAAGTCCGCCGTGCCGGCACCGATATCGATGATCATTGTGTAGCGGAGGGCCTCTATCCCGTACGCGACGGCAAACGGCTCGGAGACGATCATCAGGCTGTCGGCAATCCCCTTCAGGGCGTTGCGCAGGCTTTGCTTGTTGACCCGGAGTGCCTCGGCTGGAACCCCGATGACCGCTCGCACTTTGAGCCCATCACGGTCTTCGGGGTTCACTCCGACGAGGGAGATGAGGTGGCGGAGAAGCTCGCGGACCGCCATCTGATCGCGTTCGGAGCCTTCCTGAATCAGCCCCTGCTCGAGTGGACGGTGCAGCGAGAGCATCGGCCGGTTTTCCAATGCCTCTCGACCAACAAGGACCGGTCTTTTGAGTAGCTTCTGGGCCACCATATCCACCGGCCACCCCACGTAACTTTCGACGACGTGCCGTTCGCCATTTGAAGCCGAGACCGAACTGCGTGAGGTCCCGAGGTCGATCCCGATGTGGAGAATTCCATTTTCAGTGTTCATAGATCAGGCTCCTTTCTGATGGGTGCGCGTAAGGGAATCCGCGTATGAGTGAATGGCTCCAAAGAGGGCCTCAGCGATCCGCTGTCGGTAGTCCGGGCGCGCCAACAACCGCGCCTCCCTTTTATTTGATAAGCAGGAAACTTCCGCGAGAATGGCCGGCATCCTAGTCCCGACAAGGACAATGAAGGGAGCTTTCTTGACTCCCCGGTTTTTCACTTTGGGGTTGATTGTGCGCAAGGATCGGAATAGTGACGTTTGCACTGCCGAGGCGAGGCGACGTGATTCGTTGTTTCGCACATCCATGTAGATGGCTTCGAGAAGGCCACGGTAATCGGTGAGGGAATAACCGGATTCCTTATTTTCCATGGCAGTCAACTGCGTCAGGTAAGGATCGTCCGTCGGACCAAGATAGTATGTCTCTACGCCGCGCGTCTTGCGCGTCTTGATCCAGTTAATATGAATGGAGACGAAGAGGTCCCCTCGAACCGCGTTGGCGAAACCAACCCGGTCCTTGAGTGAGACGGCCTTGTCCGTCTTCCGGGTCATGGCCACGTCGAACGCAGCCTTCTCGAGGAGCCGGCGCAATCGATGCCCGATATCCAGCGTGATTTCTTTCTCCACGATCCCACCGGGCGCAATGGTGCCAGAATCTGCACCGCCGTGTCCCGGGTCGAGGACAATTTTCTGAACGCCGAGCGGGAGGACTGCGCGGTCAATCGGCTGGGGTGCCGGCAGGGATGATTCAGGGTTGGCCGAAGCCGTTTCGCCCAACGACGGTGGCTGTGCTTTTACTGCTACAGGCGAAGACAGAGTGGGGGATGCCATCTCTCGACGAGCCTCGGTGATGGTCGAGAGAGAATAGGACGCCGCCACAAGCGTCAGTGAAACGGAGACCCACAGCAATGCACGCGAGGAGATCCGTAGCAGCGGATGTGGGGGAACCCGTGGCGTGCGGCCTTGGATCGTGTCGATATTCTCCTTCACCAATTCACGGATAATCCGGCTTTTGACGCGACCGAGATCTCGTCTTCCCGTTTCCCAAAGGAAGCGGAATCGATCCACCATGACGGGCCCCCTCGATCATTCCCGAGTTCGAGGAGCAGCGAAGTCGGTTTCCGAATATTCTTGCGATCCGATCGGCACAACCCCTGATTTTTCGGCCACTTGCGGCTGCAAAAATCATGCCGCAGGACAAAAGCCCTCAAGCTGGCGTCAATGAAGAATCCCCCGCTGGTAGACGACCAGGAAGGATTTGCCTATGGAGGGAAATGCCGCCCAGGGTGGGATGGAACGGCCGCGCGAAGTCTCAAGGGAGATCGGTAGAGGTTCCAGGTCCTAAGAGGGACGGGGCTTGCTTGACGAGGGTCTCGGTATCTACGTTCCCGTTCCTGCCTTCGAGAAGATCGGCGATTCTTTCAGCGAGGATCATCCGTTCGGCATGGCTGGGGTGCAGGCCTGCCTCCATGTATCCATACCAGGACGCCAATTCGGTCACCATCCGCTCAAAGACTTTGGCTCCCTCCCGGATGTCATAACCGGCCCGATGCGCGTACACGAGGCCCCGAATGTCTGCCTCACGCTCATGATAACTCCACGCGAGCAGGCTATGCCCTCGAGAGGTCGGGAGGTGCCCCAACTCGTGGCCCAGAACCACCGCGAGTTCGTCGTCACTTTTCGCGAACCTCAGCATACCAAGCGGCACCCCGATTGTCCCGTCGCGATCGACAAACGCATTGATCCCGTCAGACTCGACCACCTTGACGGTCACGTGGGGTGGGTTTGGCATCGCAAGAAGGAGACGCATCAGGATATTATCCAGCCGGGTATGTTGCTCCCACCGAAAGCGCTTGGCCTTTAGGTAAAGCTCCACGGCTTGCGTGCGTTCCTCCTTTTCCGAGACCAATGTCCTGAGGCCCGACTCCTGCACCCTGGCGGCACACGCGGTCAACAACACGAGGGCACCAGCCGACAGCACCTTTGTCCATAGGGGTGCCGTGCGCTGCGCTCGCGCATTCGATTTCATCGCTTGTGCTGGTCCTGCTTTCAATGCCGCGTTCCTCGGTATTGAAATCTCGTTTTATTACTGGGGATTTTGCACTTTTTGTGCCAAGATGCAAGATGCCTTGGGAGACGAGAGCCAAGCAAAATCAGATAGTTGGCGAGGTTTCGGAGTTTTCTTGAGGGACGATTTTACGACAATATGGCGTGGGTTCCGACCGGACGTCGGAGGACGGGTCCACCATATTATGAGGGGTGGCGCCAGGCGAAGAAGACAAGGCGGGCGTGTGGAAACACGAGGGCCCTCAACACTCATGAGTCAGTATCTTGAGCGCCGAGGGCCCTACGCGGTTACTCTAGCTCATCGATGTTATACACGATGGTGGTTCCCCACCATCCTTCTTTTTGAGCCCTATCAAACTCGCCCCGGGTCAGTTTCGGCTTTTCCCCGCCCCGAACGGAATACGCCAAATGTTTCCCCGAGGCAAAGTGTGGACCGCCTGGCGGAATCCCGTACGGGCTCTTCGTGCACGCTGCCATGCCTCCCGCCAAGGCCAGTCCGACAAGAACAACGGTCAACTTCTTTCGCATCATCAGCCTCCCTCCTGGCTAATCTGTCGTGGCTTGTGCGAGCCACATCTGTGATTACATGATGAATTTTTTCACCCTAATTTGTCAAGGGAAAAGATCGCATTTTTATTTATTGTCGTTGTGCAAAGTGTGCAGGAGGGATGAATCCTCCTTCGATAATTATATGAATTTGCAATGGCCACGACGGATTGTCAAAATGTCAATCATTGCGAAAAGATTAGGGGTGGGTAGGAAGGGCCTCTGTGACGCCAGGGACCCGATCCGCGCCGGTGGGAATGGTAATACTGGAACCTGTGAAATCATCGTCGATCGGTTCATGCCGCCCACCAAGACACGCAGCAAGGAAGGCTTCAGCAACGGCGTTAAACGACATTCGGTTCTCCGGTTTGGCAAAACCGTGTCCCTCGTCCGGATAGAGAACATACGTTACGGGAATCTGGTTTTCCTGCATCGCCTGGACGATCTGGTCGGACTCTGCCTGCTTGACGCGTGGATCATTGGCGCCTTGGGCGATCAGCAACGGCCGCTGAATTCGATCCACGTGCGTCAACGGAGAGCGCGCGGTGAGGAACGCGCGACCCTCCTCCGTTCTGTGGTCGCCCACGCGCGTTGCCCACAGCTCGACCTGCGGCTGCCAGTACGGTGGGACCGACTCGAGGAGGGTCACGAGGTTCGACGGCCCGACGATATCCACCCCGCAGGCAAATGTCTCGGGCGTAAACGTAAGGCCCACCAAGGTTGCGTATCCCCCATAGCTGCCACCCATGATGGCCACGCGGTCGCGGTCAGCGATCCCGGCTTCGATGGCCCAGTTGACCGCATCGATGAGGTCGTCGTGCATCTTTGTGCCCCACTCGCGGATACTCCGATTGATAAACGCCTTGCCGAATCCGGTTGAACCGCGAAAGTTGACACTCAGCACGGCATAGCCGCGGTTGGCGAGCCACTGATGCCAGACGTTGTAACCCCAAACGTCGCGTGCCCACGGTCCCCCGTGAACCACGAGGACCATCGGAAGCGGTACATCGGGGCGGCCATCATCATCGCGGTCGCTCCCCACCGGGAGCGTGTAGTAACTGACGAGGTTGAGTCCGTCGCGCGACGCAATCACGATAGGATGCATCTTGGCCAAGGGCAAGTCCTCAAGCGCCTTGCGATTCGAGAAGAGAAACTGTGCGTCCTGTTGCTCGCGGTTGTAGCGATAGTACCGCACGGGACCATTGTCCATGACATAGGCGACGATCCAGGTCCGATCGTCGAGGGTCCGGCTGAGCACTTCGACGTCACCATCAGCAACCCTGCGCAGGTGGCGCATGTCTTGTGTAATGGACGGGTCGAGGATGTGCCAGTGCTTTCGTTCGTACGTAAAGGCAGCGGCCTGCACGTTTTTTTCTGTCGGATGCACCATGAGGTCACTCACGTCTGCCTGGGGGTCCTCCGCCATCGTGGTCTGCGTGCCACTTTCAAGGTCCAGCGCGATTAGCGCAGCGGTGTTCCGGCCCCGGCTGTCGGTCATGTAGAGGATCTTACCGGTCTTGTCAAAGTCGACCGGGGACGTGGTCAGGGTGTCCTCCATGGCGATCTTCGTCAACGACTCCCAACCCGCTTCTGGCGTCCGCCTCAGAATTTCACTACCCCCATCGGATGTCATCTGCGTCGCCAGGCGGATGTGATACTCGTCGTCGGTCACGAAGCTGACGAAACCCTCATTCTTCTGCACAAGTCGTTTTTCACCAGTCTCGATGTTGACGAGATAGATATCGTGAAACTCGGGGACGCGGTCATTGAGGGCAACGAGGATTTCGTTGGGAAATTTCGGGCTGACCTCTTGGATACGTGCTTGCACCCCCTCGATGGGGGTCAGATCCTTCGTCTGACCTGTAGCAAGATCCACGCTGTAAAGCCGCCAGTTTTCGTCACCATCCTTGTCCTGGATATACAAGACGTGGTTATTGGTGTAGGCCCACCCGTAGAAGCGGATGCCGCGACCGGTATCTTTCGTGACCGGCTTGGCCGCCGCCGGATCGTCGGCAGCCCCCACCCAGACATTGAGCACGCCGTTGAGCGGGGCCAGGAAGCCAATTTTTGTCCCATTGGGGCTGAGCTGGGTTGACGCTTTGTCCGGATTGCCGAACAGGGCTTCGCGTGGGATGAGGGGGATCATGTGTCGCTCCCGGTCAGTTCCGCGCTCACCTGCCACAGGCGTCTGGCTGTTGTCCTGTCATATGAGGCTGTGGACGACGGCACGGCCTTTTGATCCACGAAATACTTGCCGCTCACCCCTTCGACCGCTGGCGACGTCGCCAGGTACAAAGGCGTTCGCGCGCCTTTTTCGGGGCTGGCACCGATGATCTGTGTCATGAATCGAAGCGGCCTCGGCATGTAATCACCTATGAGGTTGGTCGCGATCACGCCGGGGTGTAGGCAGTTGGCCGTCACCTGGGTTCCCTCGAGCCTGCGGGATAATTCGTACGTGAACAGCACATTGGCAAGTTTGGTCCACGCATAGACATGGGTGCGGTGGTAGGATCGCTCGGATTGGAGGTCATCAAAGTCGATGGACACCCCGTGATGGGCTTGGGAGCTGACGTTGACGATCCGGGCCGGGGCACTGGCTTTGAGGGTATCGAGTAGCAGATTCGTCAGGAGAAAATAGGCGAGGTGGTTGACGGCGAACTGTGTTTCGAGCTTATCCTCGGTGAGGACGCGCTTTTTGGTGATGAGCCCTGCGTTGTTGATCAGCACGTGCAGGGTGGGGTGTTGGGCCTTGAAGTCTGCGGCGAGTTGTCGGATCGCGGCTTGCGACGACAGATCGGCGAGCAGTAACGAGACCGTACCGTCGCCACTCTCGCGCGTGATCTCGGTTAGGGCCGCTTCACCGCGCTCGCGGTTGCGGCATACCATGACCACACTCGCCCCCATTTTCGTCAATCCAAGGGCCGTGGCTCTCCCAATCCCGGTGTTGGCCCCGGTAACCATACACATTTTCCCGATCATATACCTAACGGTGTCTAACATCAGAAGCGGCTACTCGTAAAAGTTGCGGGGCCAGGCGTGACTTTTTAAGGCCTCGAGTTCCTCCGGGGTGAGCGGCGGCGCATCCGGGACGGCACAATTCTCATCCACATGCTCTGGCCGGCGCATCCCCGGAATGACCGTTGAAACCGCAGGGTGGCTAAGACAGAATTTGATGGCGAGCTTGGGGAGCGTTTCCACCCCGTCTCGGAGAAAGGCTTTGAGCCCCGCAGCCCGGGTGCATGTCTCTTTCAGCCGGTCACCGCGAAAGTAGTAACCCTGGAATGTGTCGGGGTCGAGTTGCATTTCCGGGTGGAGCTTTCCAGTGAGACCTCCTTCATCGAGGGGGACGCGCGCGATCACGCCGACATCCGCCTGCTTGCAGAGGGGAAAGAGCGCGTTCGCCGGGGACTGGTCAAAGATATTGTAGATGACCTGGACGGTATCAATCATCCCGGAACGGGTAACTTCGAGACCCGTGTCGGGCGCATGGTCGATCAGGGAGACCCCAAAAAAACGGATCTTGCCCTGTCGCTTGAGCTGCTCGATGGCCTGCTGCCACTCGGTCTCTTGTGCCCACTCATCCCGCCAGATGTGGAGTTGTTGGACGTCGATACAGTCCGTCCGCAGGTTCTGGAGACTTTTTTCGGTATGTTCGATGATCCAGGTGTTCGGCAAGGCGTCCTTGGCTTGTGTGCCTGGTTTTGGCGGCCAGTCGTGGGTCTTCAGAGGGATCTTGGTGGCGACTGTCACCCGCTCTCGATATTCCTGAAAGGCTTTGGCGATGATCCGCTCGCTATGCCCGTCACCATATCCGTACGCGGTATCGATGAGGTTGACCCCGCGCTCGAAGGCCCGGACCAATGTGCGGATGGAGAGGCGGTCATCAGTCTCACCCCACCAACCCTTGCCGATCCCCCAGGCGCCAAAGCCGATCTCCGACACCTCCAGATTCGTACGGCCTAATCTGCGGCACTGCATGTCCTTCTCTCTTTCTTCCACGAGACGCCAGGCTCGGGAGGCGGAGGTCCGGCTTTCTCCAGCCCACTAGGCGTTGGACGCCGATTCCTCGGGGTAGTTGCAGTCGATCGACCCTGCGACGAAAAGATGCTGGGGATCACCGATGATCGTCTCCTTCATGATCCCCTTCGTTTTCCCACCGTGGTGGGGACACTGTTCGCATTCGTCCAGGGTCACCTTGAGCTTCACCAGTGGGCAGTCGACCAGGAGGAAACTCCCCGTATCCTCGATAAGGATTGACCGCATGGGTCCTCCTTCGATCACGCGTGCCCCTTTACCGGGCTGGTATCACGAGGTGAAGCGTCGTGACCTCGCCGGTAACGGGATCGGCCACGCGGATGCGGTGATTGTTCGTGTCCGCGATGTAGATTCGGTCGTCGCAGACGCTGAGACCTCCGGGTTCGTAGAACTCGGCAGCCCGTCCGTCCTGCTGTCCTGGCCGGCCGGTTCCAAACAGGGTCTTGACAGCACGCATGGTGGGGTAGAGGGTCTTGATCCGGTGGTTGTATGTATCGGCGACGTAAACCTGGCCACCACCATAAGACACACCCAATGGATGCTGCAGCCGAACCTCGTCCCCGATCCCGTCTTGGTCGCCAAAGATGAAAAGCCCCCTCCCGACGAGTGTCCGCAGCCACCCGGGACCGCGCAGATCGATGGTGCGTATGGCACTGACCTCGCTGTCGGCGATGTAGAGGATCTGACCGTTGGTCGAAATGCCACTCGGTTGGGCCAAGGCACCCTCCAGCCGGGGTCCATCCAAGATCTGCTCCATCCCGGTGCCTGCAAAAAGTTGCATCTCAGCAGTATCCAAATCCATCACCCATATTTGATGGCAGCCGGCCATGGCGATGTACAGCCTCCCGTCGGTCACGCAGAGGTCCCAAGGGGAGTTCAATGATATTGCTCGAGCCGGTCCCCGCTGCCGAATCGCCTGGCCCTTTTGCCCGTCGCCTGCAATGGTGTCAACCGTCCGGGTCCCGAGATCGAGACGGCGGATCAGGTGGTTTTCCGTATCGGCAACATAGAGGAGGCTGTCATCCCACGCCACCCCATGCGGAGCGCGAAACGTCGCCTGCGCGAAGGGCCCGTCCGTGGCCCCGGTCTCTCCCGTCCCAACGCAGTCGAGCATGTTCCCATCGAAATCACTGATCACGATGCGATGGTGCCCCATATCGGCAACCACGAGGCGGTGCGTTGTGGCGTCAGCGAAGACTTTCGCCGGAAAAGCGAGGGGACCATCACGCATCTGCTCGCGGTCGAAGCGGATCGGCTCATCGCGAAAGGTTCCCTTGTCTCGGTGTTCCTGAATCAGCTCGGTAATGGCTTGGCGGAAACGAGTACCGTGTCCCTCTCCAGCCACCATCGTCACGACGTACCCCTCGGGATCGATCAGGACGAGGGTGGGCCAGGCCTTGACCGCATAGCTCCGCCAGACGAGGAACTGATCGTCGTGAATCACAGGATGCGCCAGCCCGTGCCGCAGGATCGCGTGTCGAACGTTGTCAGCTTCCCGTTCGTTTGGGAATTTGGCCGAGTGGACTCCGATGACGACGAGTTCGGTGGGGAAATTTTTTTCCAGAGCGTCCAGCTCCGGTAGCACGTGCATGCAATTAATTCAGCAGTAGGTCCAAAAGTCCAGGAGAACGACTTTTCCCTGGAGATCCTTCAGGCTGAGGGGTCGGTCGGTGTTGAGCCACTCGAGACCCGGGGGAAAATCCGGAGCCCGGATAGTATGAGGCGGCATATCATTCCACATATCGTGATGAAACTTCTGTTTGGGAAAAAATTGTCATGTCTCTTGTCGAGACTGTCGTTTCCCCGACGCTTCATCTTGACGCAAGGAACTGGGGGTGTCAAGAGGCGAAGCAGGAGGGCGAGAGACCTGCGCGGTAGAATGGTCGCACCCCACGGGATATGATACGCGAAAATTGGCTTGACCTCGGTGGCAGGCAAGGCAAGAATGAGGTGCCGGGACGCTAGGTGCTCAGACAGTTGAGGCCGGAAAGGATTTCACGCTCAGTTCTGTCGAATGCTTAAGAAATGTGCAGTGACATCGATCAGCACTGCGGCGAGGAGCTATGAAGGTCTGTACCATCATCATCCCATGCTACGATGATTCGGCATCGCTAGAACTGCTGCTACCGAGGATCCGAGAGGCCAGGCTCCCGTCAGGGTATTCCCTGGAGATTCTCGTGATCAATGATACCGCCAATCCGGATGTCGAGTTGGAGGAGGTCTGTGGCCGGCACAAGGCAGAACTGTTAACCGTCCCGTTTCACATGGGCCATCAAGAGGCCATGGTTTTCGGCATCCGCCATTGTATCTTGTCGCCAGCGGCGAAGCTGGCCAGCCCATCAGGGCAGGAGCGGGTCTTTGTAACCATGGACGCCGACGGTCAGGACGATCCGCACGCTATCGGTAGACTGCTGGAGGCGGTGCAGCCCGGTGAGATCGTTGTCGCGCAGCGGATTGGCAAGCGGCCCGAGGGTCTGGCCTTCTCGACGTTTTATTTTCTGTATAAGTGGCTGTTTCATTTGTTGGTCGGATTTGCTCCGGATTTTGGCAACTTCGCCGCGTTTGATGCCGAGATCGCCCGGCACATTGCGGTCTCTCCGCATTTCGATATCGCCTACAGCCTGTCGCTGCCCCTGGTGGCCCCGATCAGCCGAGTACCAGTGCAGAGACTGCCACGTCTGCGGGAAAGCCCCAAGGTCGGCTTCATCGGCTTGTTCGATCACTCGCTGCGGTTACTGCTGCCGCACTGGAAGGCAATTTTAAGGCGTGTGTCGATCGCTTCGGCTATCGTCGGCGGTGCCAGCCTTGGCCTAGCCTTGGTCACCTCGCTTATCCGTATATTTGCCCCGGCCTATGCCTTTCCCAACTGGGCCACGACCATCGCCTTCGGCAGCCTCATCGTCTGCATACAGCTGTTGACCCTTTGCGTCGTTCTGTACTTCATCGGTTCCCTGTTCAGACAGATTGCCGTTTCGTCGGCCTGGAGACACGCCCTGAGCCTCAAAATCCCATGGACGCCTGATGACCAACAGAAATGAAATCGGATGTCGCTTGGTTCCTTGGACTCGCGTATCTCTGAAGAGGGACTGGCGCTCTTACCACTGCCAGCTGAACAAGAAATAGGCTGCTGAATCTAGCGTCTTCGCCATCCTCCCCAATCAGTTCTGTCGGATTCTTGTCTTGCGACGTGAACTTAGTAACTGGCACCGTATGATAAAACAGTGCTTCGATTCGATGTTGGATCGTCTAGCCGATCCGCACAAAAGCTCCCAGACGTTTTGTCTCTTCTTGGCGACACATGTACTGGTATGGACGGTGTACTCCAGCGTCACCCGAGCCAATCTCGATAAGTGGGGTGACATGGTAGAGAATTTTGCCTGGGGCCAAGAGTGGCAGCTTGGATACTATAAGCACCCACCCCTTTTTGCGTGGTTAACCGCCTTATGGTTCAAGGTCTTCCCGCATACGGATTGGGCGTATTTCCTGCTTTCGCAAGTCAACGTCATCGTCGCGTTCGCCGCTATTTGGTTTCTGGCGAGGATGTTTCTTTCCGAGCGTCAAGCATTGATTGCGGTTATCTTGCTCGAGCTTGTTCCCTTTTACACCTTTTTGTCCATAAAGTTTAATTCCCATTCAATCTTGCTTTCTGTGTGGCCGTTGACGACATTGTTTTTCTATCATGCTTATACGACACGACGAATTGTCCCGAGCCTGCTGTTCGGCATGTGTGCCGCTCTTGCTGTTTTGTCAATGTATTATTCATTTTGCTTATTAGCAGCATTGTTTCTGATTTCTATCCTGTGCAAGGAACGCAGGCAATATTACGCGAGTTTGTCCCCCTATTTGTCGGGTCTGGCACTTCTCATTCTCCTGACGCCGCACGTTTTCTGGCTTTTCAGCGTCGACTTTTTACCCGTCCACTACGCGACAGGTCACATTGTCAACGATCTATTTGGAATCATCAAAACTACGGCAAAGTTTATCGTGGCGCAGTTCCTGTATCTGCTCCCCCTGTTCCTGGTGTTCGTGACTGTCGTGGGCGTGGGTGGCATTCGGCGACCACAAGCCCACGACCTCAATGAGAGTAAACGAGTGATGATATTCGGGGTCACCTTTTTCCCATTTTTGCTCACGGTCGGCGGTGGATTAGTGTTGCAAGTGGAACTGTCGAGCGTGTGGGCATTGCCGATGTGGTTTTTTATTGGTGTAAGCCTTCTAGTTTTTCTTGGGTTGGACTTGGTGACAAGTCAATTTCGTCGGGGGTTGGCTATCGTCTTCGCGTTTCAACTGGTCATCCTGGCCGTCTCCCCCTTGGTCGCCTTGGGGATGGAGCTGTCCAAGGAGAGGGTCTGGACCTCCCCCCGCAAGGAGCTGGCAGCCTACGTATCGGACATGTGGCATCAGCGGGTCGGGAAGCCGCTGAGAATCGTCGCTGGTTCGAAACCCTATGCAGACAGCATTACATTCTATTCGACCGATCACCCGTCTCTTTTTATTGAGTTTGACTATCGCATCAGCCCCTGGATTTCTGCAGAACGGGTGCGCGCAGAAGGTCTCGCTATCGTGTGTCTCGAGGCCGATCAGCGTTGCCTGAAGGAAATTGATGAGCATTTTGGTGCGCGGGGCGAGCGTATCACCGCGCAAATCAAATCCCGCCGGTCGATATTGGCCGATCCTGATCCCGTTGAATTCGTTCTTGTGTTGATTGGCCCCGAAACCTAAGAAGTAAGGAAACATGTCATGCTGCTGCCTGACAAGGTGATTGGGCGCATTGTCCCTGTCCGATTCATCTTGTTCTCGATGGTGGGCCTGTTTAGCCTGGCGGTGCACATGGGTGTGCTCGCGATCGTCTTTCATTTGATCAAGCTCAAGTTCGAGATGTCACAAGCTCTGGCGACGCTGGTCGGCGTGACTAACAGTTATGTGATCAATAATCTTTTCACGTACCGCGATGTCCGGCTGCGCGGAACGTCGTTTTTCCGCGGCCTGTTATCATTTTATGCCGTGTATGCAGTTGGGGCGCTCATCAATGTTGGTGTGGCGTCCTACATATACTACGGAATAGGGGCGGAGTGGTGGGTGGCTGGAATTACCGGTCCCGTTGTCGCGGCTGTCTGGAACTACGCCGTGTCATCGGTTTACACATGGCAAGTACCTTGGGGAACGTGATTGAAAGACGCCCTCCCGGGCCAGCCGACCGAGAGGACGTCTGCATCGATCGTGCGTCACCGATCCTCAGCTCAGCGCTTTGCCGTATTGTCCCAGAGACGCCAGAAGTCCTGGACCTGCTTTGTCCATGCTTCAAAGGCCTTTTGCCCTTCCTCTTGGAATGACACAAGCCGCTGAATCGTCTGGTCGACACTCTTGCGCCATTCTTCCTGAAGCTTCATCGTGGTCTCGATCGTTTCGAGGTAGACCTTCGTCGCTTCGAGCTGGGCCTGCATGGCAGAGAGACCTTCGTTAATCCGACGAAGGTCCTCGGAGGTAGGCAGATTCATTGCCTTGAGACCCACCTGGATGTTTTTTTGAATTTGCTCCTGGAAGGCCGACGAGGCTCCAAAAGCCTTTCCCAATCCGGGGACGACGCCGGGGCCCTTCAGCATCGTTTCGAAGCTCTCCCACATCATCTTTTGCCACAGGGCCATCATTTCAAGAAATGGCATCTGGGGTATCTGCGACTTTTCCTCAGCCATGGCAGCCTCCACCGTCAACATTATTATTATTGTAAAATCGGCGTCCCACCGAGGGGCTTCAGTATCACCCTACGAGCCAGGAGTGTCAAGGGCCAGTGTCCCCGTTCATCCCGGCGGCGGATGGTGCCGTACCGGTGTATTTTCCCGAGGGCGCGCCACCCCTATGGGTAGTATTTTTTGTTTGCATCCCACGCTATATGTGGTAGTAATATCCACAGAGGCGGACGGGGCCCGGGGGGCCTGACCAACCTAAACCTAAAACAGGGGAGGAGGAGTGAATGGCGAAAGCGAGGAAGAGGGCAAAGAAAGCGAAGAAGACCAAGAAGGCGGGGAAGTCGAAGAAGGCATTTGGAGGCTATTCGATCAGCTTCAAGGGGCGCAAGGAGACGCTTGAGAAGGTCTTCGGGAGCGTCCCCATCGGACCCTCGGTCATGACGAAAAAGCTCTGGGCGTTCGTAAAGCGGAACAGGCTCGGCAAGCGCCGCTGAGACGCCAGTGCTCGTCGCATCGTGGCGGCCCGCTTCCAGCGGGCCGCCGTTTTTGTTGAGGGACGCCAGCTGGCGGGGGGGAGGACAGGAGAGCAATCGCACGACGAGCATTTACGAAACAGGATGAGTGAGAAGTGGTATGGCACGCGTTTCGGATTCAGCAGTTTTCTTATGGCTTGAGCGTCTGGTCAATGTTGAAATCCAGGAGATTCGCGCTCTGCTCTGGGCCTTTACCTATTTCTTCTTCCTCTTATGTAGCTATTACATCATTCGACCTATTCGTGATGAAATGGGGATTGCCGGGGGTGTAGAGAATTTGCAATGGTTGTTTACGGGTACGTTTCTTGCGATGGTCGCTCTTGTACCCGTATTTGGGTGGATCACATCACGTTTTCCCCGCAGACAATTTTTGCCTTACGTGTATTATTTTTTCATCGTGAACCTGCTGTTGTTCTTCATCGTCTTCAAATCTGATGTCACTCACGCGTATGTGGCCCGGGCATTTTATATCTGGGTCAGTGTATTCAATTTATTTGTCGTGTCTGTCTTCTGGAGTTTTATGGCAGACATTTTTACTAACGAGCAAGCCAAACGTTTGTTTGCATTTATCGCTGCCGGTGGGACAACAGGGGCACTTATCGGACCGCTGCTGACGGCCACGCTCGTCGGGACCCTGGGACCGACCAATCTGCTATTGTTGTCGGCCGGTTTGCTGGGATGTGCGGTGCTATGCATCAAACAACTCAGTGGGTGGCAGGTACAGCAGATACAATCGATGCCTGCTGCATCGGTCGCAACAGCAGAGATCCAAACGGCTGAAGAAGAACAAGGGTTACAGAGCGGTATCTGGGGTGGTATCCAACTGCTTGTGCGCTCACCGTACTTGATGGGTATCTGTGTATTAGTCCTGCTCTACACAACACTTTCCACATTTCTCTATTTTCAACAGGCACAGATCATTCGGGACAGCTTCCGTGATTCCTCAACTCGCACCGCTGTCTTTGCCGGCATGGATCTCTCTGTGAATGCATTGACCATTCTCTTTCAGGTTTTCTTAACCGCCCGAATCGTAAAAGTGGCGGGAATCGCGTGGACGCTATCGATCGTCCCTCTGGTTCTCGTTGCCGGGTTTCTGTGTCTGGGTTTTGCTCCCATCCTGGTAGTTATCATTATCCTTCAGGTGGTTCGACGGGCAGGGAATTATGCGATCATGCGACCGGCACGTGAAATGTTGTTTGTCGTCGTCAGCAAAGATGAAAAATATAAAACGAAAAACTTTATTGATACCGCCGTCTACCGCGGCGGCGATGTCGTCAGCTCCTGGGTCTATACGGGGCTCAGGGGACTGGGAATGAATCTTGCTGCCATTGCCTTGATAGCGGTGCCCGTGGCTGGTATTTGGGGATGGGTGGCATTTACATTAGGCAAGAAACAGGAACAATTGGCTTTTCAGCACACACAATAAATTGTGTGGGTGATAGGGGAATTCACCGATGAAGGTACATGACGTCGGCATCTCACGGAGACATTTCTTGAAAGCCACGTGTGCGATCTCAGCACTCATGGTATTCCGGCCGCATGAGTTGTTGACTGCACAAGCGCCTATGATTAAGCGACCGATCCCATCTTCCGGTGAGCAGCTCTCAGTCATCGGCATGGGGACGTCCCGGACGTTCAGTCATGATGTCAGCAAACGACAATTGGGCGAGGTCATGCAGGCCTTCTTTGATCATGGCGGTCAATTAATCGATTCGTCCCCGATGTACGGTCCTGCCGAAAGCTTGGTGGGCGACTTACTCAAAACCACGAAAAGCACCGAGGGATTATTCGTCGCAACAAAAGTCTGGACGTACGGGAAAAATTCCGGCATCGAGCAAATGCAGCAATCGATGCAACGGATGGGCGTCGAGGTGATCGATCTCATGCAGATTCATAATCTCCGCGATTGGGGAACACACATTCACACCTTATGGGAGTGGAAAGAACAGGGGAAGATACGCTATCTGGGGATCACCACTTCGCACGGCAGTCGGCATGAGGAATTCGAAACAGTCATGAAGACGGAACCGTTGGATTTCGTGCAGTTTAGTTACAATCTGGTCAACCGTGTAGCGGAAGAGCGGCTCTTGCCCCTTGCGGCGGATAAGGGCATCGCAACGCTGATCAACCGCCCCTTTGAGCGAGGCAGAATGTTTGGGACCGTCAAAGGGAAAAAACTGCCCGAGTGGGCGGCAGAGTTCGACTGCAAAAGCTGGGCGCAATTTTTCTTGAAGTTTATTGTGTCACACCCGCACGTGACCAATGTGATCCCGGCAACATCTAAGCCGCACCATATGCTCGATAATATGGGTGCCGGGTATGGCCGTTTACCCGATGCGAGAACGCGCGAGCGCATGATCAAATCTTTTGAGTCGTTGTAACCGATGGCTGATTCGGTGTCTGAGTCGTCATCGCGAAAGGAATCTGGCTTTACGCCGGGTAACGCGCAGGGTCACACCGCCCCTCGCTGGCAGAGAAATCTATGGCCGTGGGTCGCGATCGTCACCGTAGTGGTGGCCGCGGCGTTCCAACTTCATCGGCAGGGACGCTTGTGGTGGTGTGCCTGCGGCTACCTGTGGCTGTGGGCGGGCAATACCTGGAGTCCAGACAACTCTCAGCACCTTTTCGATCCGTATACCTTCACGCATGTGCTCCATGGGATCGTCCTGTACGGGTTACTGGCGTGGGGCCTGCCCCGGCTCGCGCAATCTTGGCAGCTCTCGCTTGCGGTCTCCATCGAGGCCCTGTGGGAGGTATTCGAGAATTCCGACTTGATCATCGAGCGATACCGCACCGCGACGGTCTCACTCGGATATCAAGGTGACACGATTGTAAACTCGCTGGGGGATATCCTGGTCTGTAGTATCGGGTTTGTGCTCGCGCGGCATCTCGGATTCAGGGGTTCGCTCGCGCTCTTTCTGGTAGTGGAAGTGGTCTTACTCATCTGGATCAGGGACAGCCTACTCTTGAATATCGTCATGTTGATCAATCCCATTGATGCGATCAAGGCCTGGCAGATGGGCCATTAAGGTGACCATCTACGGTCCCTCGGCTGACGAAGGTCAGATGTAGGTCGGATTTGTGCGGACAGGGCGAAGGGATGATGGGGGGTGTGAAGGCAGCGCGTGAGGAGTGGGTATCGAGGCTGGGCTTCTTGCTGACCATGCTAGGCGCCATGGTCGGTCTCGGCAACATCTGGCGTTTTCCGTATGTGGCCGGGAGCAACGGAGGCGGCGCATTCCTGGTCGCATATGTAATCCTGCTCTTTGTGGTCGCGGTACCAGGACTCATGGGGGAGGCGGCGATGGGTCGGTTTGCCGGCGCGGGGGCCACCGGCACATTTCGGCGCATGGCAGGGTTCTCCGCCCCGGGCATCGTGGTCACCTTGGCCACTTTCGGCATCATGACCTACTACTTCCCCGTGATCGGATGGGTGATCTATTACTTTGGGCATGCAGTGGTCGGCACTTTTTTCACTGTCGGCTTCGATTCCGAAGTAATCTGGGAATCCTTCAAGTCCCAGCCGAACCTTAAGCTCGCTTGCCATGCCGCCGCCGTGCTCGTGTGCGGCGTGCCGCTCTATTGTGGCGTCTCCAAAGGGCTTGAGCGGGCCTCACTGGTCATGGTGCCGGCTTTCTTCGTCGCGTTGGGTGTGACTGCGGGGCGAGCGCTGACCCTGGACGGGAGTTCAGGCGGAGTGGCCTATCTCTTTACTCCTGACTGGACACAGCTGACAGAGCCTGGGGTATGGCTTGCTGCGATGGGGCAGGTATTGTTCTCGACCGGGCTCGGTTGGGGGATCGCCTTGACGCTCGGGAGTTATCTATCCAAAAGCAATGATATCCCGTTAGGGGCGGGAATCTTTACCGCCGTGGGCGACACGAGCATCTCGCTGCTTGCCGGGCTTGTCGTTTTACCGACGGTCTTCGCCTTTGGCGTGGATCCTACGACAGGTCCGGAGCTGATTTTTGTCTCCTTACCACAGCTCTTTCCCAAGATGCCCGCCGGCTACATCTGGTGCCTCTTGTTCTTTACCGGCTTTCTCTTTGCGGGGTTGACGTCGGGGTTTGCAGTCATGGAGGTCCCTGTGGCAGTTTTTCAGGAAGAGAGCGGCCTCTCGCGTCAACAAGCAGTTCTGTGGATGATGGCGGCAGTATGGCTGCTGGGATTGCCGAGCGCTCTGGACCTTTCATTTAACGAGCTGATGGATTTTGTGTTCGGCAACTGGATGTTGCCCCTTGCGACGTTAGCCACAATGCTCACGCTGGGTTGGCGTTTCGGCGCCATGAAGATCCGCGTGCTCGAGGTCAATTACAGCGCCGATCTCTATATCGGGCCCTGGTGGGACGTTGCTGTCCGTTACCTCATCCCCCTCAGCATGGCGAGCTTGTTGGTCTGGTTTACGCTCGACGCCTTTCAAAGCCAGTCGGCCTTTCGAACGCTCGGTGGACTCGGGTTCGTAGCAGGTTTTCTCCTGGTATCGTGGCTCTTAGGGCGCACGCTCGATAAAAGGAAGGACGCAAAGGCATGACAGTACTTTCATGGATCATGCTCGTGGCGGTATTAACCGTGGTTTGGGGCGTGACGGCCTGGAGCCTGCTGAGGACGCTGAAGCTTGAGGGCCATAAGGCAGATATCATTCGTAGGGTGGGCAACATTGAGCATTACAGCCCCAAGGCATTGCAAGATCTAGAGGTGTGGCTCGCCCAGCATCCGCATGCGCCGGAGGCAGAGATGGCACGGCGCCGCCTAATGGAAACCCGTCTCCGGTTGGAGCGTACCAATCCAGCAGACCGTTTCTATCGGTGGCCCACGGATGCCCCCCAAAACGTACTCTGACCCCCTTTCACACCTGGCGTTTGGGCAGGAGAGCGCTACAATGGTGGAAAAGGGTTTTCCCTTGGAAGCAGTGCTGTCCGCTTTAGCCGAGATGTTCGCCGAATGAATCGATCGCAGTCCGAGGAGGGGTAGCGACATGGCTCGGCTCGCTCGCGCATACGCGATGGCAAGGACGTTCGTCTCGCTCTCGGGAGCAATTATGCTGATCTCTCTCATGGTGCCTGCGGAGGCTCTCGCAGATGAGCAGGATTTCCTCGGAGCGGCCAAGTCGACGCTGGCGTCGCAGGTCGAGCCCGGTCTTCCAGATGAGCCTATCGATGTGTGGCTCGCCGCTGTGATCGGGCGAGAGGTGCCGATCGCGTGGGGGATCAATGATTGCGGAGAACAAACCGGCGATCCTTCCGTTGATAAGGAGCGAGATTTCCCGCTGTGTGGCGAGCTTGAAGCGACGCTCGCCCCGGGTCGTTCGGTGTATCTCTACTTCGGCGTGGGGACGCAACAACTTGGGGTGCTCGACGGGCGAGACCTCTGGTTCGTTGGGATCCTGGAGTCCGACAGCACGCTGACTTTTGAGAGCTTGTCCGCCCTGGCCGAACACCTCAAAGCCGAGCCTCGCTGACGCAGTGGGAAAGGAGAAGGTAGAGGGCGTTTCTCGGCTCGAACATGAATCAAGAGTAGATTTGACCTGTCGGTGCGTGCAGGAGATGTGAAGACGTGGGCCCGATTTCCACTCGCAAGCTCGGAAAAAACGGTCCGGAGGTCAGCCGCGTAGGCTTCGGTGCATGGGCGATCGGCGGCGGGGGCTGGTCCTACGGCTGGGGCCCGCAGGACAACGAGGCTTCGCTGAAGGGGATGCGCCACGCCATGACGCTGGGGATCAACTGGATCGATACGGCCGCGGTGTACGGGCTAGGACACTCCGAAGAGCTCGTGGGCAGGTTGCTCAAGGAGCTCCCGGCGGGCGATCGCCCGTATGTCTTCACGAAGGGCGGACTCGTCTGGGATGAAAAGGATCGGATGGCGGAGCCTCAACGGATTCTCCGTCCCGAGTCGATCCGCCGGGAATGCGAGGCCTCGCTCCACCGGCTTGGTATCGAGCGGATAGACCTCTACCAGTTCCACTGGCCGGACGAGACGGGCACGCCGGTCGAGGACTCGTGGGGCGAGGTGGTCCGGCTCGTGGAGGAGGGGAAGGTGCGCTGGGCTGGCGTGTCCAACTTCGACATACCACTCCTCGAGCGATGCGAGAAGATCCGCCACGTGGATTCCCTCCAGCCGCCCTTTTCGCTTATCCACCGCGGGGCCGGTGCGGATGTGATCCCCTGGTGCGCTAAGCATGGGACGGGCGTGATCGTGTACAGCCCGATGCAGGCGGGGCTCCTGACGGAGAAGTGGACCGTTGAGCGGGTACAGAGCCTCGCGCCCGACGACTGGCGGCGCCGTTGGCCGGACTTCCAGTCGCCGAATGTGGAGAGGAGCCTGGCGCTGCGGGACGGGCTCAAGCCGATCGCGGTGCGGCACAGGACGACAATCGGGGCGATCGCCGTCGCGTGGACGCTCGCTTGGCAGGGGGTCACGGGCGCGATCGTGGGGGCGCGCTCGCCCGAACAGGTGGACGGCTGGATCGACGCGGCCGGTCTGATGCTGTCGCACGACGACCTGGACGAGATCGCCCGGGCGATCAAGCACACCGGCGCTGGCCACGGGCCGAAGCATCCAATCCCAGCGGCCCCGAAGAGCGGTTAACCCTGTTGGAGCGGGCTAATATTATAATAAGTGGTTCAGCTCCTAGAAGCGGGCCCTGGTCGGGTTGGCTAGTTGGAAGATTTCGACAGCTTGCGGACGTAGACCACCACGTTCCAGATCTGCTGGTCATCGAGCTGGCCGCCCCAGGGGGGCATGAGGGGGGATTTCCCTACGCTGGTGCCTCCCTCTTTGATGACCTTGAAGAGGTGTTGATCCGTCAATGTGTTCATGTAGTTGGTGTCTGAAAGACTCCGCGGCTTGGTGGGTAGTGCGGCCGCCGCCGGGCCATCACCCTTGCCCGTGTTCCCATGGCACGAGGCGCAGAAGACAGCATACGTCTGCTTCCCTGCCCCAAGATCACCCTTGCCCTCGACTTTCTTAGCAACATCCTCTTTTACCCTCTCGACATCTACCCTCTCGACATCCTTGGCAACTTGAGGCGCCGCGCCATTGCCATTCTTCTCAACGGAACGTTCCGCCGGTCTTTCCTGCCCACAACCGCTGAGCGCGATCACCACCAATCCTGCGCAAAAGGTAACAAGAAGTCTCTTGTCAATCGCCATGGCTGACCTCCTCTAGGACATAATACTGAATTCCTCTTGGCTCGCCAACTACGACTTCAGGGCCAAGGGTCAAAGGGCCAAATTTTCTGCTTGACAAGGGATAGATAACAGGGGTTATCCATGGGGTCCCAGCCTGGAGGACTCCATGAAGAGCCTCAGTCCGAAGCAACGACAGGCCCTGGAAGCGATCCTGCGGTGTCTCAGGCAGCGGGGGATGCCTCCTATTTTAGAAGAGATCGCCGAGGCGATCGGGGTCAAGAGCCGGTTCGGGGCTTTTCGGCATGTCCGGGCGCTCGAGCAAAAGGGCTATATCAGGCGCCTTCCGGGTCCTCGGGGCATTCAGGTCCTGAAGGATCCGGCAGGCAATCCGCTGCCCCCTGAAGAGCAGGTCGGATACCTCCCCGTGTACGATCGAGTCACCGCAGGGCCGCCGGTGCTCGCCCGGGAAGAGGTAGTGGATTATGTTCCGGTGCCGGCCTTCTGGCTGGGCGGCGGCGAAGGCTTTGCCGTCAGGGTGCTCACCGACAGCATGGCCCCCACCGTGGCTGCCGGGGATATCGCCGTCGTACGTCGACAGCAGGTGGCGATGCCTGGCGAGATCGTGGTGGCCCTGATCGAGGACGAGGCAGTCCTCAAGCGCTTCGAGCGTGAGAACGATGCGATCCTCCTTGCCTCGGATAACCCGGCCTACGCTCCACTGAAGTTTCCACAGGCCCTTCGAGAACCTCAGGGCCAGGGCATCCGGATTCTCGGTAAGGTCGTTGGTCTGCTCCGCCGATTCAACGCTCAACCCCCTCACCTTTAATCCTCTCCCCCTTGGCAAGGGGGAGAGGGGAGGGTGAGGCGGCAGGAGTCTCTGTTATGCGCACTCTTGCTTCGCTCGCCAAAGGTGTCCCTGACGATGGAGCAGCCGGTGCGGAGTCCCAGGACCGGCGGCTACCGGCGCTCATGGAGGCCCTGGTCCAGCCCCCACCGGCAGGGATTGTCGCGCTGCTCCGAGGATCCAACGTGGTCCTCTCGCTGGCGACCTTTGCCGCGGGGCTCTACGCCCTCAAGGGACAGCGAGTGCTCCTGGTTGATGCGGGCAACAGCACCGATCCCTACGTCGTCTCTCGTCTGGCCCTGGCCGCAAGACAGGATCCCCAGCCGATCCTGTCCCGGATCCACATCGTTCGTACCTTTACCGTCCACCAGCTGGCCGGGCTGGCGTTCCGCCGTCTGGATCCCTTTATCCAAAAGCGCACCCCGGGCCTGGTGATTCTTTCCGGGGCGACCTCGCTCTTTGCTGATGCCAATGTCCCTCTCAAAGAGGCAAACTTGTTGCTTCGCAAGATCGCGGCAGAGATAAAACGGCAGGCTGAACAGGGGTGCAAGATCCTGGTGACTTCGGCGGATGCGCCCGTCGAGTCCGGGCGAAGAAACCTTCACGTGCCTTGGCTGGACGTGGCGTCGCGAAGCATCCGCATCGACCCTTCGACAAGCTCAGGGCAAGCTCTGGTCTTTCGGCGCGAGAAGCCGTTCTCGCGCCGAATCGAAATCCTGCCGGCCGATCAACTCCTTCCCTTTGTGAGGTGAGTCATGGGTCGAACCGTGATGAGTATCGTCCAGGCCTTCCACCAGGAACGAGAGTCCTGGGCAAAGTTCCGCCGGGCGCTTGGGCGGAGTGACCGCGAGGCCTTTGACCGTCTCTTCCAACATGCCAGGCAGCACGCCGCTGAGGCGTCCTATGTGGCCCGTCCCACCCCCTTCGAGGCGGTGGTGATGGCCATCTTGTTGGAACAGGAAAAAGCCCTGCAAGAGATCCGAGAACGTCTCGACAGGCTCGAGGCCTTGCACCGAGAACAGGATGCAGACTCAGGGTTGGCTCTTTGATCTGTACCCCGTCAAGCGTGGGATGGTCCTGTGGTGGATCACCGAGGCGGGAGAGCGATTGCGCCTGGAGGATCCATTCACCCCGGCCTTTTACGCCGAAGGCAAGATGCAGGATCTCAAGCCGCTCATCCGAGAGATCGAAAAGAAACCCTCCGTGGCAGGACTTGAGTTTGTCAAGCGCTGGGATCTCGTCAGCGAGGAAAAGGTCGAGGTCCTGAAGATCGCCCTGGCAGACCCGAACCAATATTCATCGCTTCCCGATCGGCTCTTCCTGGAACACCCGCGGATCCTCTTTTGGAACTGTGGGATCCACCTCGCCCAACTCTATTGCTACGAGCGGCAGATCTTTCCGTTGGCCTTCTGCGCCATCGAGCACAAAGAGGGTGTCCTCAAGGGGATCGAGTGCCGGGATGATCCCTGGGCGTTAGAGTACGCCCTGCCTCCTCTTCGGGTCATGGAGATGCGGGGCGCGGGGCCCGTTGGCCGCTTCTCGAGGCGCCTCACCGCGCTCCAGGTCGCGGCAGAAGGGGAGACCTACGATCTGTATGGGGAAGAGGTCGAGCTACTCGAGAACTTCAAGGGGCTGCTCGAGCGGTACGATCCCGACCTCATCTATACCGAGGAGGGAGACGCCTTTCTCCTGCCCCTGCTGTTGAAGCTGGCAAAGAGACACCAGGTGGACCTTCCCCTTGATCGCGAACCAGTCACCCGCAAGCCGCCGAGAGAGGGGCGCAGCTTTTTTAGCTATGGCCGTGTCGTTTACATGACGCCACCGTTTCCCCTGTACGGCCGCTGGCACATCGATCTGCACAACTCTTTCATCTACCACGACGGGGAACTGCCCGGGCTGCTCGAGGTTTGCCGGGTCGCCAAGGTTCCTGTGCAGCGGCAAGCTCGTCTCTCGACCGGTGTCGCCATCACCTCGATGCAGATGGATGAGGCCACGCGAATGGGAGCCCTGATCCCCTGGAAGAAGGCAGAGGTGGAAGAGGCCAAGACCTTGGCAGAGCTTTTGACGATAGATAAGGGTGGCATGGTGTATCTGCCGCCGATGGGGCTGCACGAAAACGTGGCCGAGATCGACTTCGCCAGCATGTATCCCGCGCTCATGGTGGCCTACAACATCTCTCCGGAAACGGTGAACTGTGAGTGCTGTCCCAAAGGGGTGGTGCCAGAGGCGGGATACAGCCTCTGCCAGCGACGAGAGGGTCTGGTCCCTCGGGTTCTCCGTCCCCTGCTCGAGAAGCGACTGCGATACAAGAACCTCAAAAAGGCGAATCAGGGGGCAGCGCGGCGGCGATACGACCTGCTGCAGTCGGCGTTGCGTTGGTGCTTGCTGGTGAGTTTTGGCTACCTGGGATACCGGAACGCCCGCTGGGGACAAATCATGGCCCACGAAGCGGTGACGAGCCTCGGGCGAGAGATGCTTTTGAGAGCACGAACCATCGCGGAGGCTTACGGCTTTCGAGTGATCCATGCCATCGTGGATTCGATCTACCTGCAGAAGCCAGGCCTTACGGAGCAGGAGCTCGAAGAACTGTGTCAGGAGATCATGGACGCGACCAAGATTCCCATTGCGGTCGAGGGGATCTACAAGTGGCTCGTCTTTTGTCCATCCCGAGAGGCGCCGGAGATCACGGTACCGAATCGTTTCTACGGCGTCTTCCAGAATGGCGAGCAAAAGGTCCGCGGTCTGGAGCTGCGGCGGCACGACACGGCGCCGAAGATTGCGAGGGCTCAGCAGGAAATGTTCGACTGCCTGGCTCGGGCGAACAATGCCGCTGAATTTCAGACCTGCATCCCCGAGGCCCTCGAGATCCTCCGGCGTCATCTGGAAGAGATCCGTGAGGGACGGGTGCCGTTTGAGGAGCTCGTCATTACCCGGACGTTGTCGAAAGACCCGATGCAGTACGTGCGTGAGGATGCTGGGGCGATCGCGGCAAAAGAGCTAGCCCTGGCCGGGGTGAAGCTGCACCCGGGCGAGCAGGTGAGCTATATCATCCTTGATCAGAAGGCCAGGGTGAAAGGGGACCGCGCCCGGTCAGCGCTGCTGCTGACAGGAAATGAGACCTATGATAAAGAGAGATACGTCGAGTTGCTCCTCCGGGCGGCCGAGACCCTGCTCGGCCCCCTCGGCTACCCCGCCGAGGACCTCTAAGCCTGCCTTGACACGAACTGCCTGTCTCGTTAGCCTGTGCTCGTCCCAAAGGGAGATCTTATCACTGAGCGGGACGATTAGGTGGGTTGTGAAGCCAATACCTCGAGCAGGGACAACACGGAGGTTTTAGGCGATGAAAAGTTTAGGTTCAATTTGGAAAAATGCTCTGCAACTCAATCTTGGGCATCCGTGTGACCTGCGCTAAGCTCTCAGCCCTGAGCCCTCAGCACTCGACTCTCGACCCTCAACTCTCCACCCCATAAAACCCTTGACAGTGCCAAGAGCCTCGGGGATACTTTCCGGCTTAGAGGCTGTGAGACCGAGGAGATAGGTCGAACAACTTAAAGTACTTCACGAATAATGGGAGCACAGCAACCATTCGGACGTCCTCGCGGGCGATGCACGGCCCGGAGGGCGTTTTGCCGTTTTTTGACCCTTCAGGAGGTACTCGGATGAGCACTCGGAAGGGATT
>JBFHXD010000004.1:0-44002 GCA_041599135.1 Methylomirabilales bacterium (SeqCode) | reverse complement strand
TGAGGTCCCGGTGATCGCCAGCCGGGTAGGCGGCCTGCCGGAGGTCGTCGAGGATGGGGTGAGCGGATTCCTCTATCCCGTGGGCGACGTGGAAGGGATGGCCCAGGGTGCCCTCCGGATTCTCACAGATGAAGGATTACGCGATCGGATGGGGCAGGCCGCCCGACGGCGAGTCCTGGACTACTTCGACGCCCCCCGAGTTGTCCCGCAATACGAGACCCTGTACGAGAAGCTTCTCGAGCACTGAACTCCTATGTCGCCCTGGCCCAGAACGGCCAGCGGAAAAGTTGAAACAACCCCACAAAGAAAGGGTTGGAGGATGCCGATGCCTCGTCACTTTGAAAGCACCATTCCGAGCCTTGCCCTGAACCTTCTCCGCATCATCACCGGATTTCTTTTCATACCGCATGGCGCACAGAAACTGTTCGGCATGTTCGGCGGCTTCAAAGGCCAACCCGGTGCGACGGCGCCACTCTTCTCACTCATGGGCCTAGCCGGGCTCCTGGAGTTTTTCGGTGGCCTGGCCATCCTCCTCGGGGTTTTCACGCGGCCGGTGGCTTTCATCCTTTCCGGACTCATGGCGGTCGCCTACTTCATGGCGCATTTCCCTGAGGGATTCTGGCCCCTCCTGAATCGAGGAGAACTCGCGGCACTCTACTCCTTCGTCTTCCTCTTTCTCGCGGCTGCGGGCGGAGGGGAGCTGAGTATCGACAGACTGCTGCGCAGGAAAAAGAGGTGAGGCGTAAAACTGCCCGAATGGGGGAAAGAGATCAACCTTCCTCGCCAGTGGCCGAGAGCGCTCTGCCCTCAAGACGAGGCGGTTCTCCTGTGTGATGGTGGAGTATGACCTTCCTCGAAGAGATGCTTACAGGAGAATCGGCTAATAAGGCATGAAATTTGCAATTCCGGCTGCAGTGTTTCCCTTAGGTTCACGGCTTTCACCTTTTACCTTTCCATGCTGCCCGGAATTGCTGGAGTAATGCGAACATGTCGGTTTTTGGAGGAAATCCTCACTGGATCAAACAAAAGGAGGCTTCGATGCTGAAACGACCATCCCCCGAGAAATACACCGCTACCGACCCCTCCATTGACGGTAACCCACCGGTCCCAACCACCCTCCTGACCATTACGGGAAACGCCGCTAAGCTCGAGGGAAAGTTTGACATCACCGACTCGATCCAGATCGAGTGTGAGATTGGCGGCGAGCTCAAGGTGGGTGGAAAACTCGTTATTGGCCACAGAGGCTCCGTCCGTGCCGACGTTCAGACGGTCGACGCCATCATCCACGGCGAATACGAGGGGAACATGGTGGCGACCGGGAGTGTCGAGATCACCCCCACAGGGCGGGCGGACGGCAATATCGAAACGAATTCGCTCGTGATCTCCAAAGGCGGATTCTTTAACGGCAACGTGACTAAACTCAAGAAGCGATCGGAGGCCGAAGAAGAAAAGCCTCTGGTCCATCTGGTGAAGGATAAGCAGCTCGTCTAGTAGAGTAAGGCGCAGGGGATCCTGCTCCTGCAGGGGGGTGCCTTGTCATGCTCTGGAATTCTTCGCGTAAGCCTGCAGCCAATCAGACTGGTATCATGGCCTTCATTGGCGAGGGCTCGGAGATCGAGGGAAAGTACACGTTCACCGGCACGGGAACTGTCCTGCTCAATGGCAAGTTCCATGGCGAGATCGTGACCACCGATGTGCTTATTATCGGGGAGAAAGCCGTCGCGAACGCGACCATCCGGGCGGGGTCGGTGGTGATCTGGGGTGAGATAGTCGGCAACGTCCAGGCCAGCGACCGGGTAGAGCTCAAGGGGGAGGCCCGTGTTTTCGGAAACATCGAAGCCCCAGTGGTAGTCCTTGACGACGGTGTGCTCTTCGAAGGACAGTGCCGGATGGCCGCGATGAGACCCGATGACGAGGCTCAGGATGATCCCTCGGTGATTCGGTTACAACGCTGAGACGCGACGTTCCTCCCAAGGGTCTAATTATCCCTCACCCAAAACTCTCATAAGTTGCTTCGATCGGCTCCTTTGTGCATCGCCTTTACTAAAAGGCACCCGCCTCACCAGTTAGCTGAGACCGCCGGCGACCCGAATCTTCCTTCGTCCGGCGTTCCGGTTCCCATCCCACGACCCACGCATCAACGGCAATAATGTCTTGGGTACTACACGTCGGCAAGGGCATCGATTGCCATGCCCCGCGACAAGGGGACTGTTTGCAGAGAGAAGAGTACGGGGGAAGGAACCCAGCGCAGGGGATTTAGAAAGGAGCGACCTGCTCCTCGGTGGGCTCTGCTCAGCAATACCACGGTTCGGTGAGATACGGGATCGTCACCCGGGGGGGCGCCTGGGGTGTGGGCGGCAGAGGGCGGAAGGAGCCTGCAGACTCCTGCTCGGCCAGCAGCCAGAGCTGCGAGAAAATCTCGCGCCGACTATGCCCACGTAGTACAGCCGCCTGGACAAGCGCTTGGGCGTCCGCCTGCAGCTGGTCCACCCGCGGATCGGGATGCCGCCAGGGATAAACTAACGCAGCCTCGTCAAACGACCCCACCACCTGGCGCACCTCGGGCAGATCGAGCAGTCGTGAACCCGCCGGGATAAGCAAGCGAATCGCAAGCTGTATGGGAGCAACCTGATCGATGAGATCAAGCTCTGCCAAGAGCGACAACAGATCTTGATAGCCCTCGACGGAGATCCACGGGGTAAACGCCACGAAGGTCGGGTTGAGAATCAGCCCGACTTCCCGGCACAGGTGGAGGACCCGGACAAAATCATCCCGGGTGTGCCCTTTGTCCAGCAGAGCCAGCACGCGGTTATCGATCGATTCAACCGCACTGGTCACAAACAGACAGCCGGTCTCCTTCAGTGTCCTGAGGCGCCCTCGATGCTTAAGGAGATGCTCAATCTTGATAGTGACATCATACGTCAGGTGCGGATGTTCGGCGTGCAGAGCTTGGACGAGCGCCACGGCGTGACCGATCCCATTGAAAAAGTCGGCATCACCAAAGGTGATGTGCTCTGCTCCGGCGCCAATCTGCCTTTTGATATCTTCCAACACCACATTCCGTTGCACGATGCGGAACTGCCCCTCATAGACCGGAACCACCGGGCAGTGGCGACACAAATGTTTGCAGCCCCGACTCGCCTCCGTATATCCCACCGTTCGACTCTGGCCATTTCCAAGTTCCAGCCGCGCGTACTTCGATAAGTCTGCGAGACCGCTCCGGTCCGGGATCAAAAACCGCTGTTTGCTCAGTGAGACCAGGGGCTCAGTTTGTGTAACTTCTCTTGTCCCGCTCGAGTTGGCGCCCAGCCGCTTCACGAGGCTCAGCAATCCCTCCTCGAACTCCCCCCCGAGGATGGTCTCCGCACCGAGTGTTCGAAGTAAGGGTTCGTTCATCGAGGCGTAGAGGCCATAGAAGCAGAGGTGGGTACTAGGATTCAGGGTTTTGACCCGATCCACCACCCGCGTGGCGATGCGGGTCGCCGTATGCATCGGCAGATAAAACGCGACCACGTCCGCCGCACGGATCGCCTGTTCGTCGAGGCGCTCCACTGCGAGGTCGATGCAGGTCACCTGAGCCCCAGCTTGTCGAAGCCAGGCGGCTGGGGAGGCCAGCCCAAAGGGCTGCCGCCCCAATTCATATGTAGAAATTAGGACGGCCTGCATTAGGGATCCCGATGGATCAGGAAAGTGGAAAAGTCCTGTAGACTGCTGTTTTCAGGGGATTTCCCGGACGCTAGGCGAAGGGAGATTGCCCGCCCTTGGACGGCTGGAAGTAAGGGTTTTTGCCCGCGGCGTGGTCGGTTGTGTCGATAACCTCGCGGATCTCGGGAACTGTCTCCTTGATCATCGCCTCGATCCCTTGCTTGAGGGTCACGTCAGCCATCCCGCAGCCTTGGCAACCCCCGCCCAGGGCAATGTATGCGGTATGATCCTTTACCTCGAGGAGCGTGACATGCCCACCGTGCGTGCCCACACCGGGGTTAATCCGGCTATCGATGACTTCCTGTATAGCCTGCGCCTTGGGATCGGTCCAAAGGGAGTTCGGGTTGTCGATCTTGAAACCGCTTTCGTATATCCCATCGACATAGTCGATATTCGCCCCTTTGAGGTTCTCAGCGCTTTCTGCATCGACGACCACCCGAAGACCCCCGGCGTCGATCACGGTGTCCCCGGCCTCCTTCTCGTCCTGTCCTACGAATTGGAGTTCGTACCGAAAACCGCCCGGGCCACGCCCCTGTATCGCAACCCGCAGCGCGAGATCTTTCTGCTCCTCGGCTTCCATCAACGCCAGGATCTTGTTCGTTGCCGCCTCGGTGATCGTAAGCATGACTTCCTCCTTTATAGGGCCCAGGGCCCTCTTCATTCATTTATATCGCCAGCACCGGAGGTGTCCGGAACACGATAAGTGCGCTATAGGCCCGTTGGGTAAAACCCTATTCCATCCTAGACTCAAACGCGGATCATTGTCAACCCGTAGATCCGCCTGAGCAACAGCCAACCCCTTTCGGATGCTCAGTAGGAGGAGTGATGACAAAGGTGAGCCGCCGATGCGCTTCCCGCAACGCGGCTTCGACGCGGTCCGGAGTTTCGCCACGTGCAAAGATAAATCCGAGGTACCGCGTCCCCTCCGGCAAGGGAACGACCCGCTGCCCTGCAGGGATAGTGATTCTGATCTCCTCGATTCCTGGAACACGTCGAGCGTCGTCCTGACCCCGCACCTCGCGGAAGATACCGGCCTCAGGAATGGGGATCATCATGACCCCCGAGGCCTGTTCCTCCCGTTTGAGGGACGCCACCTCAAGTCCTAATGCATCTCGGAGAATGAGTTCTTCTAAGGATACGCCCTCGGTGAACCGCAGCGCGCGAGAGCAGAGTCCGCCGATGGAGCGGGGGGCGATCTCAAGGACCCATGGTCCTTGCTCATTCAGCCGAAGCTCTGCATGCACGGGCCCGTACTGGAGGCCGAGCGCTGTCACCGCATCGGCCGTGCACCCTGCAATGGCCTCCTGGATGGGAAGGGAGAGCCGGGACGGTGTCACGTAGATTGTCTCTTCAAAGAAGGGACCGTCGAGGGGATCTGGCTTGTCGAAGAGGGCCAGTACCCTGAGCTTGCCTTGCGAGAGGAGTCCCTCAAGTGCTACCTCGATGCCCGGGATGAACGTCTCTACGAGAATCTGCTGCGCGAGTGCGCCCCCCTGGGCGGCGACTTCGGGAAGCCGTAAGATGGCAACGAGCCGCTGAAAGGCAGCAACGAATTGGTCCGGGTCGTCGGCCCGAATGACCCCGCGGCTCGCGGAGAGGAACAGCGGCTTGACCACGCAAGGGAAGCTTACCCGGCGAGCCACATCTTTCGGGTCCTCTTCGACGGAGACGAGCTGGGAACGAGGCGACTGGACCGCGGACTCGGCCAGGACCTGCCGCATGCGATGCTTGTCCCGGGCGGCGGCAACCGAGTCTACAGTATTATGCCGTAATCCCAGCGCTTTTGCTGCCATGGCCGCCAGGATCACCCCGTCGTCATCGGCCGAAACCACAGCTCCAATCGGATATTGCGTGGCAAATTCGACGATCGCACCTGCGGCCTGCTCTGGCGCCAAGAAGTCGAGCGTGATGTGCCCACCAGGGTTCGCCATTGCCAAGGCCTGCTCGCGGTCGGAACCAACCACCACTGGCACATCGAGTCGCCGGGCCGCGTCGAGAAATGCACTGGCCCGATATGTTGTGGTCGTCATGAGAAGAAGTACGCGATGCATTTTTACTCCAACCCTTCCATCTGAAGCCTGGCCTCTGTTTGGATGCTACGCGATGACGCCGGACTCACGGAGGTGGGCGATCTCCGTTCGATCGAGGCCAACCGAGAGCAAGACCTCGTCGGTATGTTGGCCCAGGAGTGGGGCGGGACCACGGATCTCTCCCGGAGTGAGGAAAAGCTTCACGGGGATGCCAATATTTTTGATCTTACCAGCCACCAAATGCTCTAGTTCCATTACCTGGGTCACATCGAGAACTACCACACCTTCGAGTGGCGTGCGGGACGTCATGTGACCTTCCTGCTGTCGGTTCATTGCCCTTTGAATTCTGGCTTGCGCTTTTCCAGAAAGGCCCGGCGCCCCTCCTGGAAGTCCTCTGTATCAAAGCAGCCGAAGGGAAGGTCTGCCTCTTCCGAGGTGAGACCATCGAGGTCGGGATTGCGGAGGATCATTTCCAAAACTTTCTTGTGCCAGCGATGGCTCAACGGCGCGTAGCCGGCGATTTCAGCCGCCACCTGGTAAGTGTGTTGTTCGAGCTCGGCCACCGGGACAAGGCGAGAGACTAGGCCGATCCGAAGCGCCTCCTCAGCCTCGACCAGTTTCGCCGTGAGAAGCATGTCCATGGTGCGACCGGCTCCAACGAGGCGGACCAGCTGGGACATTTCCCAATACGGCATGAATATTCCGAGCTTGGCCGTCGGTATCCCGAACCGGCTGTTGTCGGCGGCGATCCTGAGATCGGCAGCGGTCGCAAGCTCGAGCCCACCTCCTACACAATATCCCGCTACCATGGCGATCGTTGGCTTGGAACAGTGGGCGATGGCCTGGAATGCCTCCTCGACCGCCGCGTGATATTTTTTGGCTAAAGTAGAGTTTCGACGTTGCTCTTCAAACTCAGCAATGTCGGCCCCAGCAGAGAAGGCCTGCGTCCCGGCACCCCGAATGATGACCACCCGCACCTCGGGATCGGCCTGTAACGCTTCCACAAAACTGGCAAGGTGCTGCCACATGTCGTAGGTCATGGCATTTCGTTGTGCCGGTCGGTTGATGGTGATCGTGGCAACGCCGCCTTTAGTCTCCCGCAGCAGTTCCTGGCTCATGCTTGGCCTCCTCCACCCGGAACGATCGCTCGCCGCATTGAGCGGTCACCGATCAATGGTGTCAAGGGACTCATTCAAAAGTTCCACTGGATGCCTCGCAACCCGTTCAGTGCCGTGGAGGATTTGCTGTCGGCACGAGACCCCCGAGGCAACGATCTCCACACGATTCTCAGCCCTCTCGATCGCCGAAAAGAGGCGCTGTCGCCCGATGGCCAGCGAGAGGTCGTAATGTTCTTTCTCAAAACCGAACGACCCGGCCATCCCGCAGCAGCCCGCATCAATCTCTTCAACGGCGAGACCAGGGATCAAGTGGAGGGCGTCCATCGTCGGCCTGGTCCCGACCGCAGCCTTTTGATGGCAGTGGCCGTGAAATAGTACCCGCCGCCCTGTCTCCCGAAAGGCTGCCCGAAGCTCACCTCGCCGGTACCGATCGAGGAGGAACTCCTCGAGAAGAAAACTATGCTGCGCCACTGCCTCTCCCTCAGGCGAACCAATCAGATCGAGGAACTCATCCCGAAAGGTGAGTAGACAACTTGGCTCACACCCTACGATGGGAATGCCGTCCTCCACGTAACGATGCAGCCGACCGACAGTGGCCTTTGCGCGATCAGCCGCTTTGCTGAGTAACCCTTTGGAGATCAACGTCCGGCCGCAGCAGCCGACGTCCGCAAGCATCACCCGATATCCCAATTTTTCTAGGAGCGAGGTTGCTGCTATCCCGACCTCGGGGTAGTGATAATTCATAAAGGTATCGGGGAAGAGAGCCACCGGGCCCTTCGGGCCTGGTGGCGACTCACCCTGTCTGCGGAACCACTGGACGAAGCTCAAAGGGGCAAAAGGTGGAAGTGGGCGTCGCCTGTCGATCCCTACGAGGCGCTCGAGCAGCCACCGCGTCCCCGGGATCGCGGCAGCCCAGTTCGACAACGGAGCCAATCGACTCCCCCACCGGCCCAGGTCTGCCGCGTGGGCGAAGAGTCGTGACCGTATGGGGAGGCCATTCTTCTCATAGTATCGGGCGAGGAATTCCGCCTTGAGCTTGGCCATGTCGACGCTCGTGGGGCACTCCTTTTTACAGGCCTTACACTCGAGGCAGAGGTCTAACGCTCCGTAGAGCTCTGGTCCACTCAGGGCTTCGGGGGGCAGCTCTCCGGACAGGGCCGCTCGAAGGAGATTGGCCCGGCCGCGGGTCGAGTGTTCCTCCTCGCGCGTCACCATGTACGACGGACACATCGTTCCGTGCATCTTCCGGCAATTCCCGACGCCAATGCACCGTTCGACGGCTTCGGAAAAACTTCCCTCTTCCCGAAACCGGTGCTGCGTTCCCACGGGGATCGTTGGATAGGTTGGCCCGTATCGGAGCTGCCCATTCACTGATGGCGGGTTATCGCTCACGATCTTGTCGGGGTTGAGGATGCCTTTTGGATCGAGCAGTGCTTTGACCTCCCGAAACGCCCTATCGAGCTCCCCATACTGCCTCTGGATGTAACCGGTACGGGACAACCCATCGCCATGTTCCGCGCTGATGGTTCCCTTGAGGCCCCAGACGATCTCGCTTGCCTCATCGGCAATCGCCTGGATCATCGCGATGTCCGTCGGGTCCCTCGGATCGAGCATAGGCAGGATGTGGATATTGCCGTCTCCGGCGTGCCCATACATACCGGCCGTTACCCCATGTCGATTCAAGAGCTGTCGCATCCTTCCGATGAAGACGGGCAAACGCGTGGGTTGGACGGCGGCATCCTCGATGAAGATCAGAGGTCTGCGAGGCCCCTTGATGTGAGTAACAACCGATGAAGCCACATTACGGATCGCAATGATCTTGGCCTGATCCTCAGCTGAGGTTGCAAGCAGCATTCCGGTGGCGAGACGGTGCTCTTCCACCAGCTTTTTTCGACTCGCGGCCATCCGAGCGTCGACCTCCTCAGGGCGCTCGCCTTCGTGTTCAAGGATCAGAACCGCCTCTACCCCTTCTGGGAGAAAAGGGCGAAGTCCAGGATCATGTCGCCGGCTGAGATTTAGTATCTGCCGCTCGAGAATCTCGATCATGCTTGGCTGTAACTCCCGGAGGACAGCCACCGCCTCTCCCATTTTCTCCAGCGAGTCAAAGCTCAGCAGGCCGATGGCTCGGTGGCGGGGGTGATCCAGGATCCGGAGGGTGGCCTCGGTGAAGATCCCCAGGGTCCCCTCCGATCCGACGAAGAGCTGGCCCAGGTCCATGGTCCCGTCCTGGGTGAGACGCCACAGATTATAGCCGCAATTGTTGTTCGTCACCTCGGGGGCCTTCTCCTTTAATAGACCACCGAAGCGGGCGAGAATATCCATGAGCCCCCGATAGATCGGACCCTGGACCTCGTCCTCAAGCAGCGACTGAACTCGGGGACCATCGCGATCGACCGGTCCGGTCCTAATGATGTCGCCACTGGCTAAAACCACCTCGAGCGAACTCAAGTAATCCCTGGTTGTCCCATATTTGACCGAATGCGCCCCTTTGGAGTTGGTAGCCAACATCCCCCCTAGGGCACAGACATCACCGCTGGAGGGGTCGGGCGGGAAATACTTATTGTGCTGCCTGAGCGCACTCGTCAGAGAATTCAGCGTGCAGCCGGGCTCGACCCGAATCCAGCCTTCACTGGGATTGAGCTCCAAAATGCGGTGCATGTAGCGGGTAAAATCCAAGACGACGCCTGTGCCGAGCTCCTGTCCGCACCGGCTGGAGCCGCCGCCTCGCGGGATGACGGGAATGCCCCGATCGGCAGCGTAGCGGACAGTGGCGATCACATCTTCCCGGCTCTTCGGAAAGACCACGCCGAGAGGCTTGATCCGATACATGCAGGCCCCGGTGCTGTAGAGAACCCGGGTTACCTCGTCGAACCGCGCATCACCCTGGATGAGAGCCTGGAGATCAGCAGCAATGGAGTGGATCTTCACAGTTGGCTCCTCGGAGGGATGTATACCGGATACAGTACACAAATTCGCTTGTCAAATAAAGAGGGGGTCCTCGGCTTCCACGCGCCGCCGGTTAGCCGGCGCGAACCTCGCCCGATCGTGGCAAAGTGATAAGGCATTCCGCCATAGTTTCACGCCCCAGAAGTCCTCAGAACGCAACGCAATAGTTTAAAAATAAGGAATTGAGGCGTCAGGGGATTTGGCACAAATGTTGCTTGTTGGAACATTGGGAAGGCGAGTTCCCATAGCCTCTCTCCTTTCCTTTGGGCCTCCGGGGGCGGGCCTCTGACCCATTAGGGGAGCCCCCGTTTTTATTTTCCTTCCTCCCTTTATCATTTCCCAAATCACCCACTCCCCATACAATAGACCTTAGCAACTCCCGTCTAAGAACAGAAGATCTTTCCGAGCCTTCTAGCCCGGAAGGCGTTTTTACCTCGTGCGCTCCGGAAAACCTAAGGAGACGGCTGCGAACAATTAAAGGGTATGGAGATAGTGTCCACCGTAGAAAGAGGAGGCATCATGGAAGGAGGGCGAGTTGACGGCGTTTCCCTCGGGATCTGGGAGTTTCCGAGCGGTAACGTCCTTGAGGTTATCCTGACTCCCGCTGATGCGACGGGCGCACGGCAGTTCCAATACCAATGGCAGCGGGGAACTCCTTCCGAAGAGGATCTAGCACACTATCGCGAGGTCGTGAAACCCGAGATCTATGCACGAGCGATGGAGCACACCCAGAAGTGGGGAGGTATAAAAGTGATCGGCGAGCTGGAGGGATAATTCGGGCGTGCAGAAAAAAAAGCCCTGATGGAGACTGCGGTCGGTGCCGAAGCTGCCGGGCCGCCCCGCCGGTGAAAGCGGGACCATCAGGGCCGGTGGTGCCTGGGCCTTCCAGGCAGCCACCCAGGTTCTTTCGGGTGCGCTGGCCTAGGAGGCCACCACCTCACAGATCACCATACATATATTCACGACTGGACCACCTCCTCTCTCGGCGCACCCAACATCGCGGGCCCAGTACCCGCCAACCCGAAATCGACCGCCGATGTCGACCCCGGGCCTGGCCCGCCCTGGCCTACCCCATTGCAGGCGGGGACGCGAAGAGGTCTGTGTCACCTCGACCGGCATCAATCATAGTAATGTTTATTCGAACTGTCTAGTCTTTCTTGCATATCGATTATAAAATTTTTTCGGGCACGCCTCCCATTTTTTCTTGACTCTCCATTCCGCTGCGCGCTATAGCGTTAGCCCTTAAGCGCAGCGCAACAAGCCGGTAAGGCGGATGGAATAAATTATAGAATAGAGAGGAGAGCAAAAATGGCTGACATGCACCATGAGATCCAAATCGAAGCGTCACCCGAGAAGGTCTACGGAGCCATTGCCACACAGGAAGGCCTGCGCGGCTGGTGGACCGGTGATAGCGTAGCCGAATCGCGCGTTGGAAGCATTGCGGAGTTTGGCTTTTACGACCGTAAGTTTCTGTTTCGCATGCGGATCGAAGAGCTCACGCCCGGGAAAAAGGTCGTCTGGTCGTGTGTTGGGGACTATGACGAGTGGAAGGGGACCCGACTTACGTGGGACATCTCTCAGAGAAACGGAACAACCATCCTCTATTTTGTGCACGACAACTGGCGCTCGACCACCCGTTTCTTTGCGTCCTGCAACTCGACCTGGGGTATGTTGATGTACCGCCTCAAGGACTACGTTGAGGGCAAGGCTCCCGGCCCGTATTGGGAAAAATAGTACGTTCTTAAAGACGTCCCACCTTAGTTTGGATGACTCGCCACCCCCCCGACTTCGGCTCAGGAATTGCACGTCTAATTCTTGGTCTAATGGCAAACCAGAATTGGAGGGCTGGCGATGAAAATGAAAAGGAATGTACTCGTCGCACTAACCCTGCTCTCTAGCCTAGTGCTCTTCCAACCAGTCACAGCAGACCAGGCCACGGAGAGAGAAGCTATTGTTGCTGCCAACTCCTGGCTCGCGTTAGTGGACGCAGGGCAATACTCCAACAGCTGGGACAATGCTGCTGCTTATTTTAGGGCCGCGGTTCAGAAGGGCCAGTGGAAGACGACCATTGCGGCTGTTAGGAGGCCCCTCGGTAAGGTTCTTTCCAGAAGGCTAAAGTCTAAGCAATATGCGACTACGCTCCCTGGTGCACCCGATGGTGAGTACGTCGTTATTCAGTATGCGACGTCCTTTGAAAGAAAAAGATCTGCCCTGGAAACTGTCACTCCAATGCGCGACAAGGATGGAAACTGGCGAGTCTCTGGCTACTATATCAAATAGGAGGTTATATACTTCGTTGCGACTGTAGACGGGATCCGAAGGAAATAACCTTATTGTGAAAAATACTCTAATCAAGGTCGTCCTATTTCTGCCGGTAGTCCCACTTATTTGTGGTTTGACTGCTACAGCGATGTTTGTTATGCAAGGCGGTTTTGGTGGTGGACACGGTCCTTACGATTTTTTTATAGGCGTACTGGGATTGCCATCCATTTCGCTCATGGAAATGCTCCCTCTGCCAGATCTTATTGTAGAATATGACGTCTTACTTGTTGTGTGGATCCCCGCCATCTTCAATACTCTGCTCTTCTCACTGCTTAGTCGTGCAATACTCAAGCTTTACAGTCGGGCGCCAAAAGGTCGGACAGCTAGACACAAACGAGTTTTATGAATCTACGCCGTACGATAGTACTCGCGACCACCATCCTGGGTGTTTACGGGTGTACAGCGGAGCCTGGGCGGACCACGATGCCGGAAGGTGCGGAGATGCTCTTTTGGGAACGGCAATCCTGGGAAACAGGCGGGGGCCGAAACAGAGTGGCGATTTGGAAGGACGGTCGTTCACAGATTGTGGTCGTGCCAGACGCCTTTAGTCGTGGCAATCCCGAGAGGTTCAAACCGCAAGAAGGATGGATAATGGTCAAAAAAGCTGGTGGGGTGTCGTTCATCCGAGACCCTGCGTTTTCTGAAGATGTCGCTCGAGAGAAGTTTCGCAGGGCATTTGAAGCCGGGATCCATCTTCTCGAGACATTCCGGCCCGATTACGTTGACGGCAGCGGAACGCTCGTAGGAACCCAGATCAACGGTAAGCTAAAGAAAACTGTCATCCCGATGTTTCTTGACAAGCAACAAGGAACGCGGAATCACAAGCGATTTCTCGCCGTGTCCGAGATCCTCGCTGATTTCGACGTCAACGCCTACGATCTGAGCAATTAGGTAAATGCAGGTAAGCAGAGGGATCAGTCGGCGAATTCGCGGTCCAGGATCTCGTGGAGAAAACGATCGATCGAGACAGGGTAGAACTTGACGTCTGGTGAGAGAATCAAGCCAGTGTCCAGAATCTCCTGCCTCGCCAGCTCGTCGAGGATCCGCTCGATGCGCGCCTCGGGATCGCCCTCGGTGGAGCGGATGATGAGGTCCTCGCTTTCGATCTCCGCGTGGCGACGAGCGGCGTAGCGGAAGGCAAATACACGCCCCACGATCGTCCGATCCATGTACTCGGACTCTCCGAACACCTCGCCGTAGGTTTGCCTACCCTCCCCTGGCTGGATCACCAAACGAGGTGAGACCCGAATTTTTCCCCGAATCTCGACGGCACGGCGTTCCATTTCCACGTCGGGCCCCACCAGGATATAGGGTAGCACGTGATAACCGACCACGATGCCGGTGATGGGCTTCCGCAGGACTCTTGTCCGCTCGAAAATCCCGCGGAGAAACGTGGGGTCATATGGACGATCAAACATAGGATTTGGAAACCTATTGGTTAATAAACGCTCGGGCAAGTGGCAATAAGCATTATCCACATCTTGCAAATGGGCGTCAAGGTCGCTGGCCGATTGGCTAGATTACACAGTATCTAGGAGCACCCTATGCTATAGTGAGACGGGGGCTAACGTTGCGTAAAGAATAACGAACCTCCCTGTATCCGTCCGAGGGAAAGATGATTCTCTCCATGATGTGGCGAAGGAGGGATATGGTTCACCTGAAGGCCCTGTTCGTCTTAATGCTCACCTTCTTCCCCATAGGAAGTGGCCCCGCTCTCGCAATGCATGAGTCGGGGTCCTGCGGAACGTCCTCACGCGTAGACCCCTTCGGTCACAAGGAATACATCGACATTGGCAGCCAATTCCTGGTCCGAAATGTCCGGATCGCCCCACATGCCGACGGAGTGGTAGTAACGGGAGAGATCTTCAACGGTCTCCAGGGGTTTTTTAGCCCACCCCTGTTCAAGGCGACCCTCTTCGATGCCGACTGCACCTACCTGGGGGCGAACAACTTCTCCATTGACAACTTCAAGTTTGGAACAACCCGATCCTTCCGCGGGCTCGTTCCAAGAGTCGAGTTCACCGAGGTGGCCACCTACCACATCGACTACCTAGGGTGGCCTTCCGGCTAACACTTCTAAGACACCTGTTTTGCCAGCAGGCAAACTGGTGAGTCGAAGGGAGAACGCATGAAAAAGCTCCGTATCCCCCCTCAGCCAAGTTCCTAATCGAGTCGAAGAAATAGTCGATGGTAAAAAGGTAATGCGAAAAAAGGCAAGGCATCACAAGGGGCTGAAGACGGCAGTTGCTGGGGTGCTCGCCCTGGGGATGGCGCTGGCAGGATTCCCGGGATCGGTCACGGCTCAAGATGCCAGGGCTCAGACGCTGCTGGGGAAGATCATCTCTGCCCATGGCGGTATGCAGGCCTGGGACAACCTGAAGGATATGACATTCACGATTACCCGAGTAGCTTTGAATCCTCAGGGAGACGTGGCCGGCGCAACGGTGAGCCTCTATTTCATGAAGCGGCACGGCAAGACGCGTGTGGAGACGATCACTAGCAAGGGGGTGTTGGTGCAGGGCTTTGACGGGCAGAAGCCATGGGTGACGCTGGACGGCAGGCCCGAGACGAGTGAAGAAGCGTTGAAACGGGCGCACTTCCTGTCCGTGAACTGGTGGTACTGGATGGGAATCCCTTTCAAGCTCAAAGACCCAGGAGTCATTCTTCGCTATAAAAAGACGTCAACCTTCCGCCAAAAGCCGATCGATATCCTGGAAGTCACTTTTCAGCAGGGGGTGGGCAAGACAGCAGACCGTTACACCTACTACGTTGATCAAAAGACCTATCACATCCTCTTTGTCGAGTTCCAGCTTCAGCCTGGGGTTTGGCCAAAGGTCGGCGGGCCGACGCCCAGAAGGTCAACCTGGCTCGATTACAAGAAAGAAGGGGCGTTCACGATGCACACCAAACGCATCTTCTATGAAAACGCCGAACTCACCGACAAGCGGGCCATACTCCTTCTCCGTGACTTCAAGTTCAACACCGGCCTGCCCGATAAGCTCTTTGTCGCTCCGTAGAGAAATCGTCGTCTCATGATACCGCCCCTCCTTAGGGAATAGGGGATTGAATGAGTACCAAAACCTGGATGATTTACGGTGCATATGGATACACCGGAGTGTTGGTGTCCGAAGAAGCCCTGCGCCGTGGACATAGGCCCGTGCTTGCTGGCCGCTCGCCTGACAAACTTGCTCCCTTGGCCGAACGTCTGGGCCTGGACTACATGGCGGTCACCCTCCAAGACGAGGACAATCTTTCCAAAATAGTGGAAGGATTCGACCTGATTTTTCATGCTGCAGGTCCATTTATCCATACGAGCGCCCCGATGGTTCTAGCCTGCCTGAAGGGTGGCACTCATTACGTTGACATTACCGGCGAAGTTGCTGTCTTCGAGCAAAACCTATCCTATGACGATCAGGCCCGCCAACAGGGCATTACGGTTATGTCAGGGGTTGGCTTCGATGTCATCCCTACTGACTGTATGGCCAAGTACGTCGCTGACCGAGTTGCCGACCCTATTCTCTTAGAACTCGGCATTGCGAGCACGGGCAGCCCCAGCGCCGGAACCATTAACACCGTGCTGGAACACATCCCCAACGGTATTCTGGTCCGCCGAAACGGCCAATTGGTACGTTATCCCTCGGGCCAGGGGGCGCGGCGCATTCGCTTTGTGGATCATGAGCGCACTGTACTGCCAGCCACGTGGGGAGATTTAGCAACTGCGTACCGCACCACTGGCATTCCCAACATCACCACGTTCATGGCTTTCCCGGACAGAACTGCTTCCCTCATGCGCCGGGTAGGCCCGCTGTTTCAAAACCTGCTTGGCATCGGCACGATTCGTCGCCTGCTGCAAAAATGCGTCGAAAGGATGGTGCGCGGGCCGGATGAACACACCCGTCAAACGGCACGATGCTACCTCTGGGCGCGGGCCGCCAGTGAAAAGGGGGACGATGCCCAGGTTTGGCTCGAGACGTCGGAAGGATACCGGTTCACCGCTCAGGGTGGTGTGCGCTGCGTAGAAAGGATTCTCACAGAACGGCCCCAGGGGGCTCTGACACCCGCTTTAGCCTTCGGCGCCGACTTCGTCCTGGAAATTCCTGGGACGAAACGGTACGACCAACTTACCAATCTCTAAATTCTGCTGGGACACCCCATGCTAGCGAAGCTCTTCACAGCACTTTGTCGATTCTCTCCTTCTCTGAGACGATTAATGTGGAGGCAGTGGTACGAATTCCTTGCAGGACACTTTGATAGAAAAGATTGGTCTTTCATGAACTATGGTTATACTCTATTAAACCCTCACGCAGAAAAGCTTACATTAGCTGAGACCGACGAGCCAAATCGGTATTGCATTCAACTCTATCAGCATGTTGCCAACGCCGTTAGTCTAAATGATCGTAAGGTGCTAGAAGTGGGAAGCGGGCGGGGAGGAGGATCGTATTATATCGCACGCTATTTAGGACCAAAGACGGTGGTTGGTGTTGATTTCTCAGAAAAAGCCGTAGCATTTTGTAACCAGAATTATTTTCTAGACAGGCTTTCATTCGTAACGGCCGATGCCGAACGTCTCCCTTTCGAGGATAATAGCTTTGATATAGTTTTGAATATCGAGTCCTCACACTGTTATGGCTCAATGGATGCTTTTCTGATGGAAGTCAAGAGGGTCCTCCGGCAACATGGATACTTTCTTTATGCCGACCTGCGTGGTAAGGACAAAGTTGAAACACTTTACAAACAGTTGTTCCGTTCCGGAATGAGTCTTATCACAGAGACGAACATAACCCCCAACGTACTTGAGGCCCTGGATTTGGACAACGACCGCAAAACGGCGATCATTCAACAATCAATCAATAAGCTGTTGTCAAATACATTTCAAGAGTTTGCCGGCATCAAAGGGTCTACCATATACGAAGGTTTTCGGGCGGGAGACCTGGTATACCTCAGCTTTGTGCTCCTAAAACGTGAAGTATAACCAAAGACTCGCAGGCGGGGCGGCTTCAGGTGCGTACGTGCGGTGTCCTTATTCGTGGGAAGGAGTGCTTAAGAAGCCTATCCATTCTCCTTCTGTCAGAGTGGACAAGACTTTCAATGACGAACCTTCCAGGAACTTCGTGAATTGGTCCTTCGAAGTCGCAAGTACGCCCGAAATAACAACCAGACCACCAGGCCTTACATGTGTCTTCAATGCCGGTATCACGGGAATAAGAATATCCGATTCAAGATTAGCGATAACGATGTCAAAAAGCTTTACGTGTGATAAGGCGCTGGTTCTGCCATTGAAAAGGCGAATTGTCTTTCCGAGCTTGTTCCTCAATATATTCCGATTACACGTCTCGCACGCTTCAAAGTCCTGGTCAATGGCAACAACATATCTTGCCCCTACCCTGGCTGCATAAAGGGCCAGGATTCCCGTACCAGTTCCCACGTCAAGGACTGATTGCTCTTCGCTGAGGATACGTTCGAGGATAGCTAAACAAATGCGGGTCGTAGGGTGTGCCCCCGTTCCAAACTTGTTGCTCGGTTCAATGACTACATACGGTTTTCCATGGGTAAATCTTGGATCTTCGTGAGCAAGAAGTATGATCAGCCGCTGACCCATCCACGCTGGCATAGTTGCAAGCCTCCGACATGGCCCGACAAAGAGGCTTCTGGAACCTAGCAGCGATTGTCCAGCGGGGCGTCACTGGTGTCAACGAAAACTGAAACGTATAACTTCCCATAATGCAAGCATTTCCGTGACCGCACGGTCTCGGTAGGTTGGGCGTTGTCCTTCCCTTGCGGGGGTTATCCGAATTTGCTACCCTATTTTTACGAACTGGAGAGGACAAGATGGCCATTCTGAAGATCGCCCAAATGGGAAACCCGGTGCTGCGCCGCCCTGCGGATCCTGTGCCGGTCAAGTCGATCACATCGCCAGTACTGCAGAATTTCATCGACGACATGATCGCAACGATGCGGGAGTACAGTGGTGTTGGCTTAGCCGCACCGCAGGTCCACGAATCCCTCCAGGTCGTGGTTATCGAAGCCCAGGAGAACCCCCGCTACCCCCACGCCCCCACGATTCCCCTCACGGTCCTGATCAATCCGGTCATAGAACACTTGAGCGACGAGGTTGAGGAGGACTGGGAAGGTTGCCTCAGCATTCCCGACATCCGAGGAAGGGTCCTCCGCCATCGCGAGGTGCGGGTGCGGGCCCACGATCGGGAGGGAACGCATCTCGACTTTTCAGTTAAAGACTTTTTTGCCCGAGTGATCCAGCACGAAGCCGATCACTTGCAGGGCATCCTCTTCTTGGATCGCATGCAAAAGCTCGATACCCTAACCTACTTGGCGGAGTATCAACGGTATTGGACCTCCGAGTGAGGTCCAGAGGGGGCGCTTCCATGGGACAGGACGGCAAGACGGTACTGGGTTTCGTCCCCGATCTCTTCTTCTCCACGAAGATCCGAGATACAGCAAGACATCTGGGGCACGAAACAACTATTTCCCGTACGACGGATGATCTAATCGAAAAGGCGCGGGAGCTCTCTCCTCATCTGATCATCGTGGACCTCACTGCTGAGGGGGTGAATCTCGAAGGGCCTCTCACACAGCTGAGGCTTGAGGCAGAAACTGCTCCCGTTCCCCTCCTCGCCTTTACCACCCATGCCGCCTGGAAGCAGACAGCACCGCTGCATCGCCTGTGCAACCAGGTCGTGACCAAAGAGGTTCTTGCCCGCGAGCTTCCCGCTCTGCTGCAGAAGCACCTGAGTGCAGAGACCCAGTAATCCCAAGGAGCAACCATGGCGTACCAAAGCAGCCTGTATGACCTGCACCGGTCCCTTGGGGCCACCTTTCAGGAGGAGGGGGGTTGGGAACTTCCAGAGCGATTCCAAGATCCGGTCCAAGAACATGGCGCCGTGCGCGAATCGGTCGGACTCATTGAACTCCCTTTCCGAGCCCTGATTCGCGTGACTGGCACGGAGCGGATCCGGTTTCTGAACGGCCTCCTCACCAATGACATCGCGAGGCTCGAGCCCGGCACAGGGTGCTACGCCTGCTTGTTATCACCCCAGGGGAAGATCCTCACCGACCTGAATGTCTATGCCTTTCACGATTACCACCTCTTGGAGCTGGACTTTCAATGGAAGGAGCGGGCCCTGGACCATCTGAACAAATACGTCATTGCTGACGACGTCTCCTTTGACGAACTCGAGGAGGACACCGTCGTGGCCCTCCAGGGACCACGCGCGAGGGTTGTGTTGGGGCATCTCTTCCCTTGCGCCCCCCTGCCGCTACAGGAGCAGGGCTGTGTCGAGCTGACCCTCGAAGACTGTCTCTGCCGTATCATCCAGGCCTCGATCACCGGAGAGGAGGGGTACAAGCTGGCTATCTCACGTGGCGGTGTCGAGTCCGTGTGGCGGACCTTTCAAGAGGCTGGGGCCATACCGGTGGGGATGGCCGCCCTCAATAGCCTTCGCTTGGAGGCCGGCATTCCCTGGTTCGGTAGAGACTTCGACGAGGGTAACTTTCCCCAGGAGGCGGGGATAGAGGACAAGGCGGTGAGCTTTACCAAGGGGTGCTACATCGGCCAGGAGTTCGTTATTCGCATCGCCCATCGTGGGCACGTCAACCGGCAGATTTGCGGTCTGACGGTCGAGCGCGAACCGACGCCTCTGCCCGGGGATCGAGTCCTGAAGGACGACAAAGAGATCGGACGAATCACCAGTGTCGCGCATTCCCCCGCCTTGGCAAAGATCATTGCACTGGGGATGCTTCGCCGCGAAGGCCACGAGCCCGGGACGGCTGTCCACGTGGAGAGCCAAGGAGAGCGAATCTCTGCCAAGGTAACCTCCTTCCCCTTCTACCGTCGCACCGCCGCTTAATTGTTCTCTGAGAAGAGTGAACGGCGCGAATCGCGGGCTTCGTCGAAAATCTCTTTCACACAGAGGGAAGGGTAATGGCAACGAAGATGTACTACATGGTCGAATTCGACCCTCGCCCCGGAGTGAACCGGAGACAGATCACCCAGGCCTATCAGAAATTCGTGAACCATTTTGAGAAGACCTTCCCTAAGATCAAGTTCTTTGGTTTTTTTGCCAGAGATATCCTGCTCGGCTCGCGCCCCCAATATTTTGCGCTCTGGGAGGTACCACAGTACGCCACGCTGGACACGTGGAAAGAGGCCTTCTCTGCCGACAAAGAGGGTCGGAAAATCAGCACTCAGCTCAACGAACTCGGCACGAACTGGGATGCTAAGATGGTATCGAGAATCGACCTGGACTAGGTCTCGTAAGCGCAGCACTTTCACCTGCGCATGGTGTGTTCAGAAGATCCTAACCATTCGGGCAGAACTGCATAGTCTGCTGCACCCAGATAGCTAGCTCCAGCATCAAACATATATAGACACATTGCAGGAATGCCTGCAGCCAGCGGTCAGCAGAATACTTGAACGGCTTATAGTCGCCATTTAACTGCCCGAGCGGCAGAAAAGGGGATAAGGTTATGCATTATTTGCGTAAGCCTGATTGGGCTATTCCGGACCGAGAATCGACGCCGGAGTCGGTTTACATGAACCGCCGTCGGTTCTTGATGGGCGCATTAGGAGTAATAGCAGGTGGCATAGCGGGCGGATCTGCTCTTGCCGGCACCACCGAAAAGACATCCGAGGCGTCGTCGGACCCGACCCTTGACCTTTACCCCGCCCGCAGAAACCCGGATTTCACCCTTGATCGACCGCTGACAAAGGAATCCGTTGCAGCGACGTACAACAACTTCTACGAGTTTGGCCCGGTGAAGACGATCCATTATCTCGCCCAGCGCCTCCAGACACGACCCTGGCAGGTGCGCGTGGAAGGCCTCGTCCGAAATCCCAGAGTGTTCGAGATTGACGACCTGATCCGCTCGATGCCGCTCGAAGAGCGGCTCTATCGTTTCCGGTGTGTCGAGGCGTGGGCGATGGCGGTCCCCTGGACCGGCTTTCCGTTTTCGGCCCTGATTAAGGCTGTCGAACCCAAGAGCGAGGCGCGGTTCGTAAAGCTCACGACATTCCTCGACCGCACGGTGGCATTCGGTCAACTCCGCTTCTGGCTTCCGTGGCCGTACGTCGAAGGATTGACGATGGAAGAAGCCATGAACGAACTCGCCATCCTCGCGACCGGGATTTACGGTAAGCCGTTGCCCAAGCAGCATGGGGCACCGCTCCGCCTCGTGACGCCCTGGAAGTACGGGTTTAAGAACATCAAGTCCATCGTTTCGATCGAGTTCGTGAAAGAGCGCCCGAACACGTTCTGGGAGACCGTTGGTCCTGACGAGTATGGTTTCTGGGCGAATGTGAATCCGAAAGTTTCTCACCCGCGGTGGTCCCAAGCAACCGAGCGCATGATTGACACAAACGAGGTGCGACCCACCCAAATTTTCAACGGCTACGGAAAATGGGTGGGGTCACTGTACCCCGACCTCAACGATCGGCGCTACTTCATCTAACCCCAACGCTGTCAGCTATCAGCCGTCAGCCGTCCTTTTGAGGGGTCAAGGCGGGCATCGCCAAGCCAGCCACCTGTCATACCTTTCGCCACTCATTTACCACGCACCTGCTGGCCGATGGCTATGATATCCGCACGGTACAGGAATTGCTCGGGCACAAGAACCTCACCACAACGATGATCTATACCCACATCTTGAACCGAGGTGGACGGGGTGTCTGCAGCCCGGGAGATAGACTGGGGTTGGGCGGACATTGATGGTAGTTTGGGCAGAGATAGGCCGCGGGCCAGTAGTGTAATAGGCTGCCGGCGGTGCGGCATTTCTCGGTACGAAACAGATTGACACATGACGGGCATCTAACTGAAAATATAGTGTTTTTATGCTTCATTGGGGACTATTCTGTACGTGATAAGCCGGCAGGAAAAAACGACAGCTCGGCCACTCACTTAATAGTTAGGCGCGAGTACACCGGATGTGGAAAGCGGCGACCATCTCATTTGCCGCCGCAGGAATCGCGACACCGTTTGTGATCGAGATTCTGCGCGCAATCATTCACCGCCGGCGCGAGCGGCGGAACGGAATTGGAGGAACGCAGGACATAGCAATGTGGGGAACGGTTGCGGGGTTGGGCTTTTGGATCGGCGCAGTAGTTTGCGGTATTGGTTGGTTTCTCACCAAGTGAACGCGCCTAACACTAGGTGGAACGGACGGGCCATCTGTGGTGTGCTGTGCGCGAGTATCGCGCTGGCCCGCCGTTCACCAAAACGTTATGCTCTTCAGCAAATACTAGGCATGATGAAACACCGACAAGAACAGAACATTTGAGTTTGCCATTTCCAATTGAAGAGAGGTTGACATGGGCGATAAAGGAAGGAAAGACAAAGGGAGAAGAGAAAATCAAAAAAAGCCGAAGCTAACAATTAAGGAGAAAAGGAAAAGGAAGAAGGAGAAAGGGAAATAGCTACTCGATAGAGCATAACCACTCGCTGGAGCGGCCCCGGCCTCCGCGCGCCGCGAATTCGGGCGTTGATTGGCCCAGCCGCTCAGCTCGCAGCCGTTGGGCCGCATCTGACAGCAGAGAACGAAATAACCATGGAACAGTCTCAGCGCAAAGACGTCTGGGCCGCCGGCGACCTCTATGAGCCTTATGTCGGCCGTTGGAGCCGACGGATGGCTAGGGAGTTTCTGAATTGGCTAGCGGTCCCAGAACGAAAGGACTGGCTGGACGTCGGGTGTGGAACCGGTGCCCTGACCCAGACCATTATCGAACAGGCAAATCCAAGCTCGGTAATCGGCATAGATCCTTCGCCAGGTTACATCCAGTACGCCAAGGCGCGCATCGCGAGTCCATGCGCACGCCTTGAAATCGGGGACGCCCAGTCACTGCCCCTTGATACCGCAAGCCGGGACGTCGCCGTTGCGGGCCTTGTCTTGAACTTCGTGTCACAGCCGCAGCGGGCGGTCGCAGAGAAGACTCGCGTCGTGCGACGGGGGTGCACCGTGGCGGCATACGTCTGGGATTACGCCGAAAGAATGGAGCTGATGCGCTACTTCTGGGACGCCGCGGTGGCATTGGACTCTGCGGCAAAGGAACTCGACGAAGGCCGTCGCTTCCCGCTCTGCCAGCCGAAGCCACTCGCTGAACTTTTCGGGCAGGCCGGACTAAGCGATGTCGAAGTACGTCCAATTGACGTTGCCACTGACTTCCGCGATTTCGACGATTACTGGTCCCCGTTTCTCGGGGGCCAAGGGCCGGCGCCTGGCTACGCAACGTCGTTAAGCGAAGAGCGCCGTGCTACGCTTCGGGAGCGAATTCGATCCGAACTTCCCATTGCGAAGGACGGGTCTATCCACCTCATCGCCCGTGCATGGGCCGCTCGAGGGCGCAAGCCATAGCGGCGGCCCAACCAAGCGCTGCAGCCGACGGCGCACACGGTGCGCCGCGCCTGAGCTTTGGCGTTGAGTCATCGGGAGCGCAGGGTTTATGGGCGACCGCCACGATTTCGCTGCGGCTGCCCGCTTGGATGCTGGACGATTTGAAGGTCCTAGCTAACAAGCGTGACGTGTCGTACCAGTCGTTGCTCAAAGTCTTCCTGGCCGAGCGTATTGAACGCGAGCTGCGTAAGGAAAGGTAACGACGTAATCAATCCGCTCGATTCTCATCGCTCACGGCTCCCCACCTTTCAGAATGTAGGAGATGGCGCGCGCGACGTTCGCATCGAGGGCATCCTCTGTGTCGAGGTCCAGGTGTGGGAAAGGAATCGAAACGCGTGGTGGTTGCTGTTGGACAAACGTTTGCCAATTTTCAAGTTTCCATTGATCCCGCTGCTCCCGCCTAGCCTCCAACCGCTCCCGTAGCAGCTCCTCTCGACAGTAGCAACGGATCGCGCGCATCCACGCGCCGACATCTCTTGCGAACTCCTGGATCCACCGGCACCACCCCCGATCCTGGACCTGCCGAATATGGGGAGCATCCAAAAGGATCGAATTTCCGATCCGAAGATTTTCCTCGGCAATGCGATAGAGGGCAGCGTACAGATTGTCTCGTATGGCGAGATACCCCGCATCCGTGCGTGATTCGGGTGAGAAGGCGTCGGCGAGAAAGTTGTTGTCCAGGTAAACCGCGCAGACCTGTTCGAGAATCAGCCTGGCAAGTTCGCTCTTTCCACTGCCGGCGACACCCATGACCAGGATCATCCTGGGCGGCGAAAGCTGCATTGGTGTTTTGGGCGGTCTTTTCATTGGTGCTTCTGGGGTTCCCGACGCAGGCGCCGAATCCTGAACCGGCGCGAGATCTCCACCCAGATCCGGGGATCTTCTTTACCGATCACCCATGCCGAAAAGCCACGAAGACCATAAAGCTTGAGCAGCTCGAGCTTCGCCTGAAAGCTCCGCAGGTCCTCGTACCACGCCTCATGGTCTACGCCATCGGCCGAGTAGCGGAACCAAGGGACCTGCTGAGTTTCATCCCATCCCTCCACAGCACTGCGATGGTGTAGCATCGGCACCACGTCCGGAAAGCCTCCGTATCCACCGCGCACTCCCGCACTATTCCAGCTACGAAAATAAAATGGAATACCCAGAGAGATTTTTTCTCGCGGGACCCGGGTGATGGCATATTCGATGACACGCTTCATCCACGGCACGCCGGCGACCGGTCCGGGTGGGGTCACCCGACTGTGCTGATCGTAAGTCATCACCGAGAGGAAATCCGCGGCGCGGGAGAGGGTGGCATAATCGAAGACCCCGGCCCAGTTGTCCCATATAGATTCGGCATAATCGTTGGGGTGGTCGGAGTGCTTTGCCACGACGGCCACACTGAATTTTCGTCCTCGCCGGTGAAACTGCCGCGCTGCCTTTTCCACAAAGAGGCTGTAACGATGTCGGTAGGAGACATGAATATTTTCGAAATCGAACTGGACGCCCCAGTAGTCATCCCGATCGGCATAATACAGGAGATACCGGATCGCCCGCTGCATCTTGGATGGATCGTCAAGGACCGAATGGATCACCTCCTGCTCAAAACCTTTATTGAAGACCAGCGGCATGACCGCAACCCCTTGCTGGTGTGCGGCTTGAAGGAGTTCGGGATTCACCTCTCCAAAGACAAAACCCTCCCGGTCCATCACAAAGACCTGGGGAGCAATGATGCTGATTCGGTTCAGATGGGTCACGGCAGACGTGAACGCCGAAGGTTCCTCAACATAGTAGAAAAGAGACGTAACAGGTGGGCGGGCCGACACAGGGAGAGGAACAAAAGCGAGGAGGATCCCAAGAAGGAACCTCCCTTTCCTCCTTTTTACCCGTGCCGTGAAAAGTGCAACGGGCATTTTGCACCCCGACCTGCTCAGACCTGTACGATGGAGATGCCTGCGGAGAGAATTTTGTGGGTCGGGCAGCGCGTCGCAATCTCCTGGAGACGCCCCCGCTCTTCCTCGCCCAGGGTTCCCCCCAGCTCGATATGCATTCTGATGCTAGAGATGAGTCCCTTATCGTTCTTTTCCGCCTCGAGCTGAACCTCGACCGCTCCGAGACCCCATCCCTTCCGTTGCGCATACATGCGCAGCGTGATGCCCACTCAGGCCCCTAATGCCCCAACGAGGAGCATCTGCGGACCAGGTCCCGCATCGTCGCCTCCCAATGTCTTGGGTTCATCGGCCACCAGTCGATGCCCGCCAATCAGAACCTCGTGTTGCAGATTCCTCACGTACCGAACGGTCACATTGTGACGCATATCTCTCCTCCAATGGTCGAAAGTCTTTGACAACGTCATACCTGGTGACTAGACTCTTGCACAATATCATTGCGGCGGTGCGTCCGCAAGGAAGGGGAGATCATGGCCAAACTCAAGCGGGAGAAGAAACCGATAACCCTTGGAGCTTTGAAGCGAAGCGAATTGACTCCCGATCGCTACGGGCAAAGAACGATTCACGATGAGATGCGAGAAAATCTCATCCAGATGATAAAGGGGGGGGAGGCACTGTTCCCAGGAATCGTGGGATATGATGAGACCGTCATCCCGCAGATCGTGAACGCGATCCTCTCGAAACACCACATGGTCCTCCTTGGCCTTCGGGGACAGGCCAAGAGCCGGATTCTCAGATGCCTGACGTCCTTCCTAGACCGAGAGATGCCGGCCATTGAGGGGTGTGAAATTCATGATAATCCCTATGCGCCCCTCTGTGCTGCCTGCCGACAAAAGCTCGCCGAGATGGGAGATGAAACCCCTATCATCTTCATTCCGCGTGATAGTCGCTACGTGGAGAAACTCGCGACTCCGGATGTCACCGTGGCTGATTTAATCGGCGACATCGACCCGATCCGGGCCGCCCGGTCTGGTCTCGATCTCAGCAATCCTCTGAGTATCCACTACGGCCTTCTCCCCCGGGCGAACCGAGGAATCTTTGCCATCAACGAGCTCCCCGATCTCGCCGCCAAGGTTCAAGTTGCCCTCTTCAACATCATGCAAGAGGGAGATGTGCAAATCAAAGGCTATCCCATTCGTCTCCCGTTGGATGTCTGCCTGGTCTTTGCCGCCAACCCCGAGGACTACACCGCACGGGGCAAGATTATTACCCCGTTGAAGGATCGGATCGGCTCCGAGATCCGGACACACTATCCCCTCGCTCTCGAGGAAGGCATGGCCATCACCTCTCAAGAGGCCTGGCTCAGCCGTGATGGGGCCAAGCTGTCTATCCCGCCGTTCGTCCACGAGGTGGTGGAGCGGATTGCGTTCCTGGCCCGCGAAAGCAAATACATCGATAAGCGGTCAGGGGTAAGCCAGCGGCTGCCCATTTCGTGCATGGAGAACGTGGTTTCGAACGCCGAGCGCCGTGCCGTGCTCAACCGGGAAAAGCGGGTCGTTCCGCGGCCGGCGGACATCTACGCCGCGCTTCCCGCCGTCACCGGCAAACTGGAGCTGGAGTATGAGGGAGAGTTGCGTGGGGCCCATACCATTGCGAAGGCGATCATCCGGGAGGCCATTGGGGAGACCTTTTCGCAGCGCTTGAGCCTTGCGGACTGCCTGCCCATCGTGGAGTGGTTCAACCAGGGAGGAGAGCTTCGCGTTGGTGATAGTATACCGTCCGAGGAGATGCTGAAAAGCCTGCAGAAGATCCCGCCACTTCTGTTGGCCGCGAAACGACTCAAGCTGGAAGAGCAGCCAGAGACGCTCGTCTCGGCCTGTGAGTTTATTCTTGAGGGGCTTCATGCCCTGCAAAAGATCAACCGGAGTGAGGAGCGAGGTTATTTCGTTGAGCGGCGGGCAACCGAGGCCCCTCCAGCAGAGCGCGAACCAGGCCAGCCACGACGCTATTACAATTAGCGAAAGGTCCAACGTCCAATGTCCGATGTTTATAAGGGCGAGGAGGGGGTTCCTTCCGAGGCAGGTGACATCTGGCTTGCGTCTGGCCGGGGTCCCGCCGCCGGAGCGAAGCGCAGGTGGGGGGGGCCCGCATTGGCAAATTGCAACGCCTCACCGTGCGTAACGTTGCCTCTGCGCATTAAGTCCGTGGACAATTATGGCGCCGCCGAGGAAGGTCCCTCCGAGCCCCTATTTGGTACTCAGACTTCGGCGACCTCAGTCGAACCGTCATCGGTCATCAGATAATGGGAACGATTCGTTATTCAAAATGGACCGGGATTCCCTGGGGTGATCTCAGCATGGAAGACTTGCTGCAGGACCTGGCCGACTATCTCCTGCAGAGTGGTTTTTATTCACCCTATGATGACCCCCACGGTGGGCGAACCCTCGAGGAACTTTACGCTGCAATCCTCCAAGCGCTAGTCGCGAAGGGCCATGTGGATGTTCAGGACTTCGAACGGTGGTTGGAAAGCCCGGAACTTCAGGAGCAGTCAGAGATTTCCGATATGCTCAAAGCGCTCCTGCAGCGTCTGGTCGAAGAGGGGTACGTGACCTTGCAGCCGCCCGGACGGGTAGAAGATGACCTGGATATCAGGGGCTACGTCGGTGGCTTTGGTCCCGAGACGGACAACGTCCGATTTGAGATCACCAACAAGGCGCTCGACTTCCTGGGCTACAAGACGTTGAAGGATCTCCTGGGGGCTCTGGGCAAGAGTGATTTTGGCCGCCACGATACTCGAGAACTATCCACCGGGATCGAGGCCGCGCTGCCCCCCAAGCCCTATGAGTTTGGCGACACGCTCAACCTCGATGTGAATGCAACCTTGCTCAACGCCATCGAACGGCAAGGCCTATCGGTCCCCATCGAGGTGGAACACCAAGACCTCGTGGTTCGACAATCGGAATACCAGAGCTCCTGTGCCACGGTCCTCCTTCTCGACTGCAGTCACAGCATGATTCTCTACGGCGAGGACCGTTTTACCCCTGCGAAACGCGTCGCGCTAGCCTTGTCCCACTTGATCCGAACCCAGTACGCCGGTGACTCCCTCCACGTGGTCCTCTTTCATGACTCGGCCGAGGAAATCCCATTAAGCCGCCTGGCGCGGGTGACCATCGGGCCGTACCACACGAACACCAAAGCCGGGCTCAGGCTCGCCCAGCAGATCCTCGGCCGTGAGCGGAAGGACATGCGGCAGATCGTTATGATTACGGACGGCAAACCCTCGGCCATAACGCTCCCCGATGGCCGGATTTACAAGAATCCCATGGGGCTTGACCCCTGGATCACCCACGAGACATTCCGTGAAGTCGTCGCATGCCGCCGTGCGGGAATCCTCATCAACACCTTCATGCTGGCCCGGGACTACGACCTCGTTGGCTTCGTCCAGAAGGTGAGTGAGATCGCCCGCGGAAAAGCCTACTTCACCACCCCCTACACCCTCGGCCAATATCTCCTCATGGACTTCATGTCCAAAAAAATCCGCCACGTCCACTAGCTCTTAAGCTGGTCGACCACCTCTTCCGATCTAGCGGCACGGGCTAAAAAAGAGAACTGCCTCTGTCAAACTGTCTGGCCCGGAATGACTCGGCGACAGCCTGACAGCTTTTCCCTCCCTTCTCACGCCCCAATCTCCTGTTGAACAATTATCCTCTCTACATTAGCTCGCCCTGCGCAATTCAAGAGGTTTCCCCCTTCGTCCTCACCGACCTCAGTTCATGGCACAGGCCTAGCAAATACAGTCGTCAAGAATCGATTCAAGGCAAGATCGAATATTCGAGAAGCCAGCACCTTCACAACACTTTGCCGGTTCAATCTGGTGCAAAGGAGGGACAAGCCATGAGGAAAGGAACGTTAGCGGTGGCTCTCGGGGTTATGATCTTGTTGTGGGCAGCACCTGCTTCTGCTGTTGATGCTGTGCAGTGCGATCCGCTTAACGGTCTCTCGGTCGTAGTCCTGGACCTAGCCACAGGTGCGGAGATCAAATTTCCCGGCTGTTTTCTAGTTGAAAACTCCCTTCCCCCCCCGTTGCCGCAGACCATCCAGGTGACGGTCCCTTATATGACCACCAATGCTTCTTGCAGATCTGCCGGGGATGTCACGCTAAGGGGCAATGGATTTACCCCGGCGAATTCTGACGCAGGAGGTACCCTGGGCATCACGATAGCCGACGATATGGCATCTACTGTGATGTTTACCGTTGACCCTACGGGGTTTAAGACTGTGGGAAAGGGAAAGAAGTCATTCCTAGTCGGGCATTTCGCAATTCCCTTGAATTGCGACTTTGATACTAGTACCGACATCCCGGTCAATCTGGGTGTGAACCTCCGGGTAGTGAATCGGTAGTAGCTCAGTGCTCGATCCACTTCGCTCATCCTGCAGCGAGGGGGGCTCTCATAAGCAGGCCCCCCTCGCTCTTTCTTCTTCCTTAAAAGCACCAGATTCCCAGGGGCCAGTTCGGACGTGCGTCTATCCTGGGTGGACTGAGAAATCGACAATAACTGGGTAGTGGTCTGATCCAATGTTAGGTCCGATTCTGCGGTTATGTACAAGCACACCTGAAGAGACCAAGCAGTGATCGATTGTAATCCACAGAGGTGCGAATCCGGTCGGCCAGGTCGGCTGTATCCCGAAGCCTATTCGACTGTCGCGCAAACTAGTTTTGCTTAGAAGATCCCGGAAGAAGGGAGACCATGACGTCGTATTCAAATCCCCGAGAACTATCACTGAACCATCTTGCGAACTGACGATCTGAGCCAGTGCCGCAAGATGTTGATTTCGATATTCAGAGCGGACCCGGCCCCACGGTGCAAGCGCATGGGTTCCGATCACGGTTAGTAGCTGTCCGTCACTCTTTAATCGGGCGACCACTAAGGGAAGTCGAGCCTCTCCAAAGTGCCCAACCTCGCTCTTTGCAATGGGAATCCGACTCATTAATGCAATTCCGGATCTGCCATTGCGAAGCGGAAGGTTTTGGAAAAACGGGTAATCAGCCTGCATCTGCCGAAGAGCATTCGTCCATGTCTGATTGACTTCTACGAAAACCATCAAGTCTGGGTCCACTGAGCGAATGAATTTCCCAACCTCCTCGTACGCTTTATTTGAGTAATTCACGTTAATAAAGAGGGCCCGTAATGTCTGAGTGCTGCCATGGGCTACTGAGCCCCCGAAATACAGTGGAACAATGAGGGATAAATTAATGATTGCAAAGATACCGAGCAGCGCGGCGGTCCTCCTCTTCCTTTTTAACAGGAAAATGAAGCTATTTGCTAAGAGAAAGACGAAGTACTGCACACGAAAGTGACTTACCAGCTCAAGGGGCCACCAATACCGTCCCAGAAATCCCACCGCTGTAGCCATACATGCGATGGCCGCGGCTGACCAGAGAAACCCCCATAGCAGTATACGAAAACCTTGTATTTGTCGTCTTATATCCTTCAAAATCCACCTAATTATTTATGCAAACATTTCACATTTCGGAGATCGCCAAATTTAGACTTTTGAGTTCCCGTTATAGCATACTTCGGCATTAAGGCTAAGCCATTGCGGTGCAATAATTTCATATGTGCCCAGCACCAAGAATGGACATCCGCGGGGGAAGGGATTGTCTCATATCTTTGAAAACAAAGGATTTTCGGGCTTGCACTCGATGCTCTGCAATATGTTGGTACAGGTCCTGCTACTATCTAATGGGGAAATCGGTATCTTCGTCAACCCCGTGCCGTTGGCCATGTCGGGACAGTAAGCGTGCCCGACATCTCGGTAAACCTGTACACGTGTCTCTCTAACTTTTGCGAAAGGTCTATCTCGCTGGTGATGTCGTTTATTTACAGGGCCATATCTCTCTTCCCTAGGCAGTCACGATGACTTATGCGTTCCAACGTGAAAATATGAGTTATTGGATCGTCGCCCGGCGGTTTGCTGATTTGGAACCGGAATTGAACAGGATCCTCCGACCTCTGCCGGAAGTGCGGGTGCTCATCGATCGTCGTGTCCGAGAACGGCCGCCAGAATGGACTGCGTATTCGGAGGTCCTCGGGGTATGGTCACTCTTGGAGGAGGGAAGACAAGAACAGTACTGGGTCGTTAATCAGCTTTTTGCCGACCTCGAACCGGAATTGAACAGGATCCTCCGACCTCTGCCGGAAGTGCGGGTGCTCATCGATCGTCGTGTCCGAGAACGGCCGCCAGGATGGGCCGCTCATCCGGAGGCCCGTGGGGCATGGTCACTCCCAGAAGAAGGAGGGCAAGAACAGTACTCAATTGTCCATCGGCGTTTTGCCGACCTCGAACCGGAATTGACCCGGATCCTCCAACCCCTTCCGGAGGTGCAGGTGATCATCGACCGTCGCATCCGAGAACGGCCACCAGAAAGGACTGCGTATTCGAAGGTCCTTGGGGTATGGTCACTCCCAGAAGACGAAGGAAAAAAACAAGCCCACCACAACTCGTAAGGCGGGATTTGTGCAGAAGATGTCTTTAGGACTCGCGGAGCAGCGGCAAATCATCGAGCGGCTGAAACGCTATGAACAGCTGATGTACAGCATCGTTGCTCGCCGCCTTGCCGTTCTCCGAAAGGAGCTGGCTGCAATCTCCCGATCCCTGTCAGAGGAACCGGTGTTCATCGACGGTCGGGTGCGAGAGCGGCGGCGAGTACAACTACCTGTCGCCATAGATCGGCGGAGAGGAACGGATCGGAGAGTCAGGGGCTGAGGCCCCGCGCTCGCAAAAAAAGAACAGGCCCCGGGATATCCGGGGCCTGTTTGCTTTTGGGGTCTCAGTCTAGAGGATTAACCTTTTGTGCTCACCACGGAGGAGGTGATACGGGACCTTACTGCACTTCGAAGGTCTGGGAGGAGAGAAGGTTGCCATCGGCGTCTACCGCCTCTACTCTCCACGAACCGCTCCATTCATGCAGCATCTGTTTGCTACTCCAGGTCCGCCAGCGTGGACCCTCAACGCTAAGGGGGACTTGCGCCATCTGCTGCCCTTCGTAGTACCAGATGTGGGTGATGTGCGTGGGCATGTACGCTCCCTTTACCTCCGTAAAATAGAACACCGGTCCCATCGAAGCCGAAAAGACGAGACCGTCGTTGATCGGCTCACGGTCGATAACCTCTGTCGTGACCACATCGCGGATGATTTGCAGCGAATTCTCCTCAAGCCGCGCTATTCTGTCCTCAGACGCAGCCAGGATGGGAAGTGCAACACCAACTATCGCAATCACTGCAGCCTTCTTCCATGTGCTCATCTTTGCCCCCCTTTACGGTTCGATTTCTTCGGATTCGGGGAGCCAAATTGCGACAACTGTGCCAAGATCCCAGGCGGGTGCGGGGAAGGGATAACTATTTGATTTTCTTGTTCGATTATGCCATAGAGCCAGTTTTCAGTCCGAACCCGATTCTTGGAAAGGCGGCAGATCCTGCCAGCCTGTCGTCGGGCTCCTCCAGCAGGGACAGTCTGTCAGAGGGCCCTCGTCGGCCCTCCGCCTCTCCGATTTGAGCAGACAGACGCCGGCGATGTTGTTGCCTCACCGGCAAAAACTTGTGCACGGACCCTGACTAAGCTCCAGCCCGCATTATTCACGAACGGAGTTTTTTCCTGAATAATGCGCCTACACGTGCGGGCTCGGCCGCACCCGCAGGTTTCGACAGGCCGCTCCCGCGGCCTCCTCAAGGCTTGCAATAGGTGAATGACGTGAACGGAGAGCGGGACTCAGTCCTGTCCTCCTATTGGGAAACCACGGTAAAGTGGCCCCGGCGGTTCCATTGCCACGCGGATTCGTCATGCCCCAAGACAAAGGGCCGTTCCTCGCCAAAACTGATGATGGAAATCCGCCTGCCATCTATTCCACCAGCCAGCAGGAAGTCACGAACCGCCTTTGCCCGGCGCTCACCCAGTGCCAGGTTGTACTCGTTGGTCCCCCGTTCATCGGCGTGCCCCTCGACCACAATACGGATATTTGGATTGGCCTTGAGCCACTGGATGTTGTTCCTTAGGATATCCCTAGCATCCTCACGCAGGGCGGACTCGCGAAAATCGAAGAACACATCCTTCATCACAGAACCTTCGGCCACGCCCGACCCCAGGTCCTGCTGTGACCGCTCTGCATCCCTGGGTGCCACTGGGACCTCCCGAATCGATACCGGCGGGGCGATTTTCTCCTCCTCGACCTTGCCTTCCGGCCTCGACAACCCCCCGGGGCCTCTCACTCCCGCCCCCGCTGTGTGCACATCGGACTTCCTTGCGCAGCCGAACAGGATGAGCAACGCCCCCAAGAGTATCGTTGCCGAATTGAGACGAACACGTCGCCGCTTCATATAACCCCCTCCCATCAGCTCATCTCATCGTCGCGTTCCGACACCGGATATCTCCGCCATGACAAATCGGCGCACACCACCCCCTTTGAAGTCACGGGTAAAGTCAATTGCCTGTTACTCGGCCTGTCCAGTATAGCAGAATATCTTTCCGCAATCCTGACACTTCAACTGGTGACCATAGGTTTTGGCTATTGTTTCTCCGATCGCGGGAGCAGCGATGGAACCAGAAAAGAGTTGCCCTTGCCTTTGTCGGGGTGCTATAACCAACAACGCTCGGCTCCAGGATGGAGGTGTCCACCTCTAACCTTGGGCGGGAGCGGGCGGCTTTACCGTCTCTGCCTGCCAGCGGGTGCGGTGAAGCCGCCTTATTTACTTCACGTCTCATGAGAAAGGAGAAACCATGAATACCGAGACAATCCGCGTGGGAATCGTCGGCGCAGGAGCGAACACGCGACTAAAGCACATCCCGGGGTTCAAGGCCATCCCGGGTGTAGAGATTGTCAGCGTGGCCAACCGCAGCCGTGAGTCGAGTGAGTCCGTAGCCCGTCAGTTCGGCATTCTTAAAGTGTACGACAACTGGTTGGAGCTGGTAGAGGCCGACGATACCGATGCCATCTGCATTGGCACGTGGCCCTACCTCCACTGTCCCGTGACCCTCGCGGCGCTGGAAAACGACAAACATGTCCTCTGTGAAGCACGGATGGCGATGAATGCGGCAGAGGCCCACGTCATGCTCGAGGCAGCCCGCCAGCACCCGGACCTCGTCACCCAACTGGTCCCTGCGCCCCATACCCTGGCCGTCGACGGCACCATTCAGAAACTCATCGATGCTGCCTATTTGGGAGAGATTCTGGCAGTAGAAGTTCGTGCGGTACAGCCGACCTTTGTGGACAGGGAGAGCCCTTTGCACTGGAGACAGGATCCGGACCTGAGCGGCTTCAATACTCTGACCATGGGAATCTGGTATGAAGCAATGATGCGTTGGGTTGGGCCTGCGACGCGGGTGATGGCTCTGACCAAGGTATGTGTCCCGCGCCGGAAAGACCCACATGGTGTCTGGAGGGTGGTGACCGTGCCAGATCATGTGGATGTTATCGCCCATCTCGCGTGTGGAGCGATCGCCCACCTCTGCTTTAGTGCGGTCACAGGCCTGGCGCCGGCTAACGAAGCATGGTTGTTCGGCAGCGAGGGCACCGTTAGACTGGACACTGCAACTTTAGAGATCTATGCGGGACAACGGCGGGACAAAGAGTTACGGCAGATCGTCATCCCCGAAGAGGAACAAACAGGCTGGCGGGTGGAAGAGGAGTTCATCAACGCGATTCGGAGCAGGGAGCGGGTCACACGCACGAGCTTCGAGGACGGCGTGAGGTACATGGAATTTACCGAAGCGGTCATACGGAGTGCCCAATCAGGCCAGGCCATTACTTTGCCGCTCTAGCCTTCGCCATCTTCCGCCGCCAGGTAGCAGGCGATCCACTCTGGGATGACCCGATTGACTGCCGGAACCGCTCAATCGAAATCCTTGTTATATTCATCCTCCGTCACCTCTTCCATCCATACGGTGTCTCCGCCCGTGGTGACGGCGACGTGTATCAACGAACTCTTTGGCCCGGCCCCGTGCCAGTGCTTCTCCCCCGGGGCCACATACACGATGTCTCCCGGCCCGATCTCCCTTCCTCGGTCACCTGATTTTTGAACCCGGCCCGTTCCAGCAACAACGTAGAGGGTCTGCTCGCCCTCGTGGGCGTGCCAGTGCGTGCGAGCTCCCGGCTCAAAAAACACGAGAAACACCCTCATACCAGCGTGGCGCTGGGCCTTGAGCGGTGTCCCGACCCACGCCGTTCCTGTAAATCTCTCCCCGCGTCGAGCCTCGCTATCCTTGCCACGAATCACTTCCATAGATTCCAACCCCCTCACAATGGCTTGCTTTACTCGGGTCCCGGGTTGCATCGACCCGACAACCTTTTTCGTCTCTCCTCCTCACATTCCCTTACTTCCCACCCGGCCGTCTCGGAATCCCCCCTTTTTTCTCGGGGTACTCAAAATCGGTCTGGACCTTGCATGGGATGCAAGCATTATGATCTCTGCCGTAACCCGCGAATATCCCCGATTCCCACTGCGGATGCCGGTCCTCTGCGAGAGCCCTGCTGTGCCCGGCTATCGGACTGTCGGACTCACGCGAAACGTGAGCCGAGGCGGTCTACTGCTCGAGACACCAGAGGTGCTGGCCCCAGGCTCCCCGACTAGCCTCCTCCTGATTACGGAGGGGCAGAACGCCCGAAGCGAGGCCGATGTGGTCTGGATGGCCGAGGGCACCCCCGGCCGGATGGGTCTCCGGTTCACCACGTGGACCGGCGAAGACCGCCTTATCTGGGAGCGGCTGTTGACCTTCCAGGCTGGTGCAACGCCCCGTGCCTCCCTCCGTATCCCGATCGACTTGGAGGTCACCTGCCTCATCCCCCCAGATACCCGCCTTTCGGGCAAGGCGCGTAACATCAGCGACGGCGGTCTCATGATCAGCCTTCCCCAAGCCCTTCATCCTCGGACCCAAGTGGTCGTGGCGGCCCCCACGGGGCTCAGCCTTCCCCTGATGGAGACGGAGACTGAGGTGATGTGGACCCGTTTTCCTTCCGAGGGGAACGGCATCCTCCACGGCCTGCGCTTCACCGCAGACGACATCAGCAAAGAGTTGTTCCTCATCGGTGCCCTCCTCCAGGAACTCCTCGATCGCGACGAGGAGTTACCGGGGACAGCGAGCAGCGGGACGTAGAGGTGCCCGCCGCGAGTAGCCGTCCGCGGCTCTGGCCCCCGGGAAGACCGGTCTGCCACGTATACAATTATGGACCAAGACCTGAAAAGCATTGTCCAAACCTTTAAACAGTTGGTCGCGGCCTATCAACTGGCGGCGGACCGCCTCGGCCGAGAACTCGACCAGCTCAAAACGCCCCACAATGAACTCAAGGAATATACCGAGCACCTCAAGGCTGGTGAGTTCGAGGCGCAACTCCAGGCTTCACTCCAGCAGAACCAGCTCAAGACCGATTATTTGACGACGGTCGTCAACGAGATTCAGACGTCTCTGACCGCGTTAAAGGGTGCTCTATACATTCTCCTTCACGAAGAGCCAGACGATTCCCAAACCCGCCACACGCTCTTAACCGTGTCCCAGCAACATGTGGAACGGCTCATGGATCTGATGAAATTTCCAGTACTTTGAGCCTTGCAGGCTCATGCAGTACTGCGCTCCCTGGGAGGGGCTCGAAGGAAATAGAGGATTTCTTGGTTGGATGAGAAATCAGATTGTTCGTCAAAAGTCGTGCGGCAGGCATGTCAGAAGCCGGGGATCCCGATGCTCCCCACCCCTGTTCCACTTGGCTTCAGTGTATACCGGAGTACCGTGATGCTCAGGACTTCGGGAGGATCTGCTTGGGGCTCTTGAAGATAGCGCACGTAGACCCTCTCTCCGGCCTTCAACGCACTCACACCTGAAACGCCGGGCCCGCTCACCGCGGTAAAGGGCTTGAGCTGAAACCACTGTTCCCCGTCTTCCAAGTCACCCCTTACAGTAATCAACCCCTGCTCTCTTTCGACCCGCACGATCTTTCCTCGGAGTTCTCCTACCCGACCGGGAGGTGGAGCCTCAGTCGTAACACAGGCGCTCCAGATGAGACTCAAGAACACGACAAAGATGATAACCTTCCCGTTCACTCGAGCCTCCGACAAACCTTCGCCCCTTTCATTGTGAGCAATCGCAGAACCTGTTATCATCGTGGCATGCTAGCAGTCCCAACCATCCCAGTCCAGTTTTTTGAGGCGGCAGCCCGCTTCCAGAACCAGATTGCTTTACAGATCAAACGAAACGGACGCTACGTTCAGTGGAGTTACGAGGACGTGGCGGTTCAGGCGGGTCGCCTTGCGACGTTCCTCGTCCAGCTCGGGATCGCCCCCGGGGACCGGGTTGTCCTCTTCTCTGAAAACCGGCCGGAATGGTGCATTGCATACCTGGGAATCGTCGCTGCGGGAGCCACCGCGGTCCCCCTTGATGCCCAACTCGGGAAACAGGAGGTGGAGAACCTCCTTCGTCATTCCGAAAGCCGGGCCGTCATCGTCTCAGAGGCTGAGCTGACGAAGGTGCAATCCCTCATTGCTCTTCTTCCTCTCCGCCCTCAGATCATCATGCTGGGCGAGAAGGCCCCCCCAGGGATTCACGCCCTTTCGGAGATCCTCCAGAGCACGGAGAAGGCCACGTTGCCATCTTCGTCACCCGAAGCAATTGCCTCGATCCTGTACACTTCAGGGACCACCGGAATTCCGAAGGGGGTCATGCTCAGCCACAGCAATTTTCTTTCGAACAGCACCGCTGTACGCGACCTCCAGGTCTGCGGACCAGAGGACAACGTTTTGGCACTCCTGCCGCTGCACCACGTGTACCCCTTTATGATCACGTTTCTCGGGCCCCTGCTCTTTGGGGCCCGGGTCACCTTTCTCCATAGCCTCAAGCCTCCTGATCTGCTGGAATGTATGCAGGAGACCAGAGTCACTATCCTGGCAGGAGTGCCTCAGCTCCTCTCCGTGCTCCATCGGGGAATCTTTCAGGAGGTCAAGAAGAAGCCTCTGCCAATTCGCGTGCTCTTCACCCTTCTCTTGGGCATCAGCGGCGCCGCGCGACAGTATTTCGGAATGAACGCCGGTCGTCTCTTTTTCTCTCAGATTCACCGTCGCTTTGGCAGCAGGCTCCGCATCCTCACGAGTGGTGGCGCCAAGCTCGATCCCGCGGTCGGCCGGGACTTCTACCGTCTTGGCTTCACCGTGCTGGAAGGATACGGCCTCACCGAGACCTCCCCGGTGGTCACCTTTACTCCCATGACCGAATCCCGCTTCGAGTCAGTCGGCGTGCCGCTCCCCGGCGTCCGTGTCCGGATCATGGAACCGAATCCGGAGGGAATCGGTGAGATCGCCATCCAGGGCCCCAACGTGATGCAAGGCTACTTCAAGGACGCAGAAGAGACCGCCCAGAGTTTCCGGGATGGCTGGTTTCTCTCGGGAGACCTTGGGTATCTCGACGCGAACGGGTATCTCTTCATCACCGGCCGGCTCAAGGAAGTCATCGTCCTGTCCACCGGAAAAAACATCTACCCTGAGGAAGTAGAGGCTCACTTCCTGAAGAGCCCATATATTAAGGAGATCTGTCTGTCGGCGATCGGCGATCCCGGCGGAGAGGGGCTGGTCGCCCTGGTTCTCCCGGATTTCGAATACCTCAAGACCCAGCGGCTCGCCAACTCGGAAGATGTCATCCGGTGGGAGATGGATACCCTCGGCCGGGAGCTTCCCGCCTTCAAACGCCCGATACAGCTCCGAATTGTGAAAGATCCCTTTCCCAGAACCCGCTTGGGCAAGATCCAACGGCACCTGGCTCATGAGATGTTTCTCAGGAGCGAAACTCTGCGAGTCGAAGCCGATGAAGAGCCGGCACTATCTCAAGCGGATCAGGATCTGTGGGAGAGCTCGGTCACCCGAAAGGTCCTCGCCTACCTCCCGGTCGTAGCCCGGAAGAAGAAAGGGATCCGTCTCGACGACAACCTGGAACTCGACCTGGGGCTTGACTCTTTATCGCGAATCGAGCTGACTGTGGCCATTGAAGAGTTGTTCGCGATCGACCTCCCCGGAGAGGCCAGCTCCGAGCTGTTTACTGTGCGAGATCTGGTGCTCAAGGTGCAGGGGTTTCTCACTGAACACCCGGACGCCATCGAGGAAGAGCGAGAGGTCCGTCGCCCGCCGTGGAGCGAGATCTTGGCGGGTGAGCCCCCTGAAACGGTCCGGGCCGAGATGGCGGCGTTCGACAAACCGTGGGCTCGGGCCGTCGCCTGTCTCTCTCACCCGCTGCTTCGCCTTATCTTTCGCCTGCTGTGCCGCCTCCGAGTTCAGGGACTCACCCACATGCCGGAACGGGGTCCCTACCTCATTACCCCCAACCATGCGAGCTACGTCGACGGGTTTGCCATCGGGGCTGCCCTCCCCTTGCGGCTCGTGCATAAGTTAAATTTTCTGGGCTTTCAACAATTCTTTCAGAATTCGCTCACCGCCATGTTTGGCAAGGCGTATCGCGTCATCCAAGTGGATGCGGATGCGTACTTGTTCCAGGCGCTGCAAGCCGCAGCGTATGTCTTGAGGAGGGGTGAATTCCTCGTCGTCTTTCCGGAGGGAGCACGCTCTATCGACGGAGAGATCAAGCCCTTCAAAAAGGGCGTAGCCATTTTGGCCAAGGAGCTGAATCTCCCCATTCTTCCTCTCCGGATTCTCGGTTCGTTCGAGGCTTGGCCTCGGGGCAAACGTTTGCCCAGACCCCATCCCCTGACTATCATCTTTGGCCCACCAGTTTCGGTAGAGGAACTCCTGCGTGAAGGTCCGATCCCGTCCGGGGCCGACCTGTATGAAGTCATAGCTGCCCGCCTTCGCGAGCGCGTCGCCGCCCTGGCTGTTTAGTTGCTCTTTGCCTTTGCGGCCTCCCCACCCGTATAGTATCCTAAGGGACCACGTCATCCCGAGAAATTGGAGGAGACGGATGATTAATCTCGATCGGATGCGTGACCATTTCCTGACCCTGGTCCAAATCGACAGCCCCTCCCGGAAGGAGCGAGAGTTGGCTATGCACCTCAAGGAGGAGCTCACCTCTTTAGGCGCCGACGTAGGCTTTGACCAGGTAGATCGGCTGGTCGGCGGAACGGTCGGAAACCTGATTGCGCGCGTCCCCGGAACCCGACCCGGGGTTCCTCCCTTCCTCCTCTGCGCCCACCTGGACACCGTCGGGCCCGGTGAAGGGATCAAGCCGCAGGTCGAGGAGAACACCATCAAGAGCGATGGGTCCACGATCTTGGGGGCGGATGACAAGAGCGGGATTGCGATCATCTGCGAAGTGGTCCGGATACTTCAGGAAGAGAATGTCCCCCACGGCGAGCTAGAAATCCTCCTCACCATCTGTGAAGAGACTGGCCTGCTTGGGGCAAAACATCTCGATGTCTCGCGGCTGCATGCTCGCACCGGCCTCGTGCTGGATAGTAGCGATCCCGACCGACTGATCACCCGGGCACCGGCCGCCAATCGGCTTCAGTTCTCTGTCCGGGGTCTCGAGGCGCACGCGGGGGTCTGTCCCGAAAAAGGGATCAATGCGATCCGGATGACCAGCGAAGCCATTGCGGGGATGCGGCTCGGCCGCTTAGACGAGGAGACCACGGCGAACATCGGGACGATCGAGGGAGGCAGGGCCATAAACATCATCCCGAGCGCCGTCACGGTCCACGGAGAGACGCGCAGCCATGATGAGGCTAAGCTCAAAGCCCAAACCGAGCACATGATCCGGTGCTTCGAGGAGGCGGCAAGACGGCATCATCTCACCCTGGACGGGGTAACCCATCAAGGACAAGTGAGCTGCCAGGTCCAGCGGGATTATGATCGCCTTTTCATTCCCGAAGAGGCTCGAATCGTCCAGCTGGTTCGACGGGCTGCCCACACCCTCGGCCGCGAGATCACCCTCTGGCGAACGGGGGGAGCCTCTGACGCCAATATCCTCTGCGGCAAGGGGCTTGAGGTGGCCAATGTGGGCACGGGGCAGCGGGAGGTTCACACGCTGCGGGAGTATCTGCAGCTGAGTGATATGGTCCAATCCGCCGAGCTCATCTTGGAAACGCTGAAGCTGCACGCGGACACCAGCTAACCAGAGCACGACGCAGAGGGAGGCGCATGTATACGGTAGCCAGTATTATGAAGAGCCCGGTGGTGAGCATCGAGGCGGACAAGTCCGTGGCAGAGGCTGTACATCTGATGCAAGAGAAAGGGATCTCGAGCATCTTGGTCACACCCTCGGCGCCCGGGGAGCCCGACGGAATCATGACCAAGCGGGACATCATCTCCAAGGTGGTCTCGCAGGGGAAAGATCCCAAGACCCTGAAGGTTCAGGACGTCATGACTGCACGGGTCATTGCTGTGCCTTCTGACTATTCCCTCGCAGAGGCGGCTAAGTTGATGACCGAGAAGGGAATCCGACGGATCTTGGTGCGGCAGGGCGGCAAAATCGTCGGGATCGTCAGCGATACGGACATCTTTCGGGCGGTGGAGGAAGCCGGCTGGGGACCGGCTTACTGATACTTCCGCTCCATGATCTCCACAAAGGCTGCTACGATGTCATCCTTAGTGATGATTCCGACGAGGTGTTCTCCCAGAACCACCGGAAGGCCGCCGATCCGACGCTCGAGGAGAAGGCGGGCGGCATCGGCGATAGGAGCTTCTGAAGTCACCGTGACGACCCGTTTTGTCATGATCTCTTCGACTCTCACCTTTTCGAGGGCGTCAATCGGGTCCTGCTCTCGCTGACTCGATGTGATCGCCGACGGAAAGATCAATCGAATATCCCGATCCGTGATAATCCCTACAAGCTTCCCGTCCGCCACCACCGGCAGATGCCGAATCTGATGCTCCCGCAGGAGCCCCCAGGCGGTTCGCACGCTATCCGAGGGACTCGCCAAGATCAATTCCGTCTTCATCCGCTCTCCGACCCGCACCCCACTACCCCCTATTTCCCTGATGTCCGTATGGCTCGGCCTGGCCTCGACAGACCCTGCACAAGGTCTAGCAAGTCAAATGCCAAAATGGCGTGTACAGGGCCAAACCATCACAACTTGCGCTCTCTGACATCATCCGTTATGCTGATTTAGCGCTAGTTCTTAAATGCCCCAGCGCTGAAAACCTCGACATGCACTCCCCTCAAATAACTCATGGACGCTAAGCACCAACTTATCATCGACTATCTCATCGGCTACTGGCAGGAGCAATTCAATCTCGTATCAGCGGTACAGGTCGCCGAGTTTCTTGAGATACCCCACGTCGAACTCCTTAAGCTCTTGGAAGAGATGGCACAGGCGGGACTGGTCGCGCTCTACCAACAGCAGGCCGGACCTGCAGATCCCGGGATCCTCGAACGATCAGTCCCCGAGACCTTCCGAGCCACCTATGTTCTTCCGTCGCAATCGATTCTGAAAGCCCGCTTTGATGAGACAAAGCAGGACTTCGGCCCGTACAAGAATCTGCTGTATCAGGGGGTCAACCAGGAGGAACTCTTCCGCTTCCGCCCAGATATCCTCGACCACTACCGGCAAAATCCACATGTCGAGGTCAACCCTGATCTTATCGTGACCAAGCGGCCGTCTTTGAAGAAAGCGGAGGTTTATCCCGTATATGTCCGCTACCGATGGGCGACCGGAATTTCCGGAGATCGGTACATCATCGTGAACCTCTGGGACCTGGCAGAGCTGAGCCAGGAAGAGCAGATCCTTTGGGCCAGCCACGAAATCCGAGAGTTGAGGGAAACGGGTGCTTGAGCCGCTGCTCACCTGGTCCGAAGGAGAGCGGCTCGACGGGATGCTGCACCTCCCGGGTGCTGGCCGCTGGCCCTGTGTGATTGCCGCACACGGCCTGCTCAGTGCGAAGGCGAGCGACAAATACCTTTTACTGGCGGCACACCTCACAAAGGCAGGATTTGCCAGTTTCCGGTTTGATTTCCGGGGGTGTGGGGAGAGCGGTGGACGCCTCAAAGATACGACAGTCGCCGCCAGGATCAGTGATCTCAAGGCGGTGCTCGCAAATCTCCGCGAGCACCCGGCGTTGGACGGACGTTTCTTCCTGTTGGGAAGCAGCCTCGGAGGCTACGTGGCACTCTTTGTCGCGGCCGAGACTCCCGACGTGATGGCAACGGCCCTCTGGGCAACTCCGGTTCACCTCCGGGACTTGCAAGGCAGGAAGGAAGCCCTCATGGCCCACGGACTCGGGGACGCGTTTTTTCGAGAACTGGAACAGGGAACCTTCGCAGAGGTGCCGGCTGGCGTGCCACGTTGTCTGATCATTCATGGAGAACGGGACGAACTCATCCCCCGCTCCCACGCGAGCGCCCTGTATGAAACCGCCAAGGAGCCGAAGGCCCTCGAGATCCTCCCTGGAGCGGATCACCGATTGAGTGATCCGAAAGACCGGCAGCAGGCCGTCCGCTTGAGTACGGCCTGGTTTAAGAAGTACCTATGATCGCAATAGAAGAAATCCGTCGCATCATCGCGAGCCACCAGCGAACGTCTTTGTCCCTTGAGGGAAAACAACGGTCGGCAGTGCTCGTCCCGCTTTATCATGGTGAGGGAGGATATGAGATTCTCCTCATTAAGAGGACGGATCGTGTCAAGACACATCAAGGA
>JBFHXD010000003.1:0-49701 GCA_041599135.1 Methylomirabilales bacterium (SeqCode) | reverse complement strand
GCTCCATCTGTTTAAGTCGCCGTCCTTTCTTCGGCAGCTCTACAAACACGACATCTCCCAGCTGATCCTGCGCGTAATGCGTAATGCCGACCCGTCCTTTATCCCCCTCCACCTTGATCCACTCGTGTTCTTTGGTGTACTTGAGTCCTTCTGGCACATGCATGATGTCCTCCCATGAATGAAGCTATCAGCCGTCAGCGGTCCGCTGTCAGCTCTCGGCAACCTGGTGAGTTCGTGCACTTCAGCTGATTGCTAACAGCTGACAGCCGATTGCTATCTCTTGCGCTTATAAAAGGGGGCGGGAACGATCGTGGCCTGAACCGGTTCACCCCGGATCAGGATGTTGATCTCGGTCCCGATCGCGGCATGCGCGATCGCCACGTATGCAAGTCCGATGTTCTTGCCCAAGGTCGGGGACGGACCACCGCTGGTCACTTCGCCGATCTCCCGCCCATCCACAACGACGGTGTAATGCGGGCGGGCGATTCCGCGGCCTACCATTTCAAACCCGACGAGTTTCCGCGTGAGCCCAGCTGACTGCTGCTGTTGAAGCGCCGTCCGCCCGATGAAATCCCCTTTCTCGAACTTGACGATCCAAGCGAGATCGGCCTCCAGCACCGTGTGCTTATCGTCAATATCGTTGCCGTAGAGGGCCATCTTGGCCTCCAGCCGTAACGTATCTCTGGCCCCTAGTCCGACCGGGAGAATCCCGAACGAACGGCCCTCCGCCAGCAGGCGGTTCCACAGGGACTCGGCCTTTTCCGATGAGAGATAGATCTCAAAGCCGTCTTCGCCCGTATATCCGGTCCGAGAAATCAGGGCATCGGCATCCAGCACCTTGCCGGGCCGGAACCAGTAATACCTGATTTGGCTGAGATCTACCGGAGTGAGTTTTTGCAGGATATCGGGCGCTTTGGGGCCTTGCAGCGCCAGGAGCGCGGTCTCATCGCTGATGTTCCTGACCTCGACCCCCCCGGGAACATGCGCCTTGATCCACTGATAGTCCTTCTCAATATTGGACGCATTGACTGTGAACATGAAGTGATCATCAGCCAACTTGTACACCGTGAGGTCATCCACAAAGGTCCCATTGTCGTAGCAGAGGGCCGCGTATTGGACCTGCCCTATGTCAAGTCGGGCAGGGTCGTTGGTCACCAGCCCCTGGACGGCCGTCAGGGCCTCGGGGCCGCGAAACTCGATCTCGCCCATGTGGCTGATGTCGAACAGGCCGGCGGTCCCCCGGACGGCCCGGTGCTCCTCTAGGATGCCGGAGTATTGGACAGGCATATCCCAGCCTCCAAATGGGACCATCCGGGCCCCCATCTGGCGGTGGACCGAATTCAGGGGTGTCTTTTTGAGGTCAGCCTGGGATGGCTCCACGATCCCCCTCCTTCGTAAAGGGCGAAGAAGGAGAACGAGAAACGACTCTTGAGTGGCAATCGAACTGGCAACGCAAGGGGGGTAATATGGGGCGGATTATACCCGGCGGGTCTGGCCTTGGCAAGAGAGAAAACTGCACACCGCTCGGCCTAATCCTCTGTCAATCCCCCTCGCCCACGTCCATCACCTTCATCTGGACATCCGACACCCAGAGCGTCCCGGGGAAATCGACCAGGATGGGAGTGACCTCCTCGATGATCCGAGCGATCACGGGCGGGCGGGCCACGACCAGGACCAGTTTCGTTCGCTCGAGTTCGCCAAGACCCACGTCTTCCCGCACCCCGTGGCGACGCCCCATCGTCTGGACGGCGCGCAGGACCGTGTACCCGGAGGCCCCGGCCGCCTCGACGATGTCGAGCACCTGGCCGAGCTGCAATCGCTCGATGACGATCTCCAGCTTCTGCATCGGCACCAATTCTTTCATGATTGCCCCTTCCCTCACCCGGCCACGAGGGTTGCGATCCAGTAATAGAGAGGAATGCCCAACGAGATATTGAGCGGAAAGGTGACGGCCAACGCCAGGGTGATGCCGTAGGCGATGTTCGCCCTGGGCAGCCCCAAGTGGAGGGCGGCCGGGACCGCGATGTACGAGCCGCTGGCCCCCATGATCATCACCAGCATCGTCCCCCCCGGACTGAGGCCCAGGAGGAGCCCCGTGAACAACCCCAAAGCGGCGCCGAGGGGGGGCCAGGCCAGGCCAAAGCCGATCAGCCCCCAGGGAATCCGGCGGAACCCGAGGACGCGCGTGGCCGCCAGCAGGCCCATGTCCAGGAGGAAGAGGGTGAGCACGCCCTGGAACGGGTCGACCAAGAACGGCTTGACCATCTCCATCCCCCGGACCCCCGTCACCGCGCCGATGACCATCCCCCCGCTCAGGACCACGATGCTGCCGTTGAACAGCGCCTCCTCCAGGACCTTCCGCGACAGCCAGGCCTTCTTCGGTCCCTCTTGCCCGCCACGCTCCCGGCCGAGCAGGATGCCGACGAAGATGGCCGGCGATTCCAGGAGCGCCATGAGGGCCACGGTGAAGCCTTCGTAGGTCGCCCCGATCCGCTCGAGGAACACCACGCCGGTAATGAAGGTCACCGCGCTGACGGACCCGTAATGAGCCGCGATGGTGGCAGCATTGAGGCGGGTCAGCCCGAGGACCTTGCGGAGAATGACGAAGGCCAGTAGCGTGGTCACGACGCCGAGCACGACCACCAACACGCATGACAACGCCACCTGGGCCGTCCAGCCGCTTTTGGCCAACCCCGCGCCCCCCTTGAAGCCGATGGCCATCAACAGATAAATCGACAGGATGCGGGCGATCTCTCGGGGGATCTCGAGATCCGACCGGACCAATCGCGCCCCGAAGCCCAGGAGGAAAAAGAGGATCGGGGGGGTTAAGAGATTCTCACTGAGGAGTGCCAGCATCTCGGTCAGGGTTCCCAGCCAGCGGCGAGCTCTAAGGGCCAAGGCCCCGAAGCAACATGGTTACGCTGGGCTGCATGAGCTTGAGAAAGGGTCTCGGGTAGAGGCCGATCCAGAAAACCAAGACCGCCAGGGGGATCATGGTCACCAGCTCGCGCGGGGTCAGATCCGGAAGCCAGCGCGGTCCAGACGTGGCAACTGGCCCTAGAGCGGTCCGTTGCAGCATCCAAAGCAGGTAAGCTGCACCGAGCAGAATCCCGCCTATCGCCAGAAAGACCATGAGCAGGCTCACTTGGGCCGTCCCCACCAGCACCAGGAACTCGCCGATGAAGTTGTTCGTGCCGGGGAGCCCAAACGAGGCCACCGCAAAGATGGAAAACAGCAGAGTAAACCGCGGCATGAGCCGATGGAGGCCACTATAATCCTCGATCAAGCGCTTATGGGTACGGTCGTAGAGCTGCCCCACCGCTAAGAACAGCGCTCCGGTGGTGATTCCGTGATTGAACATCTGAAGGAGCGCCCCCTGGATACCCTGGTGGTTCGTCACAAAGACCCCTAACGTCACAAAGCCCATATGCGAAATCGAGGAATAGGCCACCAGCCGCTTCAGATCCTCCTGGGCGAGGGCCATGTAGCCCCCGTAGAGAATCGCAAGCACGGACAGCCAGAGGAGCACATGCGCAAACTTTGCGGTTGCATCTGGGAGCATGGGGAGGCAGAGGCGCACAAAGCCATAGCCCCCCATCTTCAGGAAGACGCCGGCTAAGATCACGCTCCCGGCGGTCGGGGCCTCGGTGTGCGCGTCGGGGAGCCACGAATGAAAGGGCACCATGGGGGTCTTGATCGCAAAGGCGAAGAACATGCAGGCGAAGATCCAGAGCTGGGCGTTGATGGGATACTGCTGCGATGCCAGCACCTGCATGTCAAAGGTGCGGCCGCCCTCGAGGTAGAGCCCCAAGATCCCGACCAGGAGCACCAGGCTTCCGGTGAGGCTAAAGAGCGCAAACTTGGCCGCAGCCATGATCCGTCGGGAGCCACCCCACAGCCCGATGATGAAGTACATCGGCATCGTCGTGGTCTCCCACAGCATGAAGAACATAAACAGATCCATCGTGGAGAACGTCAAGAGCATGGAGCTCTCGATGAACAGGATAAGCATGAAGAAGGCCTTCTGATGGTGTTCGATGCTTTTCCACGAGCAGAGCACGCAGAGGGGCGAGAGCAGGGTGGAGAGGAGGATCAACGGCAGGCTGATTCCATCCACTCCGACGGCGTACTGGATGTTGAAGGTCGGCATCCACGCCACCCGCTCGACGAATTGCATCCGGTCGGTGGACGGATCAAACCAGAGCCAGAGGAGCAGGGAGAGCGCAAAAACGAGGAGGGTGCAGCCGAGGGCGACCCGCCGGATGGTCTCTTCCTTGCGGAGAAAGACAAGAATGCCCGCGCCCAGTACGGGCAGCACAATGATCCAGCTGAGCAGATGGTTCAGGAACAACTCAGCCATGTCAGTCCTCCACAAACCCCCGTCTCAGCTCTAACGCCGCCCCGTTAAGCTGCGACTTACTGCATTCATTGGTAGCTCTAGCCGACGGGCCAGTGGCCCTCGGTCGGCTGGGTGCCCGCCGGGAGCGAGGGGAGGCCGAATTATCTTGGCAGCGATGCGTTCATGCTCGCAAACCGGATGAGTATGCCCATCGCCAGGACCAGGAGAAGGATCACCACCCCTAGCAGGTGCGGGAGCAGCCGGGGCTCCATCTGATGCAGGTGCTCCGCGGAGACCTCCGTCACCCGTCCCACCTGCTCGATCGTCCGGTCAACCCCCCGCAGATCCACCCGATACCACAGCCAATACGCGAACCTCACCATGAGCCTGCCCGTTCCCTCCACCAGCCGGTCAATCCCCCGCAGATCCAACCCATACCACAGCCAATGGGCGAGCTTGACCATGAACCCGGCCATTCCCTCCACCAGCCGGTCAATCCCCCGCAGATCGATATGCTGCCAGACCCAGTGAGCTGCCCCCACGCTCCGCATTGCCAACCCGTGCACCAGCCCTTCAATGCCCTGCCGTTCCACGACCCGTTCGAGCCACCGAGCCAGTGCGAGGGTGGGACGGACAATGGCAGTGTCATAGATTTCATCGAAGTACCCCTTATTGAGCACCAGCACGTAGAGGGGCTTCAGACGCTCGGCAAGCCACGGGGATGGCTGGTACGGCCGCACGTGGGCGTACATGGCCAGGCCAAAGCCCCCGATGGCGGCGGTGAGCAGCGCGAGGAGCAGCGGACCCGAGACGTCTGGGGGGGTCAGGGGCGAGGGCACCAGCACCGGGGAGAGGGCCTGCACGAAACCCCTCCACAGCAGCGCCAGCAGGCCAGCCCAGGCGAGGGCGATCATGCCGGTGACCGCCACCCCCCCCAAGAGGCCCGGCGGAGAACTGAAGACGCGATCCCCCCACTCCACTGGCGTGGGATGCGGAAGGATCGCAAGAACCCAGCGGAAGAGGGCCAGGGCTGTGAGCCCCGTCGTGACCGCCAGGATGACGAAGAAGGCCACCCGAGCCGAGGGGAACTGGGTAGCCATCCACAGCCGATCATACCTGCTCAACACGATCACCAGCGGCGGAAGGCAGGCCAGGGCGAGGGCCACGGGATACAGCGGCCAGGGACGGGCAGGATGGGGAGCCGCATGACTGTGCCGCTCGCGCAAGTGGAAGTCCTGCTCAACCGCCAAGGGCTGCAGCGCATTCCCGGCATAGAGGAACAGGAACCCCTTCAGGGCCCCATGGGCGACCAGATGGAAGATGGCCGCAACATATGCTCCCACCCCGCAGGCCAGCATCATGAACCCTAGCTGGCTGATCGTGGAATAGGCGAGGATCCGTTTGATGTCGCTCTGGGTCAGGGCCACGATGGCCGCCCCGAGCGCCGTTATCGCCCCTACCACCGCCACCAGGGTCATGGCGACCGGGGCCAGGGCATAGAGTGGGCTGAGACGGAGCACGAGGTAGACGCCCGCATTCACCATCGTCGCGGCATGAATCAGGGCGGAGACCGGCGTGGGAGCCTCCATGGCAAAGGGAAGCCAGACATGGAACGGCACTTGGGCCGACTTCCCCATCGCACCAATAAAGAAGAGAAGCGGGATCAGCGTGGTGACCGGCACAGCCCAATCAAGGCCCAGCCAGCCAAGGGGGGTGATCGTCTCCCTCACATGGGCCGGCACATTCGCCAGGATCTCGGGGATCTCAAGGGTCCCAAAGGTGAGGAACGTGAGGAGCACCCCGAGTCCCAATCCCACATCCGCCACGGCATTCACCAGGAAGGCCCGGGTGGCCGCCACACAGGCCGCCTTGCGCTCCGCCCAGTGGGAAATGAGCAGGTACGAGCAGAGGGCCATCAGCTCCCAGCAGAGGTACAGGATGAGCAGGTTGCTGCTCATCACCAGCAGGAGCATGGCCCCGGTGAAGAGGGCGATCACCGCAAAGAATCGGGCATACCGAGGATCCCCCTGCATGTAGCGGGCGGAGAAGCGATACACGAGGTCGCTTACCCCGGCCACCAGGAGGAGCAGCACGGCGGTGAGGGTATCAATGTAGAGGCCGAGATTGATATGGAGGCTTCCCGAGTGGATGAAGGTGAAGAGCGGGAGGCGGATGGGGCCATGGAGGAGGACATCAAGAAACGCGACCGCTGACAAGGCAAACGAAAGGGAAACGGCAGGGATGGCGACGAGGTGGCTCCGCTCTCTGAGCCATCGACCGAAGAGGCCGATGATGAGAAAGGCGGAAAGCGGAAGGAGCGGAATAAGCGCGTACATGAGCCTCTTAGAGTCCCTTCGGTACAGCCGTGGTCTGGATCAGCGCGATGAGCCAGTCGCTGCCGAAGCCGAGGATGAGAAGGGCCAGGGTGACAACAGCGAGGCCAAGGCGCATGCTCCAGGGAAGCGCCTCGGGGGAGCGAGCCGAAACCGGGGTCCTCCCCAAGTACACTTTCTCAAAAATCCGGAAGAAGTAGGCCAGGGTCAGCACGGTGCTCCCGATGATGGCTGCCACGGCCAGATAGTGCTGCCGTTCCAGGGCCCCCAGCACGAGGTACCACTTGCCAAAGAACCCCCCTGTTGGCGGGAAGCCAATCATGGAGAGCGCGATCACGACCAAGGCAGCCAGCACCCAGGGCATCCGGCCCCGGAGGCGCTCAAGTTCCCCCAGCTCGCGCACTCCATGCATGGAGCTGGCTGCCGCGGCCACAAAGAAGAGGCCGGCCTGCATCACCGCATCGGTGATTAGGTAAAAGACGCCACCGGCAAACCCGGTCCGGTTCCCCAGGCCGATCCCTAAGACGCTTAAGCCGATGTGCGCAATTCCCCCGTAGGCGAACATCCGCTTGAGGTGCCCCTGGATCAAGGCCAGGCAGGCGCCAACCACGGCGGCGCCGGCCCCGATCCAGATTAAGACCGGCAAGACCGGAATTTGTGCCGTCATCGTTTCGGGGCCAAAGACCCAGTAGGCGACCCGCACCAGCGCGTACAGCGAGACTTTGGTCATCAGAGGGGCAATGAGGCTGCTTACCGCATCGGGGGCATGGGTGTAGGCATCGGGCAGCCAGCCATGCAGGGGGACGAGCGCCATCTTGATGGCCAACCCGACCATGATCAACACGCTTCCCCATAAGACCACAGGGGAGGCGAGGAGCGCGGGGAGGCGCTGGGCGGCATCAGCCATGTTGAGCGTCCCGGTGGCCGCGTAGACAAAGCTGACCCCAAGCAGGTACAACGAGGCTCCGATGGTCCCCAGGATGAGGTACCGAAAGGCGGCCAGACTCGCGTGGCCCCCGGCCACCCCGACCAGGGCATAGGCGGAGAGTGATGCCAATTCGAGAAACACAAACAGATTAAACAGATCGGCCGTCAGCACGATCCCCGTGAGGCCTGAAACCATAAGAAGTACCAACGTGTAATACAGGGCCGTCTTCCTCGCAAGCGGCCCCTGCATAAGCGGTGAGTCGCCGTAGACCACCGCGAGCAGCGCAATCAGGCTCACCGCGACCATCATGAGGCTGCTCAGCCCATCTGCCACCCACTCGATGCCTAGAGGCGGGGCCCACCCACCGAAGGCGTAACGGATTGGTCCATCTTCCACCACCGTCGCAAGCAGAAGCAGCGCAAGCAGGCTCATGGCCGAAAGGGCAATCAGGGTCAAAGGCCGGCACCACGCTCGCTTCCGCAGCCCCACCAAAGGCATGGCAACCGCGGTGAAGAACGGGAAGGCAAAGATCAGGACCGGGAGATGCATGCTCATCCGATTCTCCTGAAAATCTCCCCCTCCTCAAGCGTCCCGAACTGCCGGTAGAGCCGAACCGCCAGGGCCAGGGACACCCCTAACGTCGCCACCCCCACCACGATCGCGGTGAGCATGAGAGCGGGAGGCAGCGGGTTCGTATAGGCCTCGGGTCGCGTGACGTCCGGAAGCAGGATCGCCACCGTGCCCCCCCGCTTCGCCGAGAGCGACACAAAAAAGAGAATCACGCTGGTCTGGACCAAGTACATGCCCATCAGCTTTTTGATCAGGTTGTGATGGGACAGCATGATCAGGAGTCCCCACAGAAAGAGAAAGATGAAGGCGAAAAAGTTCCCCTGGCCGAGCAGAGTCTCAGTCATGATCCGGCTCCATATTATTTGGGGAGAGGCTATAAAAAATCGCGACCGCGACGACGGCCACATCCACGTATACTCCCACCATCGTGAGCAGAATTCCTGTCCAGCGCCGCACCGGCCCCTCCCATCCCGGCACACGTACCGACCCATAGTCCAAGAACTCCCCGGCCCAGAGGAGGCAGAGGATCCCGATGGCGGTAAAGAGTAGGAGCCCCATCCCCTCTCCGTACGTGGCAAACCGCGTAATCATGCGCGAGGTCGGGCCATCGCCGTAGACGAGCAGGCTGAGGAGCAACGTGGCCCCAATGACCACTCCCCCTACGAAGCCACCCCCTGGACTCACCTGTCCATGAACCAGGACATAGAGGCCGTAAAGCTGGAGCCACGGGATCAGAACCCGGCAGAGGGTTTGGGTGATCAGGCTGTCATAGGGCTGGAGCATCGGGCCCCCCGGTTAGTGCTCTCGCCGAAGCAGTAGCGCACACCCGATGCTGGCGGCGAAGATCACGGCCGTCTCGATTAAGGTGTCTAATCCTCGGTAGTCCATAAGGATCGAGGTCACGACGTTGGGCGTCAGGGTATCCTCCAGGCTCCGTTGCAAGTACACCGGAGTGAGATAGGCATTCGGCGCGGAAGCCGGATCCCCCATGCGGGGGAGATCCTTGGCCGCACGCACCAAGAGAAGACCGAGGGCGACCAACCCCCCGATGGCCAGCCAGTGCCCCCGATGATGCGGGGATCGAGCCTCCTTGGGAGAGGTCAAAAACAGTGCCAGAAGAAAGAACACCGTGGAGAGACCCGCCCCGACGACCGCTTCAGTGAAGGCGACATCAGCCGCCCCCACCCAAGCCCAGTTCAGCGCTAACACGAAGCTATAGCAGCTTAAAATAAAGACCGCCCCGATCAGATCCCGGGTCAGCATGGCCCCGGATGCGGTCAAGACCAACAACAGGAGTAAGGCGGCGTCGACCCAGGGGTTCATACCCCCTCTCCCTCCTCATGCGTCCAGGGCTGGAGGCCCGTCCGCAGGGCAGCCCGGAGCGCGACATGCGTGATCACCGGGTTGAACAGATAGAGGAGCACCAGGATCAGCAGGGTCTTGACGGCGGAAAGTGAGAAGCCCTGATAGCAGACAACGCCGAACAGGACGAGCGTCAAGCCGAGGGTGTCGGTGAGCCCCAAGGCATGGGCACGGGTGAATACATCGGGCAACCGCACCATTCCGATCGCCGCACCCACCAGGAAAAACAGCCCAGAAAGGATGAGCAGGATCACGACGATGTTCATTTACGGCATCCCTTTCAGCTCCAGAAACTTGGCGACGGCCACGGCCCCAACAAGGTTCAGGAGCGCATACCCCACGGAAATGTCCACAAAGATGTCCAGGCGCTCATACAGCGTCCCGATGAGAACCAGGATCAGGATGGCCTTGTTCGAGATCCCATTCAGGCCGAGGAGCCGGTCAAACAGGGTCGGCCCGAAAACCATACGGAAGAGGTAGACCAGCGCGAGGATCACGATGGTCAGCAGGACAGCAAAGAAGAATGTCTGCATCAGCCCTCCCGCAGCTCGGTGAACACGGGAGCGATCTTCCGCTCTAGCGTGTTGTTGAGGATAGCCCCCGCCGAGTCGGCATCCAGGGCATGCACCACGAGTGTGTCTTGAGACACCCCAACCGTGATCGTCCCGGGCGTGAGCGTAATCGAGTTCGCCAGCAATACCACCGCCCGGGGATCACGCAGCGCTGTCCGGTAGCGGAAAATCTTCGGCGCGATGGGCAGACGCGGATTGAAGATGATCGCGGCGACATGGAGGTTCGCCAGGATGATGCGGGAGAACAGCCACGGCACATAGAGTAGGAGACGCCGCCATGGAAATGGCGACGCGGGCAAGGCCGGCAAGCCGACTCGAAGCCAGGCCACCAACAGAGCCGAACCAAGCCCGGCTCCCACATAGAAGGGTTCTAGCTGTCCAGAGAAGAGCAGCCAGATCCCGAACAACACCAAGGTGTTCACGATGATGCTGCGGGTTCTCCGAGTCATGGCACCTCCAGTCACTCCGGGCTCCAGCGGACCCAGCCTCCTCCCGGCCCGTAGCGGGAGAACTCCCGGGTACGGGGATCCAGCGCCACCAGGTGCACCCACTGGTTGTTGAAGAAGTGCTGGAGAATTTGATGGCGCCGAATGATCGCCTCGATGCGGGCAAGAGGGGCTTCAATAATGGCCAACAGTCGCAGCGGCTCGTGGAAAGGAACACGACCGTCCATTAGCGACTGGAGCGGGAGGCCGGTCATCAGATCGCTCTGGCGGCCCAGCATCACTCCAATCCCACCCACCACATTGTGGATCACCTTGCTCCCGCTCCCGTAGATCCAGGGGTCCACCGCGGAGAAGTAGTACTGCGCGCTGATCATCTGCATGACCACCCCCGGGGCAGTCATGAGAAACTCCAGCCGCTGGCCGTCTTCATCCGGCTCGGGATCGTAGGAATGCATAAAGACGCGGCCCTCAAGGTTCAGCCCGTAGCTTATGCTGCGTTGCCCGATAATGTAGGCTGCATTCCCGGAGAGGCCCCATTCGGGCCGGACCTGCGCCCAGTCCACGCTCCGTTGGTGGACATGGCGCACGGACTCCACCGCAGAGGATTTCGGTGCCCCAGGCAGCCGGGTACACCGTTCCTGAGCTGCCAGGCCCCCGGCCCGCTCAAGGGCCTGGAGGAGCCGCCGCACATCCTGCCAGTGGGAGGCGGGGAGATCTTCAAGATCGTAGAGGCGCACCTGATCCCGGGTCGTGTCATGCTGGCCTGCGAGGAACCAGGTGTCCTCGGGAATGGCAAGGCCGCGCTCGCGCAGCAGCGCCCGCACCGCCGGCTGGTTGCCCATAGACGCGAGGACTCGGGCGTTGGGTCCCCCCGGACTTCCCCCACAGGCCCCGCAGTCCAGCGCGCCGACAAAGGGGTTATTATCCGACGTGCTCCCATGCCCGCAGAAAAGCACAAGCCGGGCGAAGGTCCGGGTAAGGCCCATGAGCCGCAGGGCGGTCTCGACGATTGTTGCCTGCTCAGCCAGCGTAAAGCCCTGGGCGGTGATCCCGAGGGCGGCAGCCCGCTCGCGCGGCTTGAGGCCCGCTTCACTCTCCTGGTCGCTCGGCTTCTCGATCGGGATGCGGGTGGCGACCGATTGCCCCAGCCATCGGTGGAGCTGCTCCCTGAACCGGGCATACGGCACCCGGGCGAGCGTCTTGCCTACCAGCGCCAGACCGAACAGCCACCCAAGGAAATCCACCGTCAGAAACGAAGCAAGCGGGCTGTGTTTGAGGTCATGCAGCACGTGATGCATCACCTGACGCCACCGGGACCCAGAGACGTAGTGGCGCAAGGTTCGATCGTGATCCGTGCGCGGAATTTCGGTGGCCGCATACTTCGGTTGGACAATCACCGGGCAGAGCAACTGCGTGTCTGCCCGGTCAAACGGGGTAAAGGCGAGCAGGACCCCAAAGAAGCCGGCAAAGCCCAGTGTTTCATACGGCCCTTGCGCCTCCAGGTGTCGGCGGAGAACCTCTGACCGCACATCAATGCAGAAGGCCGCCTGAGCCTCAGGCCGCCCATCCCACCGTGGCCGGGGGGAGTTTGCCGCCAGCTTGCCCAGCAGCTCCTGCTGGTACTCGTCCTCATAAGCCTCTTGCCAGACCGGGACCTGCGCCTCCGGGGGAAGCGCATCTAAGAGTCCAAGCAGTGCTTGGATAGCCTGGGCGGACAGTCCCCGGACATCGTCGGGAGAGAGCTCGAGGAACTGGGCAAGCTGAAACAGGCGCCACGCATCCCGGCAGATCCAAGAGGGAGACTCGGCGTGCGTCGAGTCGTGCGTCATAGTCCCGGCTCCGGTATGGGCCGGGTGGGTCTGGATGGAAGCCAGAAGGGCCGGAAGGCTGCCGTCAATGCCCCAGGTGGTGCGGCAGATGCTCTGAACCAATGCCACCTCATAGAAGAGACGCACCGCCAGGTACTCCACGAGGTCAACGGGATGCTCCTGCTGCCAGGGATAATCCGGGTTCAACGCCCGCCACCGGATCAGCCCGGCCCAGCCGGAGAGATGAGCCAGGTGCCGAGCGAAGTAGTCGGTCCAATGATCGTCCGGAATACCCAGCGTGCGAAGGCAAGTGACAACGGTCTCCTCCGGGTCTGCCGGGAGGGCCTGAACCCTACGACGAAAGTCCCGGAGGCCCAGGAACCTCACAGACCGGTCATGCCGGGCTACGTCCCGCCACGCGAGGTAGAATCCCCGGGCGCGTTCCGGCATCCCCCATCCTGCTAACCCCTCATCCAGAAAAGCGGTGCACCACTTGATCATGTGCTCGTTGAGCTGCTCCACAACATTCATCCCGGTGAGCGCCTCGAGCCATTCGCCTACCGTCTTCGTACGCCACGGAGGGGGGAGCGTCTCCGCTGCAGACGCAGCCTGCCGCGTGTCGGCTTTCTCATCGGGCATCCCGGCATGGCTGAGGGCCGTCAGGGTAGCCATCCAGAGCGACGCAGCATAGTCGGCTTCCAGATCCCGCGTGGAATCTCCTCGGATGGCGTCACCCCGGCCCGCATTCTTGGTACGCTCGCCCCGCGCCCGATCCAGGAGCCGCTCCTTCACCTCGGCAGGGAGATCTTGGCGAAGCCGCTGGGTTACCCCTTCCTCGCGGACCCGCCACTGAAAAATGGCCGGCTCGGTCGCCTCAATCCCGTACAGGAGGTGGAGGAGGAGAATCTCGGCGGGCTCGATCCGGCGACTTCCCACGTGCACCGGCGATCCCGTGATGGATTCCGGCGTGAACCGGCGGAGGGCCCGGAGGAGGGCAGCCTTGGTGATCCGGCCACGGGCATACTGGGCGCGCAATTCTTCGAGCGCGAAGTAGCCCCGCCCGGTGAACATCGCCTGGGCCTCCCGGACCGCTTCATGAAACGGCCTGTGCTCCAGCCCGGCCAAGGGGTTCCGGGCGATGATCGTACGGATCGGCCAGTTCGGGGCAATGAGCTTGCCGGCCTGCGCGACCTGCTTGCGAATCTGCTCGCGCTCGACCTCGGTAATCGTCGCTTTGGGGAGCGGCGCGTGAACCTCGGTGATCATGATGTCTCGGGCCCTCATTCGAAATGGCTCATCATGCTTCTCCGCATCACTCAGAGTCCTGCTTCGGCCCCCAGAATGGGTCAGCGGGGCATTCTCTCTCTGGGCGACTGAATCGTTCTTAACCTAACCAGACGTGCATTTTTCGTAAAATAGCCGTTACCAGGTGAAGGGAAGTACCAAAAAAATAGGGTATTTTATAAATCATCGAAGTCAAGCGAAAACAAGCGCGAGTTCGCAGTTGTAGGCGGCAGTGAGGATCGCGTCCTTCGACGGCAAGCCTGCAAACGGGAAAGATCCGGGGGGGCGAACGAGCAGGGATCATGGCCCCCTTCCGAAATTTTCGCTCGGCAGGTAAAAAAGTGTCGGCGCATTACGGGATGCGCGTCAATCCCGGGTGCGGCGCATTGACCAGCGCCGCCATATTCCCCGGCGAGTGGCGATTCTCGTACATGAGCTGGTGGCACAGCGGGATTTCGTCGAAGGTAAAGGTGCGGGAGAGGCAGGGGTCGACTTTCCCTTCGATGACCAACTGGTTCAGGGCCGCGCACTGCTCGTCATTGGCAAAGTGAGACCCCTGCAGCCGCTTCTGCCGCATCCACAGATAGCGTAGATCCGCCACGGCGTTATAGCCGGTGGTGCCGGCGCAAATCACCACCATTCCCCCCGTCTCGCACACGAAGATGGAAGTCGGAATGGTATCCTCACCGGGATGCTCAAAGACCAGGCGCGGGCTCTTCCGCTCACCGACAATCTCCCAGACCGCTTTCCCAAAGGCTCGGGCCCCATCCAGCCAGCGATCATACGCTGCCGTATCCTTCCAGTGGGGCAGCATCCCCCAGTGGGAGAATTTCCGACGATTGATGTACCCTTTGGCGCCGAGCTTCAGGCAGTATTCGCCCTTCTCGTCGCTCGAGACGACAGCCACCGGGACGCCCCCCATGGCCTTCGTAATCTGGATGGCCATACACCCCAAGCCGCCGGATCCGCCCCAGATCATCACCACATCCCCAGGGCGCACGACGTGCTCGGACCAGCCCAAGAGCATTCGGTAGGCCGTGGCACCCACGAGCATGTAGGCCGCTGCGGCCTCCCAGGTGAGGTGCGGGGGCTTGGGGAGACACTGATGGGCCTGCACCTTGGTGAACTGGGCGAAGCTTCCCCAGTTGGACTCGTAGCCCCAGATGCGAAAGGTCGGGCTGAACATGGGATCAATCCCGGACCGCACCATGGGGCAGTCACGGCTCCACATACCGCAGTGGATGACCACCTGGTCCCCCACCTTGAGGTTCGCCACATCGGAGCCTACCGCGTACACGATACCGGAGGCGTCGCTCCCGCCAATATGGAAGGGGACGTAGTCGGGATCCTTCTGGCGGGCCTTGATTACATCCACCGGGCTCCCGAGACCGGCCCAGACGTTGTTATAGTTGATCCCCGCGGCCATGACGTAGACCAGCACCTCATCCGGTTTCAAGGAAGGCACCTCGACCTTCTCGATCTGGAAGGCCGTGGTGGGCTCGCCGAATCGGTCCTGGCGGATGAGGTGGCCGATCATGTACTTCGGCACATGGCCAAGGGGCGGCATCTCGCCAATGTCGTAGTGCGTTTTCCCACTCATCCTCGCACCTCCACGCTCAACACCCTCGGATCACGGCATAGACAACGAGAGGCTCACCTCGCGGTGAGCCTCTCGTTGAGTAGACAGAGCCTTCTCACTGAGAATGGTACTTACGCCTTGGCCTCGACCTCCTTCGCGGTCGGCGCCTTGGCCATTGCTATACAGATAATCCCCACGACACACAGGGCGGCGTAAATGTAAAAGGCATTCAGCCAGGCCCCCGACGCCGCCCGGACCTTCAGGCCCAGAATCGGCCCGAAGAGACCGGCAAACCCCCACGCGCTGAAGACCAACCCGTAGTTAAGCCCCAGGTTTTTGGTGCCGAAGAAATCTGCGGTGAAGGCCGGCATCAGGGCCAGGAACCCGCCGAAGCCGAACCCCACCATGCAGACCGCGAGGGCATACACGGCAAATGAGGTCGCGTTCGGAAGGATGAGGAGCATCGCCACCATCAGAATCGCGAAGTCGAGGATGACGGCGTTTTTCCGCCCAACCAGGTCAGAGATCCAGCCGAAGCCGGGCCGCCCGAGGCCGTTAAAGACAGCCAGAAGCGTCACGGCCCCTCCCGCGACGACCGGCGTGAGTCCGGCCATCTCCTGGCCGATCGGGGACGCCTGCGAGATGAGTGTAAGCCCCACTGCCGATCCGATGAAGTACGGGATCCACAGGAGGTAGAACTGGATCGTGCCCATCATCTCGCCGGGCGAGTAGTCGGCTTTCGCCACCTTCGCGCCAACCGCCGGAGCCGGGGGTGACCAGCCTGCCGGCTTATACCCGGGCGGGGGATTGCGCAGCATCGCCGCGCAGAGGGTAACCACACCGCCGAAGACGATCCCGAAGATGAGGAAGGTGGTCATAACCCCGGTAGCCCTGATCAAGAGCGGGCCGCCGATGCCACCGATGATGGCCCCGGCGCCGAACCCCATCACCACGAGCCCGGTCATGAGGCCCCGCTTGTCCGGCCACCACTTGATCGTGACGGCCAGCGGGGTCACATAGGCGCATCCCATGGCGATGCCGCAGATCACGCCGTACGCCAGGTACAGGCCCGTTAGCGTGTTTCCGATCATGGACGTGAGGATGAACCCTACGCCGAAGAGAACCCCCCCGGTCATCCCCACCGTCCGCGGTCCCGCCTTATCCTGCCACCGGCCGGCGAACACCATCGCCACGGCGAAAAACGCGATCGAGAGTTGGAACGGAAACGTCGCCTCGGCGGCTGTCCAGCCGTAGTCCTTCATCAGGGGTGTCCGGAAAACGCTCCACGCATACAGGTTCCCCAAGCACAGGTTGATACCGACCCCCAGAAGGGGGAACATTATTCGATTTGGAAGCCGCTCTTCCATGAGTACTCCTCCTCCTCTGTTCGAAGAAGGGAAGGTGAATCAGCCTCCCTTCTCAGCCAGAACGCAAAAGATACCGGCTGCCTCCCCACCCCTGCAGTATGTGCGCGGTACCACCCCCTTTTGGAAAGATTCTAGGACGGTTTCGTCGGACAGTAACTTGGCTGTGGTTGGTCTCTCCTACCAAATCCCTCTTCCCCCTGTCAAGCGAAATATCTAAATGGATTTTATCGCTAGACATCCTGCACATAGCCCGCCGGGCATTACCCCTAGAATTGTCAAAAGAAAATACTGTTATATTTCCTGGCTGTCAAGAAAAATAAGCCGCCACCCCTTCCCGGGCTCGACCGCGGGGGCAAGCCATGCAGGGGGTCGGCGAAGATAGAAGATAATGAAGGGGCGGCACGGGTCGGGCGGGAAAAAGCCACGGGCAGATGCCGAAGGGGGTGGTCCCCCCCATGCGGCACAGGGGCTGTCACCGATTGTGGGGAGCAGAGAAGACGCTAGGGTAAGAACATGTTGCCCGACGAACCGATTTCCGACCCGCGGTCCTGACAGGGATTGATGAGACGACTCCGCTTCCCGCACAGGGAACAGACGAGCGAAGTCCGTGCCTCGGAAAACTGCCATTGATGCCAGCGACAGGCATCCTGCCGCATGCGTTCCCAGCGCAGTCGATCCAGGCGAATAAGCCGCATGAATCCAGCGGCCCCGATGATACTGCCGAGCGAGACGAGGGAGACGACTGTGATCACATCACCGAGTACCATGATGAACAGCCCTTTCAGGTCGTGGATGCGTTGTTTTATCGGGTGCGGTGCAAGAAGTTTGCCAAGGTCACGTTCCCAGCGTTCACTTTTTTAAATTTTCGCCGCGCGCAGGCCCCCTCTCCGATGAAGCCCTGGACTAATCGTTTTAACTTTAAAGGCTTTCCTCGATCCCGTCAATGCTTCCCGGTCCGCGAGCAGAGCTCTCAGCCTACTCGGTTTCCGCCGAGGGGGGCCGGATTAATTTCCGCACACCCGTGGGGCACCAATGACACGCAGTTGGGACAAAGAGAGGCAGGTCCCCGTCGGCGTGCCCATCCCGATGGTACCCTCGATTTCTTTGACGTCCGATCCATGGACGGAATTCCAAAACGCCCCTCCGAACAATTAGATGCTCTGGACCGCTGTTGGGATCATTCTTCTGCGCGAGAAGCGCCACCGGAGCGGCCCTTTTCCCTTGGCCCGATATGGCTCCGTGTGCTACAAATAGGTGCCGCGCAACAACACCCAGGGGTGGCATATGGTCTCGATGATGCTCACGGACCCCGGTTACCCGAGTCACGCGGAGGGACCGATACTGCTGCAACCCGTGCTGAAGGAGTATGCGCGCGCCCTGCACATTCCCATCCACGCCCACGCACCGTCCCACCACGTCTCTCCACCCCGGCGGGGTGATGGTCTCCATCTGCACCTTTTCGCCCTCCCCGCTCGACCACACCGGTTCTCTTTCTGGCCGGTCAGCCCGAGCATCGAGACGCCTGCGGTCTTTTTCTGGGAGCTCGCCCCCGGAACGCAGTACACCCTGGCTCCAGGTAACCTCTTCACCCGCGGGACCGTCAAGTGCGATCCGCGGGGTCGTGCGGTCAGCGGGATCCTCGGAGAGAATATCTACGTCCTGTTCGACCTGCTGGGCCAACCGACCGCGGTTAGGCCGCTTCTGCTGCGGCGGACCCTCGATCTCTGCCTGGAAGGGATGACAGAGGTGGTGTGCCATGAGACCGGCCGGCTTCCCCACCAGGTGCAGGTGACCCTGCGGCGGCAGAGTCACCGGACGACTCTCATGATGCTGGAGTGCGCCGAGGCGTGGCGGGAGCAATCGAGCCCCCCCGATCCATCGGCCGGCACGTCCGGGGCCTTCGAGACCGGCGATCAGATTCGGCAGGGGATGGCGATCGTGGAAGAGAATCTGAAAGAACTCTCCCGCCAGATGGCGCTTCACACCCGGATGCTTTCGAGCTGCCGCGAGCGGATCCGCATCCTCACGGAGGTTGAGCAGTCGGAGGAGTTGCTGGTGCGGGAAATCGAAGCGTTGACGGCGATCCCCGAAGTCCGAGAGGTCGAGATTCTGGGAGACTGCCTCCGCGTCATTACGAATACCGTCGAGACGGTCGTGGCCGGAAAGCGGTTCCGCCTCGGACGCTTTCAACTCGACATCCGGTTCAATGGAGACGTTGCCATCAAGAATCTTACGCGAGCCTACGGCTACTACGACCACCCGCACGTGTGGGACGCCAAGCCCTGCCTCGGGAACATCGGCCACAGCGTCCCGAAGCTGGTCAGCGAATTCCAGTGGGTGGCCACGGCCCAACTGCTCCTCGAGTACCTGAAGACCGTGAACCCGAATGGGTGGTACACGCCGATCGACTACTGGGAGGAGGTTCACGCGTGAACTGGACGAGCAACACCCCCCCTCAGATCCTGATTACCCCGGAGGCGTTCCAAAAGCTGCGACTCTACATCGAACTGTGTCCCGTAGAGATCGGCGGACTCGGCGAAGTGGAACGGGATGGCGACCGATTTGTGATTACCGACCTCTTCATTCTCCCTCAGAAAGTCTCCCCATCCGAGACGGAACTTGACCCGGCGGCCTTGCTCGAAATCCTCGAGTGCTGCGTTGCCGAAGGGCGGAACCCTGCTTCACTGTGTCTGTGGTGGCACAGCCATGCCGAGATGGACGTGGAATGGAGTGAAACGGATGAGCGCACCATCGCGAATTTTTCCGGGGACTTCATGATCTCTCTCGTTGGTAATAAAGGGGGCGAATTCGCCTGCCGCCTCGACATCTTGCCCCCGAACGGGCAGACGCTCGGCGACCTTCCCTTGACGGTTGTTCCTCGCATGGGCAGTGAGGTGGACGAGGTCATACTTCGGAACGCTATCATTGCCGAGATGTGCGAGAAGCTCCACGTGATCACCCGTGATCTGGAGTTGTTCGAGAGCCCAGTCGAGATGGAGTTTCTGACCCCCTTCACGCCTGACCCGCCAGGATTCCCACCCAGTCCAAAGGCCTGATGGGGAAAGAGCAACCCGACCACCACTCGTTCTCAGCAGCCCACGTCAGCCGCCACCAAACAAGGGGACGACAGAGTACCTCCGCGTGTCGCCCTTCGGAGGCATCACCGATGCAATTTCGCCGACTCACCGACCTCAGAACCAAGGACGAACTTGCCGTCCCCGCTTACGCTATCCTTCCTGAAGACCACCGGGGTGGAGCGGTGGTCGTGCACGGCTACGGGGGGTGCAAGGAGCAGATGCTCGGTGTGGCAGCCCGCCTCGCCGAGGAAGGATGGGCGGCGGTCGCCCTCGATCTGCGGGGGCACGGAGAGCACCCCGGGATCCTCGATGACGGATTGCTTCAGGATGTAGAGGCCGGCCTGCAGTGGCTCCGCCGCTACGGGACCGTGGTCGCCGTGGGACACAGCCTCGGTGGGCGGCTCGTCCTGCTCTCGAGCGCGGATCTCGTGATCGCGATCTCTCCCGCCGTGGCCACTCGACCTTCCGAGGAAGGGCGACAGATGCTCCTCGCCTTTGGCGCCACCACTGTCCGCAGCCCAAGCCCAATGTACATTCTAGAACTCCTGCAGAAGATGGAGCAGCTGAAGCAGCCTACCCGGCCGGCCCTCCTTCTTCACGGGGACGGGGATATTCCGACCCTCATCGAGGGGATTCATAGTTTGGCACGAGACCTCTCCCACGGAACAGTAGCGGCCGTGACCACATTCCAGCATCCCGAGGCCGAGCTGAGCCCGGCCATTCTTCCGTATCTACACCGCTGGTTCAACCACGTGGATTTGAAATTCAACCCTGATGTCTTCCAGCAGGCACTGGCATGGCTCAGGATCCAAGAAGGTACCGGATGACTGACTGATCTTGACACGTCAATGGAAGCCACCTAACCTAGACCGAAAACACAGGAGTAGAAGCTGTGGAGTGGATCGAAATCCGGGGGAACAAGGTTGCACTCTACCAAGATGGGACGCCTCCGACGCGTGATCGAGAGGTTCCGATCGAGGATTTTTTGCGAGAGGTGACCGCCTCAGCCCGTCGTCCGGGGCGAGGACATCACCTCCTCCTCCCCCCCGGAACGCGGATTGCCAAGCTGGAAGGGACAGTAAACGTCCTGTGCGTCGAGCAACCGCCACAGCTCCGGCTGATCCGCTGGAGTGATGCCGCCATGGGAAAAGGGGCGGAGTACCAGACGTACCGTCTGGCCTTCCCATACATTGTCTATATCTTCCTCTTCTTCCAGGGCACCTTCGAAGACATGCGGGTCTACTACCGGACCGCCCCGCTTCAGGGCCCAAACGATACCTTGCTGCTGTCGAACCTCTGGAATGTGCAAGCGGATCCCGAGAAACCCTCCGCTTGCCGGGCCTGTCTCAGAGGGAGACCGGAGGATCTGTGGGATAGGCCGCCCGTGCAGCAGGCGACGATGCTCCTTGATTTCTTCTGGGGGACCGGCTTTAACGCCGACATTGCTGGAAACTGTTTCGAGCGAGCCCGACCTCTCGATCCTCGCATCACCACCCTCGAGGCCTGGGAGACCGCCTCACAGGCCGAACCCCTCTTCCCCCTCACCTTGCCATGGGAGGCGCTCGGGCTGACCATCGGCGAAGTCATGGATCGCCTCGCCGAGAGTGGTCCGCAGCCTCGCCGAGCCATCGCCGATGCCTCGGATCTGGCAAACTTGATGTACCGGATCGCCGAAACGAAGTGACTTCGCACAGAGGGTAGACCCTGCGATTGGCCACTTCGGATGTGCCTTTGCGGTTGACATTATTTCCCGCCATGAATAGAATGAAAATTTAAAACAGCGTTTGTAGATGAACAACTCATCGGATCGAGAGGATGCGGGACCTTGAGCAAAGAATGGTTACAGGAGATCAAGGCGCCCGGTGGCCCTATCGGTTGGGCGCCCGAGGCACACGTCGGTGGAAAGGTCCGAGTTGTCTATGGGATACACGCCCTCTCCGTCGGGGTTGCCGGAAAGACGGTGAGTCAGGTCCGGGAGGCACTGGGGCAGGCCTTCAACATCAGTCCCAGGGCGATAGCCCTCATTGACGGGCAGGAGGTGAGCGAGACCCAAATTCTTCTTCCAGGGCAGCACCTTGAATTTGTGCGCCAGGCTGGGGAGAAAGGATGAAGAGCCGTTCCTCACGAAAAAGAGGAAGCAAACCTGTGCATGGACAAGTTTCTATGACGCGACCCATTTTCCCCTTCTCCGCGGTACTGGGCCAGGAGAAGATGAAAAAAGCCCTGGTCCTGAATGCTATTGACCCCTCCATCGGCGGGGTGCTCATCCGAGGGCAGAAGGGGACCGCCAAATCCACGGCCGTCCGGGGTATCGCTGAGCTCCTGCCTGCACGCCTGGCAGTGAAGGGTTGCCGGTTCGCCTGTCATCCCGATCAGAAGGAGGGGCTTTGCCCTGACTGTCAGATCAAGGTGGGACAAGGGAAACTATTGCCGCTCCACGAAACCTCTACGCCGGTCGTGGATCTCCCCCTGAATGCCTCCGAAGACCGTGTGGTAGGGTCCATCGACATCGAAGCCGCGCTGAAGACCGGGCAGAAGGTCTTCCAACCAGGAATCCTCGCCAGTGCCCATCGCGCGATCCTGTATGTCGACGAAGTGAACCTTCTGGATGATCACATCGTCGATGTGCTCCTCGATGTCGCAGTGACCGGCATCAACCTCGTGGAACGGGAGGGGGTGAGCTACACCCATCCGTGCCGGCTCATTCTGGTCGGGACCATGAATCCCGAGGAAGGAGAGCTGAGACCCCAGCTGTTAGACCGATTCGGTCTCTGCGTGGAGATCGAGACGGAGCAATCCCGCGGGCACCGAAAAGATATCGCACGCCGGGCCCTCACCTTCCAGACGGATCCCGAAGGATTCCGACGGGAATGGCAGGCATCGCAAGAGGTGCTCCACGCCCAGATTGTCCGGGCTCGGGAGCTTCTGCCGACGCTCACTCCCTCGGAAGAGCTGATGGATTTTGCCGCCGAGGTTGCCGAAGAGATGAAGGTGGATGGCCATCGGGCAGAGATCACCATGGTGAAGGCTGCCGTGGCCGCCGCGGCCTTTCGACAGGAGCAGGCACCCACGCCTCAGGATTTTCGGGACATCATGGAGCTCAGCCTGCGACATCGGGTCAAGCGCCTCCCCTTTCAGGAAAAGGCCCTTGACGCGAAGACGCTGGATCGTCTGGCCGAGGCGTTCGCCCACAGGAGGCATCTTTGACCCCACAAAATTATCCAAAGCGCCCCTCGCAATTTCCCACCGTGATGATCGGGACGTTACTCCCTCGTCCACGGGGGAGAGTTACAATTTAGAACTCCGACCCTGGGAGGGATTAGAAGGAGGTGATTTCTTCGACGAAGCGGCAGGCATCGGCAGCGCCGGGCGGGGCTGTACCTGCGACCTGGACAACTGCCCGCATGATCAAGGGATGCCCTCCGAACAACGGATCGCATTCGATGAGACCCTCCTGCTCCAAATGATGCAGGGTTTCAATCCGCATCTCATCATTACCCCCCGGAAGGAGAGGAAACGACGAGACATGCCTGGTAAGCGGAGTACTGCGCGGACGGCGCAGAGCCGCGGCCGCTACATTCGGGCCTTCCATGCTGGATCCCACACTCGAGATATCGCCCTCGACGCCACCCTCCGGACGGCTGCGGTGCACCAACAGAATCGGGATCGAGGCAACATGCTCCTCAAGGTCGAGCCGTCTGATCTGCACTCCAAAATCCGAGAGCGGAAGGTGGGAAATTTGCTCGTCTTCGTCGTGGACTGCAGCGCCTCGATGGGGACGCAGCGTCGGATCCTGGCAACGCAAGGGGCGATCCTCGCCCTGTTGGTTGACGCGTATCAGCGGCGGGATCGCGTGGGCTTGGTCACTTTCCGGGAACAGTCCGCTGCCATCATCCTGCGTCCGACCGCCAGCATCGAGCTGGCCAAGGCCGCGTTCCAGTCCCTGGACATCGGGGGGACGACCCCCATCTCCAAAGGTTTGCTCACCGCCTACGAACTCATCCAGCAAGAACTTCGACGAGACCGGGCCCTCATTCCCGTTCTAATCCTTATCAGTGATGGAAATGCAAACGTGTCGATGGGTCATATGGATCCCGGCAAAGAGGCGGCTTTGGTCGGGGAGATGATTCGGGCCAAGAACATTCGCAGCATCGTACTCGGGACCGGTGGCGAAGGCTGGCGGATGTCGGATGGCAGAATCTTTGCGCCAGCCCAGGAACTGGCAGTCGCCATGGGTGGAGAGTTTTATCCCATGGACGAAATCACCGCCGAGGCCATCCTCGAGGTCATTGGCAGTGACCGCGGAATGAAAGGCTAACGCGACCCTGTTGTTGTCCCCGGAGACTACGGGATGATCATGGACGACATCATCGAGATCGTTGGCGAGAAGGCCCGGCTGATGGGAGAAGAGAAAGGTGGGCAGCGAGCCCCGCTACGACAGGTCGCTTTCCGGGACTTCCTGGGAAGTATTGTCACGTCCATGGATTCCTCCCAGCGGGACTGCACGCTCTTCCTTCCTGCCGGGACCAGGTATGTCGCCGTGCGCGGGGCTTCCACAGGCCTCGTGGTGGAACTCCCGCCCGAGGTGCGACGAGTCACCTGGAGCCCCGCCAAAATGGAGAAAGGGGGGGCATATACATCACACTGGCTGGCTTTTCCTTACACGATTCACATCTGTATTTTTTATACCATCGAAGGGGATGAGGCTTATGCAGGAGGCTTAGAAGAGATGCGCGTGTATTTCCGGAATGCGCCCCTGCAATCTCCTGATGATGCGCTTTATATCCCCAATCTTTACAATGTTCAGGTAGATCCTGTCTTGACCTCCAATTGTCGGGCATGCTTACGTGGTCATCCCGAGGACCTGGAGACCCTTCCCCTGGCGGAACAAGTGGACACCCTGCTCAATTTCTTTTGGGAGACCGGCTTTAACCTTGACATTGAGTCCAACGGGTTCGAGCGGGCCAGGAACCTCGATCCCCGGATTTCCTCGCTTGAGGCATGGGAGGAGGCCTCGAAGGCCGATCCCCTTTTTCCCCTTCAAATCAGGTGGGAGCCGGCAGGCTGCACTTCCAGGCAGGTGATGGATCGCCTAATGGACGTGAGGCATGCCAGCGTCAAACCCTTACGGGGCGCCTCCGATCTCGCCGACTTGATGTACCGGATCAGGGAGGACCAATAATGTTGACGGAATCCACACGGAAAAGGAGTGGCGAAGGATGATCAACAGGGAGACGATCGAGACGCGATATGGGGAACTGGGGACGGGGAGTTTCGAACTGAACATTAATGGACGGTCCTATGACCTCTACGAGCTTCTGCACATCCTCGGTCACGCGTTCGACGATACTCGGCCCATTGACGCCTGCGCCTTGCCTGAGAAGACCTATGCGATCCGGTACTGTTGCCTCGAAGACCGCCACATCGTGACTGTCGAGTTCGATCAGGGATTCCAACTTGTCGCAGAGCATCGTACCCACCTTGCGGAGTGGATGGGAGAGGAAGAGTACCAGACCTTCGGGTGGGGGGCATGGTGTCCTTGGAGCATCTAGTGACAACAGCTGTCAGCGATCAGCGGTCAGCAATCAGCTTTGGCTGTCCATGCGTGGCTCTAACTTCTTTGCTGACGGCTGACAGCGGACTGCTGACTGCTTCTTGACCATGGATTGGCGCTTTCGACTCGCGAAGAAGGAAAGGGGAGCGCGGGGTCTCCTCATAGAGGGACAGGCCTCCCGCGAAGGAAGCCATGAGGAGGTGGAATTCTTTCTCTTCATCGGACCGGACCATGGGACAGTTGACGTCCACTCGCTTCGTGGAGTGTCGTTTGCCTTGATCGATTATTTTGCCGATTTCCTGGGACAGCCGGCGAGCGGACCCCAGCCGATCAATATTGGCGAACTGATGGACAGCGAAGACGAGATTCCGGTGAACGCCTTTTGGCATGTCCGAGCAGATCACCGAGATGAAATCATCGAGGGTTTGGTGAAGGCTGTCGAGGGGCAGGAGCTGCGGGATGGATAAGGGACCTCGTATCGAACAGATGCGGCGATACATCCGCACCAGGGAACAGGAACTCCTCTCCAAGATTCAAGAGATGACCGATGACCAACTCCGGTGGACCGTGCGCGTCTTCACGGACTGCTTGGATGAGACCAGCCGGGCGGTGTGTTTGGAAAGCTATAGTGAGTACCTCCCCCTCGAGCGGATGCAAGCGTTTGTCACCGCTTTCGTTCCCCAGTACACCGAACTCGCCCTCGCAGACCTGGACTTCAAGGCTGCCGTAGAAGGCTCAGGCCTCAATGCGCTTACCGAAGAGGAGCTTCAGAACATGTCCTGTGCAGAGAAGTGGTACATGTTGGCCTCCGACGAAGCAGGCCTGGCCCTGCCGCAGCTCCGGCGGGAGCTGGCCCGGCTCCTCTACTGCGGAAGCTACGACCTGTATTACGACCTGAGCCTTCCCCTGGCAGCCATCGAGTTCCCCAGCTACTTTGAGGTCCAAGTGGCCCTCGTCAGCATACCCTCCGAGGACCTTCACGCGCTGAAAGAAAGAATCTTGCCCAAGACCCAGCAGCTGGAACATGCCCCGGCCCGAGCTGCTGAAGAGATCTTGCGGGGCATCCGCGAGGACATTGCCCAAACCATCGCCTTTGACAAGCCGCTGGAAAGCCTCTTTGACAACGCCATGAGGCGCATCGGAAAAGAAGAGCCGGAGGCGACACCGCCCCCGGATACTGAAGGGATGGCCCGCGAGGAGCTCCAGTTCTCTGTCAAGGCCCTGACCGAGCTGATGAGAACCGAGGAGATGCGCCGTGAGCTTGCGCCCCTCAAGGATCGCTACCCCTCCTTTTACGAGATCCCCGATGCGGAGCTGAGAGACCTCGTGGGACGTTTCGCCGAGAAGCTGGGTGGCCGGACGATCCTCAGTTTTACTAATCGATACCGGTCAGGCAGCATGGTCACCCGGGAGGGTGTCTCATCAGCGGTGTGGAACCTCATGCCTCAAGAAGAGAAACTTCGGTTGCTCGAGGAGGACAACGCCGCGATGGATGTGTCCCAGATGGCCCGTCACATCACCCGGATCTTCATGAGTTATCAATACCAGATGCTCCATGATCCCACTGCGCAGATGGCCTTCCTGAATGAACCCTTCTACCAAGCCTTGCAGGAAAAAATCGTCCAGCAGTTCAGCAAGGCACCGAACCAGGAAGGTTTGCAGGAACTGAATCGGGTCGTCACCGTACGCATGCTCGAGGTCGAGAACGCGCGTCCGGAGGACCGGCATGCCCTCCTCCAAGAAATTCGGAAGGACATCGCAAAGATCCTCAGTCTTCCGGACGCCTTCCTCGATCCCGAGGCAGAGCACTAAACCGCCTCGGCATACAACACCACCAATGGAGGATTCATAAATGCGTTGGGAATATCAGGACCGCATGGTGATGTTTAAGGAAACTTCAGACGGATTGGTCAGCGGACTGGATTGGTTGAACCACCTGGGTCAGGAAGGATGGGAAATGGTTTCGGCAGTCCCTCTGATTGCCCCCAACAAAGATGGCATCGCCTATGGAACAGTGGGGGCTCTCATCATCTTCAAGAGACCACAAGCCGGGGGAGCATAAGGGGAACCACATGGGCCAGGGAGATCGCCAAACGGCAGAGGACCAGGGACGGGTCAACCTTCCCGGGCTCCTGGAAGAGTTCGACAAGTGTCGTGCCGAGGGAAATGCCTCAGGGGCAGGCTGGGCCTTGGCCAAGATCGGGACTTTTTATCAGACACAGGGAAAGCATCGGGAAGCCCTTGCTTATTTTGAACAAAGCCTCAAATTCTTCGAGGATCTCGGGGATAAGCCGGGCGAAGCTTCTGTTTCCGCCCTCATGGGCCATCTCTTGCCTCAGCAGGGCGCCTGGGATCGGGCGTTGGAGTCCCTGGACCGAGCTCGGCGTCTTCAGGAGGAACTCGGAGACCGTGCCGGGCTCGCCGCCACCCTTGGGAAGATGGGGAATACCCACGAAGTGAAGGGGGAGTGGGAACAGGCCCTTCACTGCTACCAAGAGAGTATGAAGGTCAAAGAGGAACTCGGCGATAACGTAGGTCTCGGTCTGACCTGGAACAATATCGGCACCCTCTGGGCCAAAATGGAGAAATGGGAAGACGCCCTCGAGGCCTATGGCCAGAGTCGGGCCATTCAGGAAGATCTCGGCGACACCCGAGGTCTCTCGATCACCCTGGCCAACATGGGCCGGGTGCACCATCAACAGGGGGAGCAGCAGGAGGCTGCCGAATACTATCAAAGAAGCTATGCCCTCCACGAAGCATTGGGGGATGCCTTAGGGTGTGCCACGATCTTGAACAGCCTCGGGCTCGTCCGCAAGGAGATGGGGAACCTCGAGGGGGCAAAAGAAACGTACGAGCGCGGCATTCAGATCCTGCGGGAACGGGATGACCTTCTCCGCATCACCGTGCTCATGCATAATCTGGCAATCGTCCACGAGGAAAAGGGAGAGTATCGAAAGGCCCTCAGCCTGCTCGAAGAAGTCATCTCGCTCGACAAGCAAATGGGAAGCCCGGATCTGAAGCGTGACATGCTAACCTTCCGCCGGGTCCGCCAGCGGATGTCCATGGAGCGGGATGTACAAGCCGAAAGCTGGGGGCAAGAGCCTGGCGACCGGTAAATTGCAATGTTCCGAGGGTCATAGACCGATGAAAATCTGGGGAGAATATTCCATCACGGAACCGGCCCTTCAGGGAGGGATTAGTTCCTCCTTGGGTGAGTGGCTGAGAGAAAAATTGAAAACGCTTTCCCCGAACACCATGAGTCTCGAGACCAACGTGGGTGGGCTCGATGAGGCCGGAATGTACAGCCCCGATCTCGACTGGGCCGGCATGGTGGCGGCTGAATTTCCTGACCACACGGTGCAGGTTCACTATCTGCTCCCTCAGGGCCTCGACGAGGCAAAAACCTCATATTTTGTCAGGCTGGAGATGGGAGCCCACGAGATGCTGAGCGCGGAGGTGCATGCAACGGGGCCAGGCGCATGGGTCATCTATGAGGATTCCTCGGCTTGATTCTGACAGGCTTTTGTTCTAAAGTTCGGACAACGGTGGCGGCTGGCAGTCGCTACAGAGAGGAACTAAGAGGTGGTCAGAACCGTCATTGATTTTGGGGTGCGAAGCCGTGTACCGCAGGTATCGATTGACATCTCGTGAGAAGGCTCGCGTCACCTCTGCCCTCCATGACCTTCTGGCGTTCCGCGAGGAGGTCCTCTTTGCCTATCTCCACGGCTCTTTCATCAACGGAAACAGATTCCGCGACATCGACGTCGCGGTCTACCTCAATAATGGTCGCCTTACCCGAGGAGCCTCTCTGCAATACCAGGCGACCCTCGCGAAAGATCTGAGCCGGGCGCTCCAACTCCCGGTGGATGTCACCGTGCTCAACGTCGCTCCTTTGGGCCTCCGCCACAATGCGGTCTCCGGCCGCGTCCTCCTCTGCCGCGAGAACGGAACGCGGACCCACTTTGCCAACGGCGTTTGTCGGCACTACGAGCGGGTTCGCAAGACCGCCCGTCACGCGCTCTTCACCCTCCTGTGGGGAGACAAGACCGCCCGCCGCCTCACCAAATGGCGGCGCTAAACACCTCTGCACCTTCTGACCTCTCTGTACCTGCTGTACCTGCTGTACCTGCTGTACCTGCCTGCGCCTACCCTTTGCCGATGATATGGCTCTCCATCTCTTTTGCGGCCTCGCGTAGTGTCTGAAACGGCCAGCGCTTGGTGACCGCCTCCTGCCGATGATCACATGCGGGGCAACGCATGACGTAGACGGTCTCCACGTAATAATGACCGCAGTTGGGATCCGCGGGGTCATCGGCTAGCGCGATCCGCTCGAAGCCATCCAGCCGCTCAAACTGGCCGGCGTCCGTGTTGCCGCACCGCTTGCACACCCCTATCCCCTCCTACACCCTCTACACTCCTCTGTACCTTCTGTACCGTATTTATCGGACGCACCCATGGACCGGCTGCCTGGCTTCCTCAAAGAGATGAAGCGTCCCCTTGGCCCGCTCCAGGTCCCGCTGAGCCTGAATCTCGGCCAGTCGCACTGTCCAGAGACGCAGGTCAAACGCCTGAGGATCCGCCGTGTAAGCATCGACGAGGTCCCGGTAGAATTTCACCATCCGGCCGATGAGGTCGAGGGCGTACTCCCGCCCCTGGACCTTGAGGGTGTGGACCCCCATGTCGATCAGGTGGGGAATGTCGTCGAGGAGGAAGAAGGCATCATTCTTGAGGCTTACCCGGTCCGCCCATAAGTCCTGATTTCCTCGCCAGAGGCTCCAGGCCTCGAGACAGACACGGTAATCCAGGCCGCCGCGATTCGGACTCCCCTTGAACTGGTCTTTGCCGGTTTCATCTTGGCTCCGCTCGAGGCGATGGTAAGGTGACATCCAGCACTTGCCCAGATAGGTATAGCACTTGTTGGCGTGGATCAATACCTCGACCCCCACCTCGATCTCGCGGCGCGCCCTGAGCTCTTTGAGCGAGAGCTTGGTATCGGCGACCACCTGACTGACCCCGATCTCGCGATACCAGCGGATATCCTCGTCGTTCAGGATGTTGGCCCCGATGCTGGCGTGGATGGTCAGGGCGGGAAAGGCGCGGTGGACCGCCGCCATCACCCCCACATCGCTCAGGATCACTCCGTCAATGCCATTGCCCACCCAAGTCTCCATCCGTTTGAGCAGCGTGGAGAGCTCCGAAGACGTGGGATGGGTATTGATGGCTGCGCGAACCTTCACCCCACGCGCATGGGCGATCCGGACCGCTTCTCGAAGGGTTTCATCGTCGAGTTCGTAGGCATCGCGCCTCCGGCTCCACCCCTTCGGGCCTACATACAGGGCATTCGCCCCGTTGTCCACGGCCGCCTTGACCATTTCAATGCTGCCCGCCGGCACGAGTAGTTCGACCATCGTCTCCTCCCTTCTGATCAAGCTGTCAGCAGTCGGCTATCAGCGGTCAGCTTATGACTCTTAGCTGATGGCTGACAGCTGGCGGCTGACTGCCGATGTAAAGCTGTCCCGATTGACCGAAATAAAAGCCATTACACAGCCCCACCTTTGCGTGGGTCTGGATTTTTTCCCACCACGCCTCGTGAATCTCGTATGCACCGCTAAAGGCGTGTTCAAGGGCTTCCTTGTAAACCATTCCAATGTCACGGCGGTAAGCAGGATCCTCCGAAACTGCCTCGATTCTGAAGAAGCGAAACCCACCCGCCACCAGACGGGGCAAATACTCGAGCATACAGACATCCCGGCCGCTCAGGATTCCCTTCCCCGTTGACTTCATCGCCCAATCCCCTTGACGGAGAAACAAGTCCTGCTGACAGAGATCCGGACACTGCATCCCCCACGCCTTTTCATACTCCAGCAGGAAGCAATAGTCGGAGATCCCTAAAGGCATCTTGCCGTGGACCAAAATCTCAAGGGGAAGAGTAGTGCTGTGGGCCATCCCTTCGATCTCCTCCAGAGAGAGTTCGTAGTTGGGAGTCACCCGGGTCCCCCCGTAGTCTCGGAGGACCAATGCCCCTGTATCGGTATAGACATTCGCAAACCCGCCGATGTGGATCGAAAGTGCGGGAAACTCGTTCCGGAGGATCCGCACGACCCCGAGGTTGTGCGCTTCAACGGCGTCCACCCCCTCCTCTGCTGCCACGGCGATTGCCTTGCGGATTTGCGGGAGAAAATAGTTGCGGGGGGCCGCATAGGTCGTGAGATATACCTTGGAACCTGCCTCTCGGCAGTGGCGGATCCCCGCCCGGAGATCGTCCAGCTTCTCCAAAAAGTTGGCCTCGTAATCCCGGCAGTAGAGATTCCCCAGGTAGACCGCATCATACGGACTCAAATCCGAGGCCATCAGATCTTTCATGTTGGAGATTGCCGTATTCAACTCGAAGATTTGACGATCCATGATTCACCCTTCACGGCTTAAGGTACGAAGTTGAACCTCCGAAGTCGCCAAGAGCGAGGAAGGGGTTCCTTCCGGGGCAGGCGACATCTGGCTTGCGCTCCGAGCTCTTGGTTCCTGGTCGTCGGTGATCGGTCAGCGGTCATCGGTCGTCAGTAGTCGGTCATCGACCCTGTTTCATCGTCCCACCACGACCCACGAGGCCGGCAATTCAAATTGTGCCACCTCCAAGAGCTGCCGTCCCTCCCTAACCTGATCAATGGCCACGCGGAATCGCCGAACCAGGGGGAAGACCAGCTCAGGCGGCAAACTCCTCCCCTGAAGTTTGATCACGTCCACCCCCGCGTCGAGGTAGGCGCCGACCTCTGGAGCCCGACTCACCTGTCGGGCGGGCAGCATGCGCTCCTCCTTTTTTTGTCCATTCAGATAGAGGCCCCAGGGATGCTGGCAGACCTTGAAGCAGACTCCCGACCCGCCTCGCTTGATCGATCCCGTGAGACGCTCACCGTCGGCCGGCATCTCTGGTATCGGAGAGCGGTTCGTCCGATAATAGCTCGGCATCCAGCACTTCCCGAGCTGGTGAAACTCATCCACCATGTGGATCATGACCTCGATCTGAGCCTTGACATACGGTCGCATCTCGGCAATCTCTGCAGGATGTACCGTTCCCGGCAGGACGATGCAGGTCGCGCCGATCTCCTCTAGCAGGGCGACATCATCCACATTGAGGGCACCACACCCAATGCTCGCGGTGAGGGGCAGCTCGGGATAACACCGGTGAATGAATGCTAGGATGCCAGGGTCGTTCAGGATGACCCCCGTGATGCCCCATCCTTTGAGTTCCGGGAGGCGCTCGAGGAGGTAATCGATCTCACGCCCGCGGGGGATGGTGTTGAGGGCCAGCTGCACGGCTGCATCCCTTTGGCGAGCGAGGGCCAGGACCTTCCGGAGCTGAACAGGGGTGAGCTCGCCTCGTCCACCCCCTCGACTCCATCCCTTCAGCCCAACATAGATGGCATCCGCTCCTGCCTCTAAGCTGGCCTTGGCGGCCTGGACGCTCCCCGCGGGAGCCAGGAGTATTCCACCGCTGCTAACCCACATGACAGCCCTCGTCGTTCGACCAATAGAACGAAATCCTCGGGAGGATACCACCTCGACTGCTATTCGTCAAGGGGAAATTCACGGCCTGGCCTGACCCCCCATGATACGGGTAATCAGCCCAGAAACCTCACGGAGTTTTCGTCCGCAGCGGGCTAGCCGACGGGGTGTAAGCAGAGAGGCAAAGCCAATGACCCCGAGGGCCAGCGGTACATCGCCCCGGTGATCGAAAATAGGTGTGGCCACAGCGTTGACCCCCTTGGCGACCTCTCCAAAGCTCTCCGCAAACCCCTGGCGCCGGACTTTGGCTAAGGCCGTCTTAATCTGGTGGTACCCTTTGCGGGGGTCAGCCTGCTCCAGGACCCCGAGGGCCCGGAGGTGGTCGAGATCCGCCTCGGGAAGATAGGCAAGGAAGCACCGTCCCAGGGCCCCCTGACCGAGGGGGAGCGCCTGTCCGATCGGAATCGTAATCCGGAAGGCATCCTGAGCCTCCACGCGATCCACAATAATCACCCTATCCTGAAATCGCTGTCCCAAGAGACAGGTGAGCTTTAACTCTTCAAAGAGATCTTGGAGGAAAGGCTTTGCTACCTCAGCACGACTGGTGGCAGCCGACGCGGCACCCCCGAGTTCGATCAGGGCGGATCCCAGGGCGTACTTTTTGGTTCCTTCATCGTAGGCGACCAGCTCATGACCGGTGAGGGCCTTGAGGATGTTGAAGCACGTGCTTTTATTGAGCTGAAGGGACCGGCTGAGCTCCGAAACCCCCCAGGGCCGATGGTTCCGGTCTTTCAGGAACTTGAGGATCCGGACTGCACTCTCCACCGCTGGGACGCGATCTTCCTTCATTAGTTGTGTGTTCTCCATATAGAACGCAGTTCTCCAGATTAAACAGTACCCTACCCAAAGCTGTCAAGGGAAAAATATGGCTAGGCACCGGAGTGCTGCTGAACCATTTCATCGACATACCGACACTCGATATATCCGGTGACGTAGGAATCGTCAGGGAAGTGATGATGCTCTGTTCGGGAGAGAAACACAAGAACGCAGCCATACATACTATTCGAGGTCGGGAGTGTCTGGCAACAAAAGAGGGGACCCCGCAGAGTCCCCTCACTGGTTTTGCTCCTCGATTGTCTCTCTTACGCCTTGGCTTGCTCTGCCTCGCGCTGCCTCAGAACGCGGCGCAGGAGCTTGCCCGTTCCGGGACCCCCCGGGCCCGGTGCCCGCGGCATCTTGTCAATAAACTCCACGTCCCGTGGGAGCTTGTAGACTGCGACCTTGCCCCGGCAGAATTCGACCAGCTCTTGCTTCAGATCCTCCGAACCCTGCTTGCCCTCTCTGAGCTGGACGTAGGCCTTGGTCTTTTGGCCCATCACCGGGTCTGCGACCCCGACAACACCCGCATCTGCCACCGACGCGTGGGTGACGAGGACATCCTCGATCTCCTCCGGTCCGATTCGGTAGCCGGAAGATTTGATCAGGTCGTCCTCGCGGGACAGGAACCAGATATAGCCATCCTCGTCCATGGTGACCATATCGCCGGCCCGGCACCAGCCATCCTTGACGACGGATCGCTGCTTTTCATTATCGCGCCAGTACACGGTCCCTGTCGGGCCCTGCGCCACGAGTTGTCCGGTCTCTCCCGGCTTGCAGTCCTTCCCCTCCTCGTTGATGACCTTGACTTCATATCCTGGAACAGCTGGTCCGATCGAGCCGGGCTTGACCTTCTTGGTAGCCGCGGACGAGATGAAGACGAACATCATCTCGGTGGTTCCCAGCCCCTCGAAGATCTCCTGGCCGAACTTGGCCTTCCAATCGTGGTATGTTTTCGCGGTGAGTGACTCGCCCCCACCGGTACAGATCCGGAGGGAACTGAGGTCGTACTTCTTTTCGGCATCCGCGACCTGGTGCATCTTGCGATACGCCGTCGGCAGGGCCGAGAGGAGTGTCACTTTGTGGTTCTGGATCTGCTCGAACAACCCCTCCGGGGTGAAGCGGGGGAAGATGGAGACCGAGGCCCCGAATCGGTATGGGATCGACGCCACGGCCGAGTATCCGGCGGCCATGGCGATGGGGGCACCGCTCAGGATCACATCGTTCTCGGTGACATTCCAGCAGTACTTGCCAAAGCCGTCGGGGATAATGAGCGCCTCTTCATTGAAATGGACTGTCCCCTTGGGCAGGCCGGTGGTTCCCGAGGTGTAGAGCAGGACCGAGATATCCATGCGATCACGGCGCACCGGGTCACACTCCGGCTTCCCGCCGTCCACAAGCTCCTGATACAGGAGATAGCCTTTCTGCTTGTACTCGGCCTGTTGCTCGGGCGTGCCGCCGATGATAATGACATGCTGCAAGGTCTTGAGATCGGGTTTGGCCTTCTCCAGCTCCTCGAGCATCGCGGCCGCCACGACCACCGCCTTGACCTCGGCATTGTTAAAGACGTGGGCGATCTCGGCCCGCGAGAAGAGGCCGGAGGTCGGCAGGAAGATCGCACCAATCTTCAGGACCGCGAAATTGCTCACCAGCGCAGGAGGGATATTCGGGGCGCGAAGCGCCACCCGGTCCGCCTCCTCGATGCCCAAGGCTTTCAGGCTGCTGCCGAGCTTGTTGACCATGCCGAGCAGCGCCTTATAGGGAATCTTTCTGTCCTCAAAGAGGATGGCGGGCCGATCGCCTTTCCCCGCGGCCACCTGCTTGTCCAGCAACTCCTCGGTGTTGTTAAATTTTTGCGGGTAGGCCTGGTATTCTGGGAGCGTGTAGAGTCGGTTTGGCCAGAGCTCCTTCGGGGGGAGATATCCTTCCGGGATTTTTCCCATGTCGCCTCCTCCTCCTTTTAGGCCTGGCTCAGCAGATTCTGCAGGGCCTCCTCGGGGCCGATCAGTTTGTTTTGTTCCTTATCCATGCGGGGAAAGACCTCGGTGGGGTACCGGTCCCCTTCCTTCTCAAAGACGAGCAGCGCCGGGACCGCTTTCCCGAACTCCTCTTCTAATGCCCCCTTGGTCCCAAAGACCGCACGCTTGGCGGCGCTGGGCCCGGTTACGGCTGCGTTGTACGTCATGAAGCTGGCTGGCTGCTCTCCACAGTCTTGGATCTTGATGTTGACTCCCTTCCCCTGCAACTGCTTGGCAAGCTCCAGGGCCTTCTGGTTGTCACAGTGGTACTGCTTCGCCGGCTCGTCCTTACTGCTGTAATAAAATTCGACTTTCATCGCTTCTCCCCCTTTCCTCAACCATTATATGTCTATTATATGTCCGATATCCCCTGAAAGCACGGCCACCCTACCATGCCCCTTTTGTTCGGTCAAGGTTGTCTCGCGGCAAAAATAAGCCACGGCTGCTCGTCACAGCCGTGGCTTATCCTACGTGTCGATCAGCCCATTCGGAGCGCTACTTGGGCTTCCATCCCTTAGGGATGATCCTCCAGTAGGGCCAGTCGATCTTGGTGCAGTAGCCGTCGTATGCCTTCTGAACGAAGGCATCGAGCGCCGGCTTGAAGCAGTCAGGGCTGTTGTGGATTGGGCAACTCTGTCCGGCCATCCTTGTCTCCTCCTTCCGCTCGACAGGAGCGGGTCTGGGGGCCGCGGGTTTCGGGGCAACGGTCTTGGGCGCCGCGGGTTTCAGAGCCGCGGGCTTGCGGGCCCGGCGCGCCGGCTTGGCCGGAGCCCGGACCTTCTTTTTCTGCTTGGGAGCGACAGCTTTGCCCTTTCGGGCTGGCGCCGGCTTCTTCGGCCTCTTGGCCTTCGCCTTCGGCTTGGGTCGGCGCGCTTTCGCTTTCGGTGTCTTGCCCCGTGCAGGACGTCGACCCCGCCCCGCCGCTTTCTTTTTCGGCTTGGGCATCTAGTCGCTCCTACTTCCCCTCCTTGATAAAACGCGGCCGGCTGCCGACCAGGTCTTCGGCCTTGAGCGGCGCGCCGCTCACCGGCTTGCCCCGGATGCTCTTGGTGATGGGGATCGGCTTGCCGACAAAGTCGGCCCGGGCCATGACCGGCGGGTTGACCTTGGTCGTGTCGGTGATCTTGGTCTTGTAGTCTTTCGTCTGCGCGTAGCCGGGGAGTTTATCATGGGGCGGCTTGCCCTCGGTCGGGCCCGAGACCCGGACCCCGTTGTCGATCTTGATCGCCCAGATGGCGTCGCAGCCGGCGCACTTCACCTTCCCCTCGAAGAACCAGAAGGTGAAGGGATCCAGGTAGTTGAGAATCGAGCACTTGCCGCACTCCATGATCAGCGAACAATGCTTGAAGTCTGCCATGCAGACACCTCCTTGTCAGCCCAGGGAAGCCGCCCTCGGCGGCCCCCCTGGCCATCGACTGACCATTTAGATGATCTCGTTCTTCTCCAGCTCGCGGATCTCGTCCAAGCCGTAGTTGCAGTACTTCTGCAGGATGTACTCGTTATCCGCGCCGACCGGCTTGAAGACCCACCGGTGCCGGGCCGGCGTCTCGGACAGATGGTACGGCAACCCCTGGCTCAGGACGTCGCCGAAGTACGGGTCATCCAGCCAGTGCAGCTCATCCCGCAGGTGGAAGTGCTCCTGCTGGGCGCATTCCTTGTTGCTCCAGACCGGCTGGCTGTTGATGTCGGCCTTCTCCATGATCTGCCAGACTTCCTCTTTGGTCTTGTCCTTGGCCCACTCTTCCATGGCGGTATAGATCTCGGACTGGGCCGCGGGCTGAACGCGATCGTTGTACTTGGCGTACTTCGACGCCAGCCCCTTGAGGGTCGGGATGGTCTGGCAGAGCTTGGCGAACTCGCTGTCCTCGGGGGCCGAGATCAGGATCTGTCCCGGTTCCAGCTCGAGCATGATCTTGGAGTCCGGGTACGACGGCTTCCCGCACTGGACGATCCCGTGGACGCAAAGCTCTCGATCCCAGTTCCCCCACCGCTGAGCCACGACCCCGTAGCGGCCGAACAGAGGGATGGTTCCTTCGATGATCCGGGTCGCGCCGTGGACCTGGCTGTACTCGATGAACTCGCCGGTCCCCGAAACGTTATCCCGCCACCAGAGCGCGGCGAGACCGGCAAAGCAGCCCATCATGCCCCCCCAGTAGTCGGCGAGCCAGATGGTGTGCTTGGAGGGGAGCCCGATGGCCGGATGACCGGACCCCGGGCCGGGGAAGCCGGTGATGGAGAACGTTCCCCCCTGGGCCTGGCCCAGGATGTCGTACGACGCCCGGACCCGCCCCGGCCCCCAGCCGCCAAAGCCGCCCATCCAGATGTACACCAGGCGGGGGTTGATCTTGGAGGCCTGGCGGTAGCCGATCCCCCACCGGTCAAAGGTGCCGGGCCGGTAGTTCTCGCACTGGACATCGGCCTTGGCCTGGATCCGATGAACGATCTCTACGCCTTCGGGCTTGTGAAAGTCCACCGCGAGAAAGTACTCGTTGTGGTTGGCGCCGAAAAAGCCCAAACCCGTCCCCTTGTCCGGCATCCACCGGGACAAGGGATACAGGAAGGGCTCGTTATACGGGGTCGTGTGCCGCATCGGCTCGCCCCGGCGGGGCAGCTCGATCTTGATGGTCTCCATCCCCAGCTCGGCGAAGTAGTTGGCGCACGAGGGGCCGAGGATGTACTGGGTGGTGGAGATGGCCGTATACCCCTTGAAGGCCTCGGGCTTTTCGAAGATCTTCTTTACGTCGAAGACGCTCCGACAGTACTCTTCAAAGCTCATCGCCATGCTGCAGACCTCCATGTCTCAGGAGTTTAGATGACCCCCTTCTTCTTGAGGGCATCGATGTCGTCCTTCTTGAACCCGAAGATCTTGCGATAGATCTCTTCGTTGTCATAGCCCGTCGGCCGGCCAAGCCACTTCACCCGCGGGGGCGCCTTCTGGGCCAGCTGCGACGGCGGGCTGTAAACCACCTTGCCGTATGAGAGGTCGTCGATCTGGAGCACATGCCCCCGGTACTTGAAGTGCGGGAACTCCGCCACCTCATCGGCAAATGTCACACCGCCCGAGGCCACCTCTTCGGCCTGCAGCTTGAGCTCGGCCTCGAGGCGGGTGTTATCCTTGAACCAGTCGGCAAAGGTGGTATAGGTCTCGACCTGAGCATAGTAGGGGAGCCGATCCACGACGATCTTGAGCGCCGGATCCTCGACGATGTGCTGCTCGAGTTCGGGTCGGTCCTTACCCACCGTCTTCCAGATCCGGAACCAGAGCCGATCGTGTCCGCCACCGACCATGATCTGGCCGTCCTTACAGGGGTTGACGGCATAGATGTTGATGGCCAGGTCCCAGTTGCCGAAGCGGGGCCGGATGCTGCCGTCCATCCCCTGCCAGCCCCAGTTATAGTCGATGATCCGCATGATCCCGGCCGCGCCGGTCGCCTCGACGAACTGGCCACGACCCGAGATCCGATCCCGGTAATTCAGGGCCACCATGATCCCCATGGCCAGGCAGGTCCCGCCAACGTAATCGCAAACCCACATGCCGGAACGGGTGGGCCGACCCCCGAAGGCCGACGGGGCGCCGGTCCCATGCGTAAATCCACAGGCGTTCTGCCCCACGGGGTCGTACATCCAGGGCCGATCCTTGAGCGGTCCCCACTGTCCCCGCTGTCCGATCCAGCCGTACACCAGGCGGGGGTTGATCTCGGACAGCTGCCGATAGCCGATCCCCCACGCGTCGAACTGCCCGGGGGGGTAGTTCTCGACGAGCACATCCGCATCCACCGCGAGCTTCTTGAGCAGCTCCCGGCCCTCGGCGCTTTCCAGATTGAGGGTGATGGAGAACTTGTTCCGGCACTCGTGGAGGAACTTCGCTCCCATCGCCTCGCCGGTCACGTTGTCCTTGAACATGTACTGCTGGCGGTTAAAGGGGGTCAAGCGCCGGCTCGGATCTCCACCGGGGGGCTCGACCATGATGACGTCGGCCCCATGCTCGGCGAAGAGGGACGTGCACCAGTGCCCGCCCATGCTCTTCTGGGTCACATCGAGCACGCGAAGCCGGTTCAGCTTCTCCGGCTTTTTCCCGACGTCCCGCCAGTGGACCTGGGTTTCCAGCCATCTCGGGTATTCCTGGGCTGCCTCGCTGAGGCCCTTATAAACTTCATCGGGCGTCGGCGTGGGTACTGCAGGCCACGGCAGCACAGGAATGTCAGTGCTCTTTATCTCTGCCATGCTCTCCTCCTCCTGCAAGAAGTTCTTGTGATGCCTCCGCTTCCATCAACACCGAATTCATCGACAGCATCTCTCCGTGTTCGCCTCTCACCTCCTTTCTTCTGTTCACTCCCCCTTGAGGCCAACCGGATGGAGTTCGTATCCCAGACGTTGGGAAATCTTTATCCCAGCGTCCTTCACGAGGGGAACCAGCTCCTTCTCGATCCGCTCCATGGAGAACCGCGGCACCGGACCCGAGAGCGCGACGCCGGCTACTACCCGATGTGAGTAATCTTTCACCGGTGCAGCGACGCAACGGACTCCCTGCTCCAACTCCTCGTTGTCAACGGCGTATCCGAGCCGAGTCACTTCTTTGAGATGGTTGAGGAGCTTTTCAAAGTTATCGATTGTGTTTCCCGTATATTTCTTCAGCGTATGGCCTTCGAAGATCTGGGCCAGATGGTCGCGAGACTCAAAGGCCAGCTGGATCTTGCCAGAGGCAGTGCAGTATGCGGGCAAACGGTGGCCCAGGCGGGGGACAATACGAACCGTCTGTGAAGTCTCGTGCATCAAGACGTACACCACCTCGGGGCCATCCAAGATCGCGAGATATGCCGTCTCGTCACACCGATCGGCCAGATCCTCCAAGATGGGCCGCGCCTGACGTCTCAGGCCCAAATGATGGAGGAATATGTTGGCCACCTCGAAGGTCTTGATCCCCAACCGGTAGTTCCCGGTCTTCTTATCCTGCTCGATATACCCCCGGACCTCCAGGGTGGCCAGCAAACGGAAAACGTTGTTTTTATGGAGCCCGAGCTTCTGGCTGAGCTCGGTCACTCCCAGCTCTTCCTCGTGATAATTGAACGCCTCGAGTATGTCTAAGGCCCGGTCGACTGACTGGACGATATATTCCGATTTTTGCTTGCGGCGATGAGCCATCCTCGGCCTTTATCCTACGCGGGATTGGGCTCTACGAAGGGTCCCCTTCCTGGCGACCCGCAAACACCAACCGGGCTTATATGCACGAAAGGACTTGCTCGGATATGGATAGTCGGTGCCGTGTGAGAGCCCCCACAATGTAAAATCTTGTTTTATTGTTGTCAAGAAAAAAATGCGGATAGGGGGTAGGGGAGCAAGTTTAGGGGAAGCCTCTGCGGGATGCCGTTTTACCGAGGGGGGCCAAAGATCCCTTGGGGGACCTTTTGCCAGTCAGCCAGGAAGCGTTCAAGCCCCACGTCGGTCAGGGGGTGCTTCAACAGCTGCTGCAGGACTCCGGGGGGGACGGTGACCACGTGTGCACCGGACAACGCCGCCTCGACGAAATGGAGAGGAGTCCGAACACTGGCCACCAAGACTTGGGATGGAAGCGCGTAATTTTCATAGATGGCCACGATATCGCGCACAATATCCATGCCGACGTGGGCGTGATCATCCAGGCGCCCAATAAAGGGGCTGACATAGGTCGCCCCGGCCTTGGCCGCCAAGAGGGCCTGCGCTGCCGAGAAAACCAGCGTCACATTGACCCGGATCCCGTCCTGGGTCAGCTCCCGAACCGCCCGGAGTCCTTCTTTGAGCATAGGGATCTTCACGACCACATTGTCAGCGATTTTGGCGACTTCCCGGCCTTCAACCATCATCTCCTCGTAGGTGGTCCCCACAACTTCCACGCTGACCGGGCCGGGAACGATCCGGCAGATCTCCTCAATCACCTCCCGAAATTTCGTCTCCTCTTTGGCGATCAGAGACGGATTCGTGGTTACCCCATCGATGAGGCCATGCGCCACGGCATCCTGGATCGCCTTCACATTGGCGCTATCCATAAAAATCTGCATCACTGTCCTCCTCTCCCTGATCTCTCATCCCTCGAGCAGTTTGTTGCTCTGCCACGACTCTATAGCGGGCCGAGGATCCACCCCGACCCCTCATACCCGATGTGACCTGTTCGACCTCGACTACCACTTGACCCCGGTACAGATCCAAGGCGATTCGGTTTCCCGGCCGAATCTGCTGTCCCGCTTTCGCCGGCCGTCCATTCACGCGGACCCGATCTGCCTCGCACAGGGCCTTCGCTTGGCTTCGGCGTTTGATCAAGCGAGACGTCTTGAGAAAAAGATCCAACCGCATGGTGAAGCTGTCAGCTATCAGCCGTCAGCAATCAGCCTTAGAAAACCTGTTCCATTTTCTTGCTGACAGCTGGTTGCTGACTGCTGAGTGCTATCGGGTTGGCCGTTCGCCAAAGATGGCGGTTCCAACCCGCACGATCGTCGCTCCCTCCGTGATGGCAATCTCAAAATCATGGCTCATGCCCATAGAGAGATGTGAGAGCGTCAGCTGAGGAAACCGCGAGGCAGCATCGTCGCGAAGCTCGCGCAGACGGCGAAAGTAGGGTCGGACAGCCTCGGGATTTGGATCATAAGGGGGCATGGCCATCAACCCCTCGATGCCCAGGTCCGGCAGGGCCCCTGCCTGCTCGAGGAAGGGAACGAGTTCCGTCTCGTATAGCCCGGTCTTGCTCGGTTCCTGACCGAGGTTGACCTCGACTAACGTTCTCACTCGCTTGCCCAGCCCAGACCCCGCTTTGTGCAGTTCTTGGGCAAGCTTTATCGAATCGAGCGACTGGATCCAGTCAAAAAGGCTTACCGCGAGCCGAGCCTTATTTGTCTGCAGGTGCCCCACCATGTGCCAGTGACAGGGGGTCTCAATCGCAGCGATCTTCGCCCTGGCTTCTTGGACGCGATTCTCTCCAATGTTATTGATGCCGGCAGCGATGACCTTTTCAACCGCTGACGCCGGAAAGGTCTTCGCAACGGCAACCACCAGCACCTCGGTGGGATCCCGACCCACGCTCAGGGCTGCCGCCGCGATCCGCTCCCGAATGCTTTCCACACGCTCCTTTATCGTCATCGAGCCCGCCCGAGACCCTCCTTTCTTTGGTAACTTAACAAAGGGTCCCAGAGGTGTCAACTTAGGGGACGATGACCGACATCCGGCGACGACCGAAGACGGATGACCGACGACCGAGGGAGTAACCACTGACGAGCCGCCACTTACGTCCAGAGTCGCGGATCCCACTTCTCGGTTTGCGAAAAGGGCGGACTCATCCTGTCAACGTCCACGGCGGTCTGTAGTCGGTCCACGGTCATCGGTGATCGGTCATCGAATCGTGAACTCTGCACCCTCAACTATATGAGGGCGACCAGGCTCATCATCCTGCCTGTCGTTGGCTTTTCGGCCCGGTAGGAATAGAAGAGGTCTGTGCGGCAGGCCGTGCAGAAGCCGGTGTCAAAGATGTGGTCTCGCTTGAGTCCGACCTCGTGAAGAAGCATGATATTGAGCGTCGCCAAGTCCAACATCCAGCGACCCTCTCCCGCCGGTTCCACACAACCCTGCCAGCCTTTCACAGCCCGCTTGAGTTGCGTGATAACCGGTTCATCCACCTCATAGCAGCAGCCCCGGATACCCGGACCAACACCCGCGAAGCAGTCGGAAGCGTTGGTGCCATAGACGTCCCGCATCTGTTTGAGCGTCTGCCCGACAATGTGCTTGACGCTGCTGCGCCAGCCGGCATGGACTGCCCCGAGCGCACCACGGTGCCGATCGACGATGAAGATCGGGTGGCAATCGGCCGTGCCGATGGTCAGGCCGAGACCCGGGATATTGGTGACCATCGCATCGTACGAGTAGTCTTCATCGAGGAGGAGGCGAGGAAATTTCTCGCGTCCAGCCAACGTCTGGTCCACCACCAAGACATCGTTACCGTGGACCTGGCGGACTCGGACCACGTGAGAGAGATCCAGCCCGAGGGCACCGAAAAATCGACGACGGTTTATCTGCACCGCGGCCGGGTCGTCTCCCACGCTGAGGCCAAGATTCAGGGTGTGGTAGGGTGGGCCGCTCACCCCCCCTTTCCTGGTACTGAACGCGTGCAGGATGGACAACCCTTCGAAAAAAGGGATTCGGACGTATCCGGGCTCGGAGCTCTCAATGATCTCGTGTTCGACCATGCAACTTTCCCACCGGGCTCACCGGAATACACCGGTTTCTTGCTCTCGAGAGTGTACCAAATGCAGAAGCCAAGGTCATGCCCGATACGGTACGTGTGACTCGATCGGAGTTTCGCAAGCCCGGCCAGAGGTCATTAGCGCTTTTTCACACGGATATTCTGTGCACGTTTCTTAAATCTTCCCGCCTCGTCCTGCCTGCCGACGTTCTCGTAGAGCTCGGCCATGTGCCAGAGCAGCGTCGCCACATCGGGATGCGCTGGCCCCAGGGCCTCTTCCCTGATCGCGAGTGCTCGCTCATACAGACGCTCGGCCTCGATGTACTTGCGCTGGGCTGCGTAGAGTCTGCCCGTAGTACTCAGGAAGGTCGCGAGGCGTGGATGGCCTGGTCTCAGGGCCTTCTCACCGATGGCCTGTGCCCGCTTGGTCAGCGGCTCGGCTTTCGCATAGTCGCCCTGGGCTATATAGAGGACCGCCAGCTTATCCAGTGTAATCGCCACAAGGAGATGGTCCGACCCAACGGTGTCTTCACTTATGATGAGTGCCCGCGTGATTAAGGGTTCGGCTCTGGCATAGTCGCCTTGGGCTCCGTAGAGTTCGCCGAGATTCCCCAGGGTGACCGCCACATCGGGATGCGCTGGCCCGAGGGTTTTTTCCCGTATGGCTAGTGCCTCCTCGTACAGGGTCTCGGCCTGCGTATAGTTGCCCTGGGCATAATACACGAGGCCAAGATTATTCAGGGAAGTGGCCCGCCTGGGATGAAGGTCTCCCACGGTCTTCTTCCAGATAACCAATGCCCGCCTGTGGAGGGGCTCGGCGTCCGCATATTTGCCCTGGGCGTAATAGACCAGCGCCAATCTGTCCAGGGATTCGCCCACCTGGAAATGGTCCGCTCCCAATGTGTGTTCCCGTATGGCCAGTGCCCGCTCGTAGAAGGGTTCAGCCTGGACATATCTCCCCTGGGCTCTATACATTGCTGCGAGATCGTTGAGGATGGATGCCACCTCGGGATGGACGGGTCCCAGGGCTTTTTCCTCCACCGCCAGTGCCCGGAGGTAGAAGGGTTCCGCTGCAATAGCGTCACCCTTCGACCTGTACAGGGCTGCCAGGATCTTCAGGGATCTCGCCACATTGCGATGGTGGGGACCAAATGTGTCTTCTGCGACTTTCAATGCCTGTTCGGCCATTTTCGTCGCCTCCACATATTCCCCCTGACGATAGAGCGCAAACACCCGGGCATTAAGCTTGTTCCACAAGAGCTCGTCGGCGAGCGCGGTGTACGGCACGAATGCACCCAGCACCATGACGACCAGCATGTTTGCGAGCGTTCTCATGGAATCTTTTTTCTCTTTGGAGGGGCGATAACAAGAGGGGCGGCCCGCTGGGGGCCGCCCCTCACGTGGATAGGGGAGAGCTTCAGTCGACTTGGCGGCGGAGGAAGGTCGGGATGTCCAGTGCATCCTCCTCCGCGTCCTGTTGAAGCGTGAGCTGGGCTGGAGCACCCTCCCCTTTCCCCGCCCGGCGCCTGAGATACGTGGGCCGCTCGACCACCTTGCTTGCATAGGCCTTGAGATCGGCGATCTTGGCCTCCTCGGCTACCCGGGCTTCCTGGTGATCAAAGCCGGTGGCGATGACTGTCACCCGCACCTCGCGGTTCATCCGTTCATCGATCACCGCCCCAAAGATAATATGAGCATGGGGATCGGCGGCTTCATAGATCGTCTGGCCCACCTGCCCGACTTCATGGAGGCAGAGATCCGGGCCCCCGGTGATGTTCAGCAAGACGCCCCGGGCTCCCCGAATCGAGAGATTTTCCAGCAAGGGACTGCTGATGGCTCGCTGGGTTGCCTCGATGGCACAGTCCTCCCCCACCGCGTATCCCGTTCCCATCATGGCCAATCCTCGTTCGGCCATGATGGTCCGGACGTCGGCGAAATCCACATTGATCAGGCCAGGGACCACAATGAGATCAGAAATCCCCTGGACTGCTTGGCGGAGGACATCGTCGGCCAGCTTGAAGGCCTCGAGAAAGGTCGTGGTCACCTCGGCCAGTGAGAGGAGTTGCTGATTGGGAATGGTGATGAGGGTGTCGACCTTTTCCCTGAGCTCCTGGAGCCCCCGCTCGGCCTGCGCAGAACGCACCTTCCCTTCAAAGTCGAAGGGCTTGGTCACCACGCCCACCGTCAAGATCCCCATCTCCTTGGCGAGATTAGCGATGATGGGCGTTGCGCCGGTTCCGGTTCCTCCCCCGAGGCCGGCTGTTACGAAGACCATATCCGCGCCCTCCAGAAGGCTCAAGATCCTGTCGGTATCCTCGATGGCCGCTTTCCGCCCGATATCGGGGTTCGATCCGGCTCCCAATCCCTTCGTCAGCTTCTCGCCGATCTGTATCGTCCTTTCAACTGGCGAGGATTCTAGGGCTTGGGCGTCTGTATTGACGACAATGAACTCTACCCCGGTCATCGACGAGATCGCCATGCGGTTGACCGCGTTCGAGCCTCCCCCTCCCACGCCGACGACTTTAATCTTGGCGGTCCTCTGTGGTGCATCTTCTAACTGAAACGGCATCGCACACCCTCCCGTTACGCGTTGACTCTTGACCGACGACCGGTCAGCCTCCGCTTAGAAAAATTCACCGAACCATTCTCGCATCCGATCCGTCACTCGACTGAACAGGGCCCCCTCGGTGACCCGTCGGAACTTGCGTTGATGTCGACGCTGAGCCCCGTACTGGACGAGGCCTACCGCCGTCGCATAGATCGGGCTCGCCACGATGTCGACGAGACCCGCCACCCCGGTAGGAATGCCCCGCCTCACCGGCACATTGAGCATCTCCTCGGCGAGCTCCGGGACCCCCGCCAGGATGGAGGAGCCCCCCGTCACGACCATGCCTGCGACGTTCGCGTCCCCAAACCCGGCCCGCCGAACCTCCCGATCGACGAGGGAGAAAATCTCCTCCAGACGAGGCCGGATAATCTCAGAGAGCATGTGCCGGCTGATAATCCGAGGACGACGACCCCCCAAGCCACCCACCTCGATCTTCACTTCTCCCTCGATCAGCATGGCGGACGCACACCCGTATTTCTTCTTGATCTCTTCCGCTTCGTGCACGGGCGTGCGCAGGCCGATCGCGATGTCGTTGGTGACGTGATCTCCGCCGACCGACAACACCGCCGTGTGATAGATACTCCCATCTGTAAAGACGGCGATGTCCGACGTGCCACCCCCGATATCCACCAAGACCACGCCCAGATCCTTTTCGTCGGCGGTCAGCGTCGAGAGGCTTGAGGCCAGCTGCTGAAGCACGATGTCCTGGACCTCAAGCCCCGCCCTGTTGCAACATTTGATGATGTTCTGCGCGGAGGTGACGGCACCGGTGACGATATGGACTTCGGACTCGAGTCGCACCCCGGTCATCCCCAGCGGCTCTTTGATCCCCCCCTGACCGTCCACCATAAATTCCTGAGGCAGAACATGGATCACCTCGCGATCCACGGGCAGCGCCACCGCCTTCGCCGCATCGATGACCCGTTCGATATCCCGCTGGGTAATCTCGCGATTCTTCCCGGAGACCGCAATCACCCCGCGGCTGTTGATCCCCTTGATATGGCCGCCGGCAATCCCCACGAAGGCGGAATAGACATCCACGCCTGCCATCAGCTCTGCCTCTTCGAGGGCGCGTTTAATCGAATCGACCGTGACATCGATATTGATCACGACTCCCTTCCGCAGGCCTTTGGACGGACTCGTCCCAATGCCGATGATGTCGAGACTTCCGTCCTCTGCTAGCTCGGCGATGATGGCACAAATCTTCGTGGTCCCGACGTCTACTCCCGCAATCAGGTTGTTCTGCCATCCCACTGCTCAGCCTCCTTTCTCCAGGGCTTCAGAATCACCCGCCCGGGGAATCTGAGATCCACATAGGCAAAATTCTCCAGCTTTAGGCCTCGGTGGCGCAGGGCGATTTCAAGACGAGTGAGCTGCCTGAGGGGCTCTATTGGGCCGAGCCGGAGGACTGGTCGGCCCTGCGTCAGGTGCAGGACATAGTACCCGTCGGCCTCTACCGTGATCTCCTCTAGCTCCGCCTGTCGCAGCACGGGCGCGTCCGGGAGCGCCCCAAGGAGCTCAAGCCCTCCTAACAGGTGAGGATCGTCGAGGTGTTCCCCCACCCGGTACCTGACACGCCACGCGGGTCGAAACCGAGGGAGCACTCGGGTTGAAGATTTCTTCATCTCTTCCAAGATGAGGCCATCAGTGCTCAGCAGATACGTTTTCCCGGAGGTCAGCAGGCCGATGGGCTGTCGCTCCTCGACGGTGATGATCAAGCCGCTGGGGAGCCGTCGCTCAATCGACACGCTTCGAATCCAAGGGTGCGCCATGATCCTGCCGGCCATCTCCTCCAGATCCAATTGGAACGCGTTGACCGGCGTGTGAATCCCTGCCTGGGAACGGATGTCCTCTTTCGTCACGTGATGATTCCCCCGCACCTGGATATTACTTATGTGAAGATGCGAGAGCTCAAGGAGCGGTTGGTGAACCCACCACACGATCCCCGCAACGAGGACGGCGAGCAGTACGACCCCTGCGATTCGCCCCAGCCGAGTCCACAGGTCTTGTCTCCGTCTTTTGCGCACCTTACCCCTTTTACCGTTCATAGTTCAGTGTTACCTTCCCATAGCCTTCCCTGAACGTTTTGTACCCTCTGTACTCGCTGTACCCGCTGTACCGTGTGCCCATTAGTCCTCCCCCACCACCCGGACTTCGAGATCCAGTTCAACACCGATCTCGTCCCGCACCCGGCGTTGCATCAGGTCAATAAGGGTCAGGACGTCTATCGCGCTGGCTCTCCCAAGATTGATGATGAAGTTTCCATGCTTCGGCGAGATGCACGCATCTCCGACCCGCACTCCCTTGAGGTTGACCTTCTCCACCAGCCGGCCCGCATAATCGCCGGGAGGGTTCTTGAATATGGACCCAGCCGATCGCCATTCCACCGGCTGTCGGCGGTTCCGCTCGAGGAGATTCCCTGAGACGCGGCGCCGGATCTGAACGGGATCCCCAGGCTCCAAGTCGAACGCCGCTTCAAGCACCACGCATCCCTCGGGCAAGGAGGAGTATCGATATGAAAACTCCATCTGGTCTCGCGATAAAGCCTGCAGGTCTCCCTGCGGCATCAGCAGCTGGACCTCCACCAGGTGGTCGGAAATCGAGCCCCCCACGGCACCAGCGTTCCCTTTCACTCCACCCCCGACGGTTCCGGGAATGCCAGAAAGGCATTCCATCCCGACCAGGGCGTGTTTCGAACAGAAGGCGACCAGTCGACTGAGGCGTACCCCTGCGCCGGCACGGACTCGCCTCCCCTCACAGGTCAGTTGATGAAAGACCGTATCCACATGGAGAACCATCCCCCGAAATCCTCCGTCTCGAACTAACACATTACTGCCACCCCCCAGGACGAGATACGGAAGATCTGCCTTTCGGCAGAACGCGAGCGCAGCCTGGATATCCTCTACCCCCGCAGGAAAGACCATAATGTCTGCGGGGCCGCCGATCCCAAAGGAGGTGTGCTTGTCGAGAGGCTCTCCATACACGACCCGACCCCTGATCTGCTTCTCCAGCGTTTCTTTTTTTCCTTGGTCCACTCTTTTCATTTCCGTTCAGGGTTCATGGTTCACGGTTCATAGTTGAGAGTCCAGAGTCTAGAGTCCAACGTCCCCAAAATTTCGAATTTCGAAATTGTGCGGTTATCGGTCGTCCTCCCTCGCAGCTCTCAGCTCTCAACCCTCAACTCTCAGCTCTCAACTATGAACCTCCCTCGAGCCGGCGGAGAAGCTCCTCTCCCACTCGCCAGATATCCCCTGCCCCCATCGTCACCACCAGGTCT
>JBFHXD010000002.1:0-56762 GCA_041599135.1 Methylomirabilales bacterium (SeqCode) | reverse complement strand
TCGTGGCCAAGATCCGCCAACTGGAGAGCCGATGACCGATCACCGCAGTTAGGTGTTGAGTGTGGAGTGTCCAGTGCGAAGCTCTCAACTCTGAACCCTGAACTACGAACCGTAAACTGTGAAACGTCAACCGGTGACCGATCATAAGTATTGGGTGTTGGGTGGTAGGGGTTAGGGGAGCGCTAAGTGCGTCCTAGCATCCTAGCGTTCCAGCGTTCTAGCCACTAATCACCAACCACTAACCACCAGCCAAGAGGAGACTATGATGATTGAGGATCTGCTGGGGCGAGAGACGACGCGCAGGAAATTCATCAACTGGTTTCTGGCCACGAGCGGGGGGGCTTTTCTGCTCTCGGTCCTCTATCCTGTGACCCGGTACCTCATTCCACCGCCAGCGGGAGAGTCCACGGCCGCAACGGTGACATTGCCGATTAAGCCGGTCGATGTCACACCGAATTCGGGGCAGATTTTCAAATTCGGCAACCGCCCTGGGATCCTGATCCGGACGCCGACCGGAGAGCTCCGGGCCTTCTCTGCCACCTGTACCCATCTCAATTGCACGGTGCAGTACCGGTCCGACCTCAGTCACATCTGGTGCGCCTGTCATAATGGGCACTTTGATCTCAACGGGAACAACATCGCCGGCCCGCCCCCCCGGCCGCTAGAGCAGTACATCGTCAACGTGCGTGGAAACGAGATTGTGGTCAGTAAGAGTGCGTGAGCATGGACACTCCCGACCAGCAACATGGCAGGCTCTGGAATTGGCTCGACGGACGCGTCGGCCTCGCCGAGGTGGAGAAGATCGCCAGAAAGAAGGAAGTCCCCGTCCACCGGCATACGTTGTGGTACTACCTTGGGGGGATGACCCTTTTTCTCTTCATGATCCAGGTGGCCACGGGTATTCTCCTGATCTTCTATTACCGCCCAAGCGCTGAGGAGGCGTATGAGTCCGTCCAGTTCCTGATGGCGGAGGTGGAGTTCGGCTGGCTCATCCGCTCGATCCACGCGTGGGCGGCGAACTTGATGATCTTTACCCTGTTTGTTCACCTCTTTAGTGTGTGGATCCTCAAGGCGTATCGCCCACCGCGCGAGATCACTTGGCTCTCGGGCATAGGACTGATGGGCATCGCGATGGCCTTCGGCTTTACCGGGTATCTGCTGCCATGGAATGAGCTTGCCTTTTTCGCAACCCAGGTGGGGACCGAGATCACGGGGGCTGTCCCCGTGATCGGGTCGTTTCTTCTCCGGGTTTCCCGCGGCGGTGACGAAGTCACCGGGGCGACGCTCACACGCTTTTACGGATTCCATGTCGCCGTCCTTCCAGCACTCACCACCCTCCTGCTGGGCCTGCATCTCTTCCTGGTCCAGAAGCATGGCATGAGCATCCCGCCCGGCGTTGAGCAGCCAACGAGCTCGAAGCGCGTCATGCCTTTTCTGCCGAACTTCTTGCTACGGGACATGGTGGGATGGCTCGCCGCCCTGGCGATCCTGGCCGCGTTAGCCGCCTACTTCCCAACGGAGCTCGGCCAGAAGGCCGACCCGTTTGCGCCCGCGCCGGTCGGCATCAAGCCCGAGTGGTACTTCATGTTTATGTTCAAGACGCTCAAGTACTTACCGTCCCACATCCTCGGCATCGAGGGGGATGCTGTGGGGATCCTTGGCTTCGGCCTGGGCGGGCTTTTCCTCTTGCTCATCCCCTTTCTGGACAGGCGGACCGCCCGGGGCGAGCCCAGCCCTCTGTTCACTTGGATCGGTATCTCTACTATTGTGTACATGATCGTGTTGACGTACCTTGGCTACACGGAGGTTGCGACGCAATGAGACCGCATCGACTGCTCGGCGCCATCTTGATTTGCGGAGGCCTTTTGGCCCCAAACATGCTGGCTGCCGCCAAGGCGGCGGGAGACGCAAAGCGGGGGGAAAAGCTTTTCATCGACAAACAGTGCTCTCGCTGTCATATGCCCTTGGGTGAGTGGGGGGGGGGACCAAAGCTTGAAAATCTGCAGCGACGTCAGGGCGCGCTCGAGCTGACGGGCCGGCTCTGGAATCACGCGCCGGCCATGTTCGAAATGCTCAGACGGGAGGGACATGAGTGGCCGCGAATTAACGTTGAGGAAATGGCCGACGTGATGGCGTACCTCGAGGCCGACCCTTCCCGGGACCCTGCCCCAGATCTTCTCAGGGGACAAACCCTCCTGGTCCGGAAAGGGTGCCTCAAGTGCCATCGGCTCCGAGGTGAGGGGGGCGGCGTGGGGATTGAGTTCACGGAGTATCAGGGTGGTTACGAGTCGCCCCTTGTTTGGGCAGCCGCGATATGGAATCATTCCCCCCGGATGGCGGGACATACCAAAGCAATGGGAATTCTGTATCCCCGCTTTACGTCCAAAGAGATGGTGGATCTTTTTGGGTTCTTGCGGAGCGTAGCCTCGCCACCCCAATAGCCGACATGAGAGAGGAGGGGACTATGCGATTCATGCTCTTCGGTAGCCTTGCGCTTGTCATCGGGTTCGCGCTCGGGACGGTGGCTTTTGTCCCCGACGCTGCGGGGATCAAGGTCCCGCCGGACTTCACGTTTGAGCAGGGCAAGGACAGCCCGGGTCCGGTCACGTTCAGCCACGAAAAGCACAAGCAGCAATTTAAGTGCACCGCTTGTCACACCAAAGTGTTCAAGATGAAGAAGGGGACGTCTGGACCAATCACGATGGCGGCAATGGACGACGGAAAGTTCTGCGGGACCTGCCATAACGGGCAGCAATCCTTCAGCACGAAAGACAAGGCCAGTTGCAACAAGTGCCATGTGAAAAAATGAAGCTGCCCTAGCGATCGGGAGCTCAGCAGGCAAGGACTGGGCACCGCCCGATGGACGGCTTGAGGCTCTTCAGGCGGATCACCATTCGCTCTGGAGGGATAAGAACCCCCGGGCGGCCATGTTTCGACGCTGGCCGCCGGGGTCATCCTAATCGGATCATCATGGTGACCCCCCTGAAGGAAGGGGAGAAGACTACGTGGACCCGCAACCTACCGCCCGACGCCGACGAAAGACTCTGATACTCCTCACCACAGTTCTGGTGGTTGGCATCGCCATGCTGGGAGGGCTCTATAAGGTCAGCTCGAGCCCGTCATTCTGCAACTCATGCCACATTATGGTGCCCTACGTGGAGGCCTGGAAGCACTCCAAGCATAATACCGTGGCCTGCGTCCAGTGCCACTATCCGCCAGGCTTCCGCGACACACTCTGGGTCAAGTATCAGGCGATCAGCCAGGTCGCAAAGTATGTCACCCAGACTTACAGCTCAAAGCCGTTTGCCGAGGTCGAAGACGCGAGCTGCCTTCGATCAGGCTGCCATTCCAGCAGCCAACTCACGGAGGCGGGCACCGTCAGCTTTAGGCAAGCAATCCGGTTCAATCACCAACCGCACTTCGACCCTTTGAAGACCGGACGACAGCTCCGTTGCACGAGCTGCCACTCGCAGATCGTCATTGAGAGGCATTTCGAGGTGGCGGAATCGGCGTGCTTCCTTTGCCACTTTAAAGGGAAGAAGGCCGCGCGCGAGCTGGCCCCGATCGCCGGGTGTACGAGCTGCCACGATCCGCCCACGGGTGAGATCATAGTGGGCTCGGTCCGGTTCAACCACGAGGAGATAGCGCGCCGCGGAGTTGCCTGCCAGAAGTGCCACCTGAACGTCATCGAGGGGGATGGGGAGGCCCCGCGCGAGCGCTGCTTCACCTGCCACAACGAGCCAGAGAAGATCGAGCGGTACTCCGATACTGCGCTCGTCCACGACGCCCACGTCGAGAAGCACAGCATCGAATGCACGCGCTGTCACAACGAGATCAAGCACAGGCTGCCTCCGTTGATGGGGATTCCGACTGCCGTCCGCGATACGGACCGGACCACCCGTATCGCCCGCACTGCGGAGGGCTCCCAATGACCGTGTGGATCCGCATCGCCGCCCTCGGGCTGCTGCTCGGCGTAGCCCTTCCAGCCGTTTCCGCGGAGAAACCAGGGTCCGACTCGACAGTCACTGCGGTGTCCCTCGTCGCTCACAGTTCGCCGTTCACTGCAGGGAAAAATCCGAAATCCGAAATCCGAAATCCGAAATCGACCTTGATCAGTCCTCAGCCCGCGGTCATCGGACTGCCCAGTATGGTTGCACAGCATCCTGGTCCGCGGCCCATCGCGCCTGCCGACCGCGCCAAAGTAAAACCGCCGGCGAAACCCCACCGGGCCGGTGAGCTGGAGTGCGCGAACTGTCACGTTGACAAGCACCAAGGGGTGCTTCGAATGTATCTCGGCATGGGTGGGCGCGGGACACCGATGATCCCGAGCCACATGTTTCAGGTTCGGGTGGCATGCATCGCCTGCCACATCGTGCCCAAAGAGACCGAGCGCGAGGCCGGGATCGTGGGGCAGACGTTCAGACCGAGCGAGCAGGCATGTGTTGAGTGCCACGGCGAGAAATATCGCGGGATGCTCCAAAAGTGGGCGGACACGCTGGACAAGATGCGAGAGGTCGTCGCGCCGAAGCTCAAACAGGCACGCGGGGCGCTGAGCGGGACCGATCCAACGAATCCGAAGCAGGCCCGGGCCTGGCAGCTCGTGGACGAGGCCGAGTTCAACATCCAGTTCGTTGTTCTCGGGAAAGGCGTCCACAATGTCTTCTATGCGGCGGATCTGCTCAAACTCGCGAACGGCTGGCTCGACGAGGCGCTCAAGCTCCTTGGCAAGGCGCCGGTCAAGACCAATGACACCCTGGTCCGCGGAGGGTACTGTGGCGTGCTGTGCCACGAACAGGCAGGGGTCAAGGTTCCCGAGACGGTGGTCTTCGCAAAGCAGAACGTCCCCCACGCCCGGCACATTACGGAGTTCGGTGCCGTGTGCACGGGATGCCATTCGGCCGAGGTGCACAAGGCAGTCACCGCGACTCCTGCGACGTGCACGTCCTGTCACCACAGCCCACAGAACGAGCGGTGCGAATCGTGTCACCGCAGGCAAGCCGCGTTCTACCGCGGCGAGGTGAAGACAGACCTCGCGAAAATCAAGCCGAACGTCATGGTTGCTGCCGTGGGTTGCACAGGATGCCACGACCTCACCAAAGAGCATTCGCGCAAGGCTGCTGGCCAGCAGTGCCTCGTGTGCCACGACGAGGCATACATGGCGTTCGTGGAAGCGTGGACAACCGGATTCGACGAGCAGATGGCACAAGCCGCCACGGCGATCAAACGGGCGGAGGCCGCACTCGGCAAGGCGCGGCGCGCTGGACGCCAGACCAGCGGAGCAGACGTGCTGCTCAAAGACGCGCAGCGAGCGCTCGCCCTCGTGAAGGGCGGGCGAGGTATCCACAATCCGGATGCCGCGGACGCGCTATACGAGACCGCGCGTCGCAAGGCGGAAGAGGCACTTGCCCAAGCGCGCGGGCAATGATACAAGGAAAAAATGGCACGATTCTCACGACACAAACAATTCGAGACGCCACGGCGCAACTGGCCGGTGGCCGGGCTTGCAGCCGCGGGATTCGTCGTCGCGGGCTATCTCGCATTGACGAAGCTCGGCGGTGACAGCCCCCTCTTCTGCACGGCCGGCAGTGGCTGTGACATCGTCCAGGCAAGCCGATACGCCGTCTTTTTTGGCTTGCCGACGGCGCTGTGGGGCGCCGGGCTGTACGCAGCCATCGGTGCGATCGCGCTCATCGGGCTAGACGCGCGGCGATGGCTCTCCACCTTTCTCCTCGCCGTGGCAGGCGTTTCCTTCTCGGCGTATCTCACCTACCTCGAGCTGTTTGAGATCCGCGCGATCTGCGGGTATTGCATCCTTTCGGCGGTGATCGCGGCCGCGCTGTTTGGCGTGCTCCTTCTGTACCGCCCAAGGGGGACGGGCCGACGGTTCCCCGCGCGCAAGTCCCGCGTTGTGACCCTCGGAACCATCACCGCGGTGGCGACGGTCCTCATCGGCGCCGGCTTCTTCGCGGCAAGCTCGCCGGAGACCGCCGCCGCACAGCAGGCGCTCGCTCGCCACCTCGCCGAGAGCGGCGCCATGATGTACGGGGCATACTGGTGACCCGCGTGTGGCGAGCAAAAGGCCCAGTTCGGGCCTGCGGCTGATCTGCTTCCGTACGTCGAGTGTGACCAGAGGGTTCCCGGGTCAAACCCGGGGCTGTGCAACCAACTCGCGATCAAGGCCTACCCCACGTGGTTCATCAAGGGAAAGCGCTACGAGGGCGTCCTCTCGTTTAACCGGCTGGCCAAGCTCTCGGACTTCCAACAGTAGTATTCTCGAAGGACCCGCGGAATTTCGGCGTCCCTTGCGGGGGCCTATCATAAAATTTATTTTTTTGTGATTTTGGTCATAGACATGGGACCGGTTCTCTAGTACATAGATGCCAAGATAATGACACGTATGTGAGTGCACGATGTCCGGAACGCCGCGAGAGGTTTTTTTGCGCAAAAACTCTGTAACGATATGAGTCGCCATCCAAATAGGAGGAGACACATGATGAGCCGGTGGCTTTCTGTTACGGCGATGGGGACAACTCTCCTCTTGGGCATACTTGCGACCCCGGGGTGGTGGGAAGGACGAGCCTACGCGCAGTACCCGGGCACAAGCTGGGGGGCGAAAGAGGGAGACGCCTGCGTCGCCTGCCATAGGGAGCAGAACGTGGCCCTGGTAGAGGAGTGGCGCATCGGGCGTCACGGAGAGGTTGGAGTCAACTGCTACGATTGCCATCGCGCCGCCAAGGGAGATCCGGACGCTTTCGAACACTTTGACCTGACGATCGCTATCCTGGTGAGTCCGAAGGATTGTGCCCAGTGCCACCAGAAAGAAGTGGATGAGCAGAAAGGGAGCCACCATGCGAAGGGGGGGCAAATTCTCGCCTCTCTTGACAACTTCCTGGGTGAGGTGGTAGGGGGGCCGCCAGCCGTCGCCACGGGGTGCATGCAGTGCCACGGATCGAAAATCCGCGTGCTCTCCGGGGGAAAGCTGGATCCAACCACCTGGCCCAACACAGGGATCGGCCGCATCAACCCGGATGGCAGCCGGGGAAGCTGTAGCGCCTGCCACACCCGGCATGCCTTCTCGGTGGGTCAGGCCCGTCGGCCCGATGCCTGTGGGAAGTGCCACCTGGGACCGGATCACCCGCAGATCGAAGTCTACCAGGAGTCCAAGCACGGCATCCTGTACCAAGCGTTCAAGGACCGGCTGAACATTGACCGCTCCAGTTGGATCGTAGGCGTGGACTACACGGCGGCCCCGACGTGCGCAACGTGCCATATGAGCGCCACGCCAAATCAGGGAGTGACCCACGATGTGGGCGAGCGAATCTCCTGGACGCTCAGGCCACCGATTTCAAACAAGCTGAACATGGTGGTCTTCGACGATCTGTCCAAGACCGATATTCCGGAGGGCAAGCCCCTGCCCAAGCCCGGAGCCAGGGTGGACGGAAAGCGGGTGAAAGAGGTGTTAACCTGGAAAGACCGACGGGACCGCATGGTGAACGTGTGCAGGAACTGTCATGCTGAGCCGTTCGTAACCGGATTCTACCGGCAGTTCGACGATCTGGTGGTCCTGTACAACGACAAGTTCGCCCGCCCGGCCACTACCATCATGCAAGAGCTCAAGAAGGCAGGGAAGCTGACACCGGCCCCCTTCGACGAGCATCTGGAGTGGATCTACTGGGAACTCTGGCACCACGAGGGGCGCCGGGCGCGACACGGCGCGTCCATGTCAGGACCTGATTATGCCTGGTGGCACGGCATGTATGATGTTGCGAAGAACTTCTATCTCGAATTCATTCCAGAGGTCAAGCACGTCGCGGGCGAGCCGCTTGCCACGCAGCTCCTCGACAAGCACGTCTTCTCCCAGCCGGGCCATCGATGGCTCAAAGAGGGGATGAGCAAGGAGCAACTCCAGAAGATCCAGGAGTTTTACCGCCAGCGCTACGGGGAACAAAAGTAGCGCGAATCCGTCATGCCAGTAAGATCGGCGCCGTAGTCTGCGGAACCACGCCGAGACCCGCGTGCGGCGAGCAAAAGGCCCAGCTCGGGCCTGCAGCCGATCTGCTTCCGTACGTTGAGTGTGACCAGAGGGTTCCCGGGTCAAATCCGGCCCTGTGCAGCCTCGTTTGCTGTAAGCGTTCCAGCAGAGTGACGGAGCCTTTCATTCTTGTCTTTGCCGGCGCAACCCCCTGTGAAAGCGTCCGGATCTCCGATTGAACCCTGGCGCAATGCTCAAGGGCGCTTTATCCGTGTGGGCCGGCTTAGTCAAGCGCTCCGCATGAGTCGCAGTGGCTACTTTGCCTGGCGCACCCGGCCGGAGAGACCCAGAAGGAGGTGGCTGCACCAGTGACTAACTCCCTCAGTCCCGCAACGTTTGAATCAACCCCCTATCCTCTGGGTGTGTCCACGAAACCGGGGGTAACTCCGAATGTCCTCTTTTCCCTGAAGAGGATACTGATTGCGGTGCTTGCTCTGTCGATGCTGATCCTCACACCGACACGCGCGGTTGGCGCGGATTCGGTGGCGAAGCTACAAGACCCTACCGTTCAGCAACACCAACCTTCCAAGCAGGAAAGCGCCTCCGCCCCCGCAGAGCCATCTCGTGAGCCAGAGACGGCCGGCGCGGAAAAGCAGCGGTCGTGGGTGGCGCGGCATGTGACCTTCATCGGGGACCTGAGGGCCGCGGTACCTTACAACAGAACGGGGAAGCGAGACGGCGACGCCTTTGTCAAGGTCATCCCGGCGGCCCGGCTCCGCGGAGGGGCTGAGGTCTCTTTCTTTCCCTGGCTCGGTCTGACCGCCCGGTTAGCCCTCGGGATCAATACTGAAATTGAGAACTTTGATTTCCAGTTCAAGTTCGACGGGGGCCTCGAACCCGGCGATGTGACCTTCGATGAGCTGTTCCTCACGCTGAAGCCCCACGAGCTCCTCACGATCGAGGGCGGAAGGCTCCAAACCGCGTTCGAGGTGGATTCGGTAGTGGAGGACAGCCTCTCCCGTCACGATTCCTCTGGCCTCGACATCACTTGGACCGACGGCTTCCACGTGAGCATCGGAAGGCCCTCTGCCTTCACGCTCCATCTGATCGGCCAGGAAAACCCCAAGGACGGTCCGACCAACGGCGTTGGGGCTCGAGGACCGGTCGACTATGAAGAGGGGGCTTCCCGCTTCACCTATTATGTGGCCCTGGAAGCGCCTCGCTCGAAGCCCTTCACCCAGCTCTTGGCGGATGTCACGATCATCCCGCAAGCGCTCCGGCCCGCAGGCCTCGCCAGCGAGCAGAAGGAGAATATGGTCGCCTTCACGCTCAAAGGCGCGGCGGATTTCCCGCTCTCGTGGCTGGAGCCCATCATCCTCCACCCGTTCGGGGAGTTCGGCGTGATGACCCAGACGCCTCAGGAAAACGTCCTGGAGGTCTCAAACAGCACGGAGTCGGCGGGTCGGTTCGCCGTCGTCGCGGGACTCGATCTCAAAAATGTGGGGCCCGGGAGCCTCGGGTTTCAGTTCAACTGGACCGAGGCCGGCTATCTGATCTCGCCGGACTATCCGAACAACGCCTGGAGCATCGAGATGCGGTATAAGGTGGGCATCTTCAAGAACACCGTCTTCGACCTCCGGTACCGGCACCGGCAGGAGATCGACAAGTTGGTCGGTGCCGAGGAACGTCAGACCAGTGATAACATCCAGGCCAGGATCACCGTGAAGTTTTAACTATAATTGGACCGCGACTTAATTCGTGCGCGAGGCCCTTCAGGATGTAGAATTCGTGTCGGAAGGCCTGCGAAAAACTGTGAAGCCTTCGGAAGGAAGTCGCCATGCGTAGGCGTATCGCGCGTCCCTATATTGTTTGCTCCCTTACTGTCTTGTCCTTGGTCTTTGTGCTCGTCGCTGGATTTACATGGGCGAACGAGAAGGCGCTGCTTCTTCCTTCGGAGAAAGTTTCACGCGAGGCCAAGGCAAAGGGCTATGCAGGGCCCCAGGCCTGCGCCGAGTGCCATAGCGACAAGTACAACGACTACCGAGCTTCTGGGCATCCCAAGAAACTTCGCCCCGCCGCCGAGGCCCGGGCGTGGGGAATCCCCCTGCCCGAGGGGTACGACTGGGACGACATCAGCTATGTGATCGGTGGGGCCAACTGGAAGGCGCGGTTTGTTGACACACAGGGATATATCATCACCAAGACCGGGCCCAATAAGGATCAACCCGGAAAGAACCAGTACAACCTGGCCACGGGCCGCTGGGTGGACTACCACGCAGGCGAGAAAAAGCCCTACGACTGCGGCGCGTGCCACACCAGCGGGTACAGCAAAGAGGGGCACCAAGACGGGCTGCCGGGAATCGTCGGCACGTGGGCCTTTCCCGGGATCACGTGCGAGGAGTGCCATGGCCCGGGCGCGGCCCACGCCGAGGCACCGAGCAAGGAGAATATCAAGCGGAGCACTTCCCCGGACCTTTGCGGTCAGTGTCACATTCGTGGGACCAAAGAAAAGATTCCCGCCAAGGGTGGGTTCATCCGCCACCACGAGCAGTACAACGAGTATCTCGCCGGCCCGCATGCAGGCAAGATCGGCTGCGTCACCTGCCATGACTCGCATAAGCGGGCGGAGGTCTCCATCAGGAGAGAGTGCACGGCCTGCCATTCGAAGCAGGGCAAGGAGTTCAAGGGCAGCAAAATGCAGCTCTCTGGCATCACGTGCATGGACTGCCATATGCCCCCCGCCGGGAAGAGTGCCGAAAAGTTTTCGAAATATGTCGGCGATGTGAAATCCCACATCGTGAAGATTTCGACAAATCCGGCAGATAAGATGTTCACCCCCGATGGCAAGTTCGCCACAGGGATACTGACCGTGGACTTCGCCTGCCTGCGCTGTCACGGCGCACAGGACACGAAGTGGGCGCTGGAGAACAGCAAGAATATTCACACCCTCGGTAAGTAGCCAGCCCAGGATTTTGTTTCTGTTACTCCATGAAGGGCTCCGTCAAACGAACGGAGCCCTTCTTTTTTTGTAGAGGCCTGCGTACGGAGGAGGAGAGCAGTGGGACAGCCAAGGGACAATTCCTAGGAATGAGGCAAGAGTGTCCCATACTTCCAACATAGCTACTTTCGGATATTTTCGGTGTTTTTGCGCGTGTCTTTCCTCGTTCTTTCTGGGGCAGCCACGCCTCAATGGCCTGTGCGCCTTCGCTTCAGCTCTGTCCTCTTTTTTCTTCACGAATCGATAAGTTAGTGCGTTATCAGGGTCGGTCTCTCATTGTGGCACCTGCTTTGCTCACGCAGCGTCAGGACTCATTCGGCCGGCAGAGACGGCCTGGCATCTCGAAGTTACCGAGAAATAAAAGTGAGATCTCCGAACCATCCTGATCCCCCAGGGACGGGATGGACCCGACGGTCGGGGGAGCGATCCCCCGGCCAGCCCGATGGTCCGGTCGAGATACTCTAGCTCCGGGCCTGAATTGGCAAAGGAGATCGTTCCCATCGTGGGCGATCTCCTTTTTTATGTTGAGCGTTCAAATAGTCCTCGGAGAACTCGTGAGAGATTAGGGTAAACCCCGGCGCGTACTATCTAAGGAGGGGAGAATATGAAAATTACACGAAGATCTTTCCTCAAAGGCTCTGCGGCAGCAGGGGGAGGTCTTGTCCTCAGCCGCTTCCTCTCCGGTGGACCGGAGACGCTGGAGGTCATGGCCGGCTCACCGGCGGCTGCGGAAGAGATGGTGCCCACGACCTGCTGGATTGGCAAACAGGACTGCGGCATCCTTGCCCGCCGCATCAACGGGCGGGTGGTGAAGCTCGAAGGACACCCTGACCATCCGCGGAACAAGGGAACGCTGTGTCCCAAGGGGGTTGCCCAGATTCAGGCAATGTATGACCCCAACCGGGTAAAGGCCCCCCTGGTCCGGACCAACGAAAAAGGGGTCCCCGGCAAATGGCGTCAGGTCTCGTGGGACGAGGCCCTGACACTGGTGGCGGATAAAATCAATGACGTGCGTAAGCGAGACAAGCGGCTGCTCCTCTGGCAAAAGGGGCGGAGCAAGGCGAAGAAATTCTACGATGATGCCTTCGTCAAGGCTTCGGGCGCGACCAAGCTCCACCACGGCGCCTATTGCTCTGACGCCGGGTATCGCGCTTGTGAGTACACCACGGGCTTGCACGGGGTGCTCCACCCGGACTTCCGGCACTGCAACTATCTGCTATCCTGGGGCTGGAATATCACGAACGCCGGTGGCAACAAGACGTGTTGGCTCACCTGGCCCCAGCAGCTCGTCGAAGCCAAAGAGCGGGGGATGAAGACCGTCGTGATCGATCCCCGGCTCAGGGGCGCGGGCCCTTTCACGGATGAGTGGCTCCCCATCAAGCCGCAGACCGACCTGGCCCTGGCCCTGGCACTCTCCCGCGAGTTGATCCGACGGGGCACGATCGACCGGGAGTACCTGACGAAGCACACCAATGCGCCTTTCCTGGTGACGAAGGACGGTTCCTTCCTCCGCGTGGCTGGGAAGGAGCAGGTCTGGGACTCGGCATCCAGGTCCGCAAAACCCCACGATGCCAAGGGGGTCAAGCCGGCGCTTGAGGGAGAGTTCACCGTCGGGCGGGCGAAGGTCAAGACGGCCTTCCAGGTCTTTAAGGAGCACGTGGATGAGTATACCCCCGAGCATGCTGCGAAGATCTGCGATATCCCGGCGGACAGCATCCGCCAAGTAGCTTGGGACCTGGGTGACAACGCTAGGATCGGAAGCACCATCGTGCTGGACGGCGTGCGGCTTCCGTACCGCCCGGTCAGCATCATGGCCTACCACATGTCGCAGACGGAACTCGGCTTCCAGACGCTGCGGGCCATGATGCTCGTCTCCATGCTCCTCGGTGCGGTCGAGGCGGTAGGAGGGCTCCGGATCGACTACACGCACAAGATCCACAAGAACTGGGAGAAGCTCGATAGTATCAAGATCAAGGATCCTCCCTATAACGTCTATCTCAAAGACTCGAAGTTCTACCCCATCAACAGTAACCTCTCCGGGATCGTGACCAAGGTGATCCAGAATCCCAAGAAATACGGGGTCGACTACACGCCAGAGGTGATGATCGTCCACATGGCGAACCCTCTGGGCTCGTTCTGCTCGCAACCGGATTTCATCGAGGCGTACAAGAAGCTGAAGTTCATAGCGGTCATCGACCCGTGGCTGTCCGAGACGGCGGATTACTTCGCGGATGTCGTCCTTCCCGCCGCCACCATGGAGAAGTACGAGGGCCCCTTGAGTGCCACGGACCAGTACACCGATGCGGTTGCGATGCGGATCCCTGTGATGAACCCGCTGTACCAGAGCCGGGGGGACATCGATATCTACCTCGATCTCTGTGAAAAGGCCGGCATCTTGTACGGCGACAAGGGGTACCTGGCCCAGGTCAACAAGGCGCTCAAGCTGAAGGCCCCGCACACGCTAGACGTGAACAAGAAGCCCACCGTCCGAGAAATCTTCGACACATGGGCAAAAGGAGAGGGAATCAAGGAAGGAATCGCGTACTTCGAGAAGCACGGGGTCAAGGTCAAGGGACCCGTGCCGGCGAAGAAGTACTATGGGTACGCCCAGGATCCCCCCTTTGGCGGCAACCGCCATCGTCTCTACGGGGAATCACTGCTGCGCTACCAGGGCGAGATGAGGGAGAAAGGAGTCGACAAGATTTACTGGCAGGACTATACGGCGCTTCCGGCCTATCGGACGCCCACGATGGAAGGTTCGCCGAGCACGTATGACCTCACCCTGATCAGCTTCAAGCTCATCGAGTTCAAGCAGGCCCGCGCGTCCCAGATTCCGTTGCTGGCCGAGCTGGCACCCGAGCAGCGGCTCGAGATCAACCCCAAGACGGCCAAAGCGAAGGGGATCAAGGACGGCGATATGGTCTGGGTGGAGTCCCACAACGCGGTGACCGGAGAGAAGAGAAAAGTAAAAACACAGGCCCGGCTGTCCGAGGGAATCAGGCCGGATGTGGTAGGGATGCCCCACCACTATAACAGGGGGAGCGAACCCTTTACCAAGGGGCCGAACTCCAACATCCTCTTCTTTACTGGCGAAGGCTATGTGAGCAACAGTGCGGATCAATCCTTCCATGTCAAAGTTCGAGTCTGGAAGGCCTAGCGGAGGTGAGCGATGCCGAGATACGGAATGGTAGTAGATGTGGATCGGTGCACGGGGTGCCGCGCCTGCATGGAGGCGTGCAAGGTCGAGAACAACACCCCTGAGGGTACCTTCTGGATGTACGTCTTTCGGTTCGAGGAGGGGGAGTACCCCAACACGAAGATATCGTTCCTGCCCCGGCCCTGTCAGCACTGTGACAATGCCCCGTGCGTCAAGGTGTGTCCGACCGGGGCACGGTACAAGCGGGCGGATGGTATGGTGGCGACCAATGTTGACACGTGCATCGGCTGCCGCTATTGTGCCATTGCCTGTCCGTACGGGGTGAATTACTTCAACTGGAAACCTGGGAAGAAGAACCAGTACCTGAATTGGGGCGACAAGGATCTGATTCAGATTACGAAAGGCGACTCCCCTCCATACGAGAATCCGGACCTGTTCCGCAAATATGGCAAGGAAAAGCGGAGAATCGCCGGTGCTGGCCATCCCCAGGGGATCATGGGCAAGTGTACCTTCTGCGTCCAGCGGGTGGAAGGGAAAGGGCTCAAGCCCGCGTGCGTAAACGTCTGCCCGGTCTTTGCGCTGGAGTTCGGCGACCTCGATGACCCAAAAAGCGCGGTTTCGAAGCGCGTGGCCGACAAGCGTTCGTTCCGTCTGCGGGAGGACTTTGGCACGCAGCCACGGGTGCATTACGTCGGTAAGGCACGACCCGGGGACGGAGCACGCCAGATCGAACAGCCAGGGAGGGGGTCAGCATGAACAGGGTGATTGCGATCTTGGTGGTGTTGCTTGGGGTCGGGTTAATCGGCGGATTTGCGGCCACCGCATCAGAAGACGAGTCCGTATCACTGCCCGAGGTGGCCAAAAAAATCCAACAGGGCAAGATCGACGTCGGCGGCAAGGCGAACAAGGCCTATGGGATGGCGCCGGATCAGCGCTTCCATAGAATCCATGCCGGGGTCCTCGGGCTCGAATGTGCCACCTGTCATGGCGGGCAGCTGCCCCCGAGCGTTTTGCCCTTTACCGAGCCACCTGCGGTGGACGTTTCGGCAAGCTCCCCCGGCTTCACTGACCGCCGGGTCTGCCTGGGATGCCATACGGCCGGGCCGGGTCGGCACTTCTATGGCCCGCAGAAGCCCTAAGGCTACAAGGCGGAAATCTCGCGCTGCCCCCGTGCGGCTCGCAGATCTGGCACGCTTCCGTCAGGCCGCGTACCGGCTCTTCGGCACGACGCTGCTCTACCCGGCTGAGGAGCGCCTAACGAGCCTCGTCGCTGTTGCCCGCGAGTTAGAGCAGCAAAGTCAGTCGCTCGTGGAGTTTGCCTTCTTTTCCCAGTGGACCAGGTTCCTGGCTCTTCTCGTACAGCGGGAGGAGTCAGGAACTGCGGACCTCGAGCAGGCCTATCTCGATCTGTTTCTCGTACACCAAAAGGTGCCCCTGTACGAGTCTGGCTTTCTGACGCCCGACAACCCGGCGTTGACCATGGCGGCACTTGACGGAGTATACGGCGCGGCTGGCCTGGCGGTGGCGACGTCCTTCAAGGAACCGCCGGACCATGCGTCCGTCGAGCTTGAGTTCATGAGCTTCCTCTGCGGAAAGGAAGCAGAGGCCTGGACCAAGCAGTCGCTCAAGGACGGCGTCAAGCGACTTGAGGCGGAGGCGGGATTTCTTGGTCGGCACCTTTACCTCTGGTTTCCGGTCCTTGCCGAGCAGGTTGCCCGCCACGCCGGGGATGGCTTTTACACCGTGGTCACCCGAGCGGCCCACGACTTCATCGGGCATGACCAGGCGTTGATAGATGCCCTCCTGATGCAGTATCATCAAGAAGCCAGCCGTTCAGTATAACTAAGAGAACGATCACGACAGGGAGAAGATGGGATGGCGGTCTTCCTGTGTCAGGAGCTCGAAACCCGAGGATTCGGCCTGGACCTCGAGGCGATACGGGAATGGTTTCGGGGTCGCGTGCCGGAGCTCGGCATGCGAATCGAGCAGGGGCCCTGTTGCACGTCGCGATGGTCGCTGGATAAGGCACTGAGCGACGGCACCGGGTTGGTCCTCGGGCTTTGCTCTCATGCCTATTCTGTCCCTGAGTTCGAGGCGCAAGCGCGAAAGGTGGGGCTCGACCCCTTTGGCGTCGAGGTCGTGAATCTGGGTGCCTACTGCGCTCAGGTGCACGAAAGGTCCCAGGCCACGGCCAAGGCAAAGATCCTGTTGGAAGCCGCTTTGGCGAGCGTGGGGGCCTCTCCCGAAAGCCGGCCCGACAACATCAAGCCCGTGCTCTCATGGGACCAGACCCTCAGCCGCCGTGCTCTCTTCACTCTCCCGCCGGTACGATACGAACCGGTCGCGTTTATTCGAAAAGGAGACTGCGCATTCAACGAGGGGTGTCGGGTCTGTGCGACGACCTGCCCCTGGCAGGCCCTGGAACCGTCCGAAGACTTTATGGCCCTCGACAAGACACGATGCACTGGATGCGGGGCATGCGTGTCCGCTTGCCCTCAGCAAGCCATCGATCTCCCGGGGGTCTCGCCCCAACAGATCAACGCGCAGATTGCCACGCTCCTCAACGGCGCATCACTGCCTATTCGTCCCCGGGCCATCATGTTTGTCTGCGCGCGGAGCGCCCCGACCCTTCAGGGGCTCGCCGATCAGGGGTTCTCGTACCCTGCGAGCTGGCTCCCGGTCGAGGTCCCTTGTCTCGGGGTGGTGACGCCGACCTGGCTTCTTCAGTGCCTCAATCTGGGCGCTGTGGCCACGGGGGTACTCCCCTGCCTTCGAGATGACTGCCGATTCGGACAAAGGGAGGTCACCAAGGGAAGGGTCGCTTACTGCCGAGAGTTCTTGAGCGGGCTAGGTGCCTCGCCTGACGCGGTGAGACTTCTCGATCCGGGCGATGAACAGGCATTGGCGCGTGCGCTTGGTTCCCTGCCCGAGCCGAGAGAGGAGTCGAGAGCAGGCCGCACCCGGGATGTGGCGCTGTTTGCCCCGCGGGCAACCGCACAGGCGCTTCTCGGGCTAGCGGAGCAGTTCGCCCCCTCCCTCGACTTTGCGTTGACTCATCCGTACTCTCCGGTAGGCATGGTCGCCGTCAAGGAGGGATGCACCGCCTGCGAAGCCTGCGTCCGAGCTTGTCCCACCGACGCCTTGCAAATGGACCGTGGTCACGAGGACGTTGCCCTGACCTATGAGCCAGGAATATGCATTGGCTGTGAGTCGTGCGTCCCAGTCTGCCCCGAGCGCGTGGTGCACGTCGAGAAGGTGACCGATCTCGCGCAAATCGCCCGGGGGAGACGCACCCTACACCGGGATACTGAGGCGCGCTGTGAGTCTTGCGGAGCTCCGGTGGCTCCGGGCGCCATGCTCAAGCGGATCGCAGGCATGCTGGGACCTGAGGATGCCGGCACTCTCTCTTTCATTACGCGGTACTGCAACTCCTGCCGTGGTTCTTTGACATGAGCGTCCTCTCCCCCGAAACCGTGGAACACAAGCGTTGGGGCAGGCTCACCCCATGGGGCAAACCTGCCCCATCCGGCTAAGTCGTTATCCTGTTGAAATGTTTGCGTTATGTGGTGTACCTCCCGTTGCTGTTCTGGGGCACTCGTGCCTCAGTAACCTCTGAAAGCCTCGGAGCATTAACGACGTTTTATTCGTAATTTCACTTTAAAATCAAATGGTTACCCATTAACTGCGACACTCTTTTTTCCCTGGCACCCCCCTTGCTCATCGAGCCTGAAACCTAACACCCGTATGCGAGTGGGAGTATCCCGTATGTACCGCTTGATGTTGGCAACCCTTACAGCTTTCCTGGTCTTCCTCCCCCAGTACGGGTGGACGCACGGGGAACGGGCTCAGGTCGGGGTGAGCACCGTCGGAAACCTGGAAATTGCCCTATACGCGTGGGGACCCCAGGAGCTTATTTCCCCAAAGGACACCCACCACAAACCCGCGGAGGCGGCCACCCATCACCTCGATGTGCGGGTCTTCGATCTGGGCCGGCGGATCTACATTCCGTACCTCAACATCAAGGCGACCATTACGGACAAAACCAGAGGCTGGTCATCCACCGTGGAGCTGGAACCGATGATCGGAGAGTGGCTCCACTACGGGGCGAACATCAGCCTGCCGAACCGGGGAACCTATGGGATTCTGATCGATGTGCAGCCCCCGGATATTGCGCGGTTCAAGCACCTGGCGGATGTATGGAAAACCCAGGCTCAGGCGGTCTTCACCTACGAATACCGGTGAACGAAGAGCCGAGAGCTAAGAGATAGGGCGCCGAAGGCATGATCGAGACGATCCAGCACTGGCTTTTCCCTGAACAAATGCGGTTTCTGCCAGCGGCGAGGGCCTGGTCCGTCGGCTTACGAACGCTGCATTTGGCGGCCTTTGGTGTGCTGCTCGGAGGGCACGCCTTTGCGGTGGACCCCGAAAAGCTCTTGCCCTCTCTGTGGCTCACCATCGTAAGCGGCATCGGATTGATCGCATTGGAGATGTATGCCGCGGGGCTGTACTGGCTCTTCCTGGGGAAGGGGATCACGGTCCTGGTCAAGCTCGCTCTCTTGTTGGCCATTCCCGTGTTCTGGGAGGCTCGCGTAATGCTCCTGCTGCTGGTCGTGGGAATCGCCTCTGTCGGCTCCCACATGCCATCCCGCTTTCGCCACTATTCATTGCTCCATCGGCGACTCATCTGGCCAGGAGAGCCACTTCGCCTTGGACTCTCTGCCCTGGGGACGGAGACTGCAACCGTGACTGCCCTTGATGACGGCCGTGCGAAACGGGGGTAAGATAAATCCACAAGAGAGGGTGACCCAGCGGAGGAGAAGCCATGGCGAAGCTACCACCGGCCTATAGGCGATTTCAAAGAAGCTTCCGGCGCGTTTGGGAGTCTTACGATCGTCTAGGAGCAGCAGTTCACCGACAAGGACCAATAGACCCGAAGTTCCGAGAGCTGATCAAGCTGGGGATCGCCATCGGCGGCCGACTGGAGGGGGCGGTAAAAGCCCACACTCGGCTGGCCGTAGAGCGGGGCGCCACTCCTGAGGAGATTTACCAGGTGGCGCTTCTGGCTATCACCACGTCCGGCTTTCCCACGGGCATGGCGGCCCTCACCTGGATCGAGGATGTCATCTCGAAAAAACGCCGCCCGCGGAAGAAGCGATAAGTTGGCCGTCGGCGTAATTGTAGAGCGGAAGAAGCGGATGGAAATGGAGCAGTGATGGAAGATCGGAATGGGCATCTCGTCGTCATGGTGGGGGCGGGACCTGCAGCCCTGTATGCCACCGGCAAGCTCGCTGAGAAAGGCCATACCGTCGTGATCCTCAACCGGGATATCAAACCGGGGGGACTCGCGGAGTATGGCATCTACTTGTCGAAACACAAGATGAAAGAGGGCTTACGCAAGCAGTTTCGGCAGATCCTCGCAAATCCCCGGGTCATTTACTTCGGCGGTGTCCAGGTGGGCGAGGCAGGGGCTATCCGGTTAAGCGACCTCCAAGATCTCAAACCGAGCGCGATCGTGGTCGGCGCCGGGGCCCAGGGGACGAAGTCGTTGGGCGTTCCCGGGGACGAAGGGCCAAATGTCTATCACGCCAAGGACCTGGTCTATCACTATAATCTCCTCCCGCCTTTTAGCCAGAAAGAATTTCCCATGGGGAACCGCGTGGCCGTCATCGGCATCGGCAACGTCATGGCGGACATCGCCAACTATCTGGTCACCATCCGCGAAGTTCCCGAGGTCATCGCCGTGGCGCGGCGCGGGCCCGTGGAGCGGAAATACGATGATCGCGAGATGAAACCCATAGCCTGGCATATAGACCAGGACGCATTGAAGGCGGAGCTCGAACGGATTCGGCCTCTGCTCGAGCCGCTCGGCCAGGACATGGACGTGCAGTATAAGGAGCTGACGAAGGACTGTCATGTGGAGCCGAAGGCGGGCAGGGGTCCCACGCGTCTCACTTTTCGCTTTCTGGCCTCGCCGAAACGGATCGTCCGGGATGAGACCGGGCGTATGGTCGGCATGGAGGTCGAGGAAAACACGTTGGTCGAACGCAAGGGTTCCCTCTCCGCCAAAGGCCTGGGCGAAACCACCGTGCTCCCCGTGGACACGGTAGTCTTTGCCATCGGGGACGTGGTGGACCTCGACCTGGGTCTTGCCCCTAGAGATGGAGCCTGGGGCTATGCGGCGAATCCAAACCCGGATCCTCAGGACCCTGATGCGGCGAAATATCAAGCTTTTGATCCCCAGGTCGAGCAGGTCATGGATGGCGTCTTTATCATCGGCTGGTCGCGGAGCGCCAGCGACGGGGTCGTCGGCAAGGCGCGATTAGATGCCGAGAAGGGGGCGGCCGTCGTGAACCGTTACCTGTCCGAGCGTCCCGGGCTCTCCCGGCGGGAGATCTACCAGCGGATCGGGACCGTTTTTCACCGTATTCGTGAGAAGTCGGTCCCAGTCGTATGCAAGGGACTCTGGCGGATCCTGGAGCGGGTCGAACGGGAGGAAGCTAACAAACTGGGCCTCGAGGAGTTCAAGTTCGGTACGAACACCGAGATGCTTCAAAACATCGAGGGGAGAATAAAGAAGCGATCGTGAAGGGGAGGTAATGGAGAGGAGTGACCTCGATCGTGCGCGCGGTTGTATAACCCACTCTGAGAACGGAGGACTTCAACATGTCAAAAGGAAACGGGACCAAGATTCAATTCAAAGATGGACAGCTCATCGTTCCTGACGATCCCATCATCCCCTTTATCGAGGGAGATGGCATCGGGCCCGACATCTGGGCGGCAAGTGTGCGGGTCATCGATGCAGCGGTCGAGAAGGCTTTCGGGGGACAGAAACGTATCGTCTGGAAGGAGATTTTGGCCGGCGGGAAAGCCCACAAGGAAACCGGGGAATGGCTCCCGGAGGCAACCGTCACCGCGATCCGGGACCACATCGTGGCCATTAAGGGACCGTTGACCACCCCGGTGGGGGGTGGGATCCGGAGTCTCAACGTGTCACTCCGCCAGATCCTCGACCTGTTCGCCTGCGTCCGGCCGGTCCGGTACTTCCGGGGGACGCCGAGCCCGGTGAAGCACCCGGAGAAGATGGACGTGGTGATCTTTCGGGAGAACACGGAGGATGTGTATGCGGGTATCGAGTGGGCCCAAGGCTCGCCGGAGGCGAAGAAGGTCATCGACTTTCTCACCAAAGAGATGGGGGCCAAGATCCGGCCCGATTCGGGCATCGGGATCAAGCCGATGAGTGTGACCGGCACCAAGCGACTGGTCCGGATGGCCATTCAGTACGCGCTGGCCCGGAAGCGGAAGAGCGTCACCCTCGTGCACAAGGGCAACATCATGAAGTACACCGAGGGGGCCTTCCGGGACTGGGGGTACGAGCTGGGGCGGGAGGAATTCGCCAACGTGACCGTCTCCGAAGACGACCTCTGGGCCAAATACAAGGGGCGGGCTCCGGAAGGGGTGGTGGTGATCAAGGACCGGATCGCGGACAGCATGCTGCAGCAGATCCTCACGCGGACCGACGAGTACGAAGTCATTTCTACCCCCAACTTGAACGGCGATTACCTCTCTGACGCCTGCGCCGCCCAGATCGGGGGGTTAGGGATTGCGCCGGGGGCGAACATTGGGATTCCGACGGCGCTGTTCGAGGCGACGCACGGGACGGCCCCGAAGTATGCGGGGCAGGATAAAGTGAACCCCGGATCGGTGATCTTATCGGGGGCGATGATGCTCGAGCACTTGGGGTGGCAGCCGGCGGCGGACCGGATCTACCGGGGGATGGAGCAGACGATCGCGCAGAAACGGGTGACCTACGATTTCGCCCGGTTGATGGAGGGGGCCACCGAGGTGAAGTGCTCGCAGTTCGGAGAGGCCATTGTCGAGAACATGGGCTGAACCAGTCCAAAGTCCAAACGGGTGTTGGGTCTTCAACCCTCAACTCTAAACCCTGACGTTGGACATCGGACACGAGGAGGATAGGTGATGGGAAAGGATACGTTGACGATTACCGATAACCGCACGGGCAAGACCTACGAGCTCCCCATCCAGTACGGCCTGTATCCGACGTACGGGGCGTCCATTCGGGCGAGTGATCTGCGGCAGATCCGGGTATCCGAGGAGGACTTTGGGCTCTTGAGCTACGATCCCGCCTTCATGAATACGGCCTCGTGCAAAAGCGGGGTCACCTTCATCGATGGAGAGCGGGGGATTCTGCGGTACCGAGGCTACCCCATCGAGCAGCTGGCCGAGCAAAGCACGTTCCTTGAGACCGCCTATCTGATTATCCATGGTGAGCTGCCCACGGGGAAGCAGCTGGAGGAGTGGGTCTACAACATTACCCACCACACCATGATCCACGAGAACATCAAGAAGTTTATAGACGGGTTTCACTATGACGCCCACCCGATGGGGATTTTGGTGGGGACGGTTGGGGCCCTCTCGACCTTCTATCCCGACGCGAAGATCATCACGGATCCGGCCATCCGGCAGAAGCAGATTTATCGCCTGATCGCCAAGATGCCCACCGTGGCAGCCTTCGCCTACCGGCATAGCCTGGGGATGCCCTTTGCCTATCCAGATAACGACCTCTCCTACAGTGGCAACTTCCTCAACATGCTCTTCAAGATGACTGAAGTGAAATATAAGCCGGACCCCATTCTCGAGCGGGCGCTAGATGTGCTGTTCATCCTCCACGTGGACCACGAGCAGAACTGTAGCGCCAACGCGATGCGTAGCGTCGGCAGCTCCCACGTCGATCCCTATTCCGCGGTGGCGGCGGCCACGGCGGCGCTGTACGGGCCGCTGCACGGGGGAGCCAACGAGGCGGTCCTCCGGATGCTGGGGGAGATCGGCTCGAAGGAGAAAGTCCCGGAGTTCGTCAAGAAGGTTAAGACGCGCGAGGCGCTGCTCATGGGCTTTGGCCATCGGGTATACAAGAGCTACGACCCCCGGGCCAAGATCATCAGGGAGATCGCCGAAAGGGTCTTCGAGGTCACCGGGCGAAACGTCCTTTTGGACATCGCGCTGGAGCTCGAGCGAATCGCCCTCGAGGATGAGTTCTTCGTCAAGCGCCGCCTCTACCCGAATGTTGATTTCTATTCGGGGATCATTTACCAGGCGATGGGATTTCCGGTGGACATCTATCCAGTGCTCTTCGCTATCGGTCGGACACCGGGGTGGCTCGCCCAGTGGCAGGAGATGCTCCTGGACTCGGAGCAGAAGATCGCTCGTCCCCGGCAGGTGTATACCGGGGCCGACCAGCGTGATTATGTGCCGCTGCAGCAGCGGCGCTAGCCGGACAGGACAGGTAGTTCGATGACCGATTACCGCTGACCGTGCGGGCCGGAGAACCTTTTTTTAGTTTTTTAGAAACCGGTCGTCTGTCGTCGGTCTACGGTTAACGGTCATCGGTCGTCGGACTTCGGCGAGACCTCGGCGAGCTCAGTCGAGCCGTCATCTGGCAGAGAAATACGGGGTGCATTCATGGTTAGGCAAGCGCTGGGGCTGTCTAAGGTCTACGCCACCGACAAGGTGGCGATCACGGTCCTGGAGGATTGGTGTAAAGGCTGCGAGATCTGCGTGGAGGTGTGCAAAAGGAACTGCTTGGTCATGAACGCCCTGGGGATTGTGGAGGTCGTGGACCTCAAAGCCTGTAACAAGTGTCTCTTATGCGATCTCCTCTGTCCTGATTTCGCCATCTCCGTCGAGTAATGGCAAGGGAAGCACGTGGGTGGACACGTTCGTTTGATGCAAGGGAATGAGGCATGCGCGCATGCAGCCATCGCCGCGGGATGTACCTTCTTCGCGGGCTACCCCATCACGCCCTCCTCTGAGATCGCTGAAGAGTTGGCGAAACTCCTCCCGCGGGTGGGCGGAAAGTTTATCCAGATGGAGGACGAAATCGCCGCCATGGCCGCATGCATCGGGGCCTCCATCGCAGGTAGCAAAGTCATGACCGCGACGAGCGGACCAGGCTTTTCATTAAAGCAAGAGAACTTGGGGTTTGCGGTCTATACGGAGATTCCCTGCGTCGTCGTGAACGTCATGCGGGGAGGGCCCAGCACCGGCCTCCCCACATCGCCCGCCCAGGGGGATGTCATGCAGGCTCGGTGGGGGACACACGGCGATCACCCAGTCGTCGCCCTCGCTCCCGCCTCGGTCAGAGAGATCTACGATCTCACCATCCGGGCGTTTAACCTTTCGGAACTCTGCCGCACTCCCGTGATTCTTCTCTACGACGAGGTCATCGGACACATGCGGGAGAAAGCAGAAGTGCCCGACCCCTCGCAGTTCGGGATCATCGACCGCAAGAAGTCATCCACCTTACCTGACACGTATCTGCCGTACAAGGCAGAAGAGGACGATGTCCCGCCTTTCGTTCGCTTCGGGGAGGGGTATCGGTATCATATCACTGGATTGGCTCATGACGAGCGAGGGTTTCCCGCCCAAAATCCTCGAATCGTCGAGACAAAGCAACGGCGGCTTCATCGAAAGATTGAACAGCGTCGGGAGGAGATTGTGGCCCATGAGGCCTTCCTCCTCGACGATGCCGAGATCGCCATCTTTGCGTACGGCGTGACGGCGCGCTCTGCCCGGGCCGCGATCAGGACGGCGAGGAGAGAAGGCATGCGGGTCGGTCTGTTCAGGCCGATCTCCCTGTGGCCTTTTCCTGATCTGGAGCTCGAGAAGCTCGCCGATCAGGTGAAAGCCATCGTCGTTGCCGAGATGAATCTCGGTCAACTGATCTACGAGGTGGACCGGGTGGTTCACGGTAAGACGAAAATTGTTGCGGTTCAGAAGGCGAGCGGGCAGCCAATTCATCCCGAGGAAATCCTTACCGCCGTACGGGAGCTCCGCTGATGTTCGACTACGAACAGTATTTTCGAAGGGAGATGATGCCCCACATCTGGTGCAAGGGGTGTGGGAACGGCGTGATCCTGAAGGCGCTTCTCCGCGCGATCCATCGTCTGGACCTTTCGAAAGATCGAATCGCCATGGTCTCGGGGATTGGGTGTTCCAGTCGGCTGACGGGCTATGTGGATTGCAACACCCTCCATACGACCCATGGGAGGCCGTTAGCCTTTGCCACCGGCTTGAAACTCGCCCGGCCCGACGTCACCGTCATCGTCATTACCGGGGATGGGGACGGCCTCTCCATCGGCGGGAACCATCTGATTCACTCGGCGCGGAGGAACATCGACCTCACCTGCCTCCTGTTTAATAACCAGATCTACGGGATGACGGGCGGCCAAGTCGCCCCGACCACGCCGGAGGAACTTTTTTCCACCACGAGTCCTTATGGAAACAGCGAACCTCACTTCAACGCCTGCCGCCTCGTTGAAGCCGCGGGTGCGACCTTCGTGGCTCGGGGGACAGCGTTCAGGACCATTCCCCTGGAGAAGCTAATCGCCGAGGGGATCCAGCATAAGGGATTCTCATTTATTGAGATCCTCACCACCTGTCCCGAGATCCACGGTCGGAGGAACAAACTGGGGACACCGGCAGAGATGCTTCAGGCCTTGGCCAAGACGACTTTGCCGATGGGCGTACTTCACAAGACCTCGGCACCGGAGTACACCGAAGTCTGCGAGAAAATCATCGCCAAGGCCCAAGCACAGGCGCGGTGATTCGTGACTGGTAGATCGTGTCCCGCCAAAGATGATCGGACGGAGCGAAGATGAGGTATGAGATTCGACTGAGTGGGGAGGGAGGACAGGGCATCATCCTGGCCGGGATCATCCTTGCCGAGTCGGTGATCCAAGACGGGAGGAACGTTGTCCAGACCCAGGTCTACGGGCCCGAATCCCGAGGAGGGGCAACCAAGGCAGAGCTCATCATCAGCGATGAGGAAATCGACTACCCCAAGGCCGGGCGGATCGATCTCCTCCTCGCCCTGACCCAAGAGGCCTGTGACATGTACTGGGAGGATCTGAAAAACACCGGGACCCTAATTGTGGACTCCGCAGAGGTACTCGCTGTTCCCTCGGGGAGGTTCGCAACCTTTCGCCTTCCCATCCTCAAAACAGCCCGGGAAAGGATGGGAAGTGAGGTCGTTGCCAACATCGTTGCCTTGGGCACGGTCACTGCTCTTTCCGGAGTCGTCTCTCGGGAAGCCATCGAAAGGGCAGTATTGACCCGGGTCCCCAAAGGCACTGAAGAGCAAAACCTCAAGGCGCTGACGGCGGGCTTTGAACTAGCTCAGGCATGCAGCACATCGCGCGTAGCAAGCTAGGTGCTGGGTGTTAAAACCCGAAGACCCAAAACATCGGTCTTCGAACAGAATAAGACTGGAGGAACTATGGGAAGGCCAAAGATCAGCATCATAGGCGCAGGAGCCGTGGGCGCGACCGCGGCGCACTGGGCGGCGTCCAAGGAGCTCGGGGACATCGTCCTCGTGGATATCATCGAGGGACTGCCGCAGGGAAAGGCGCTGGACCTCTGGGAGGCAGGCCCGGTGGAGGGCTTTGACAGCCGGATCGTGGGGACGAACAGCTACGAGGAAACCGTCGATTCGGATGTGGTGGTGATTACTGCAGGCATTGCCCGGAAGCCAGGGATGAGTCGCGAAGACCTCCTGGCTACGAACAAGGCCATCGTCGGGGGAGTCATCGGCGAGGTGGTGAAGCGTTCACCGAACGCTTTCCTCATCGTGGTAAGCAACCCGTTGGACACGATGACCTACCTCGCGAAACATGTAAGCGGCTTTCCGAGAAACCGCGTGCTGGGGCAAGCTGGGGTCCTGGACGCCTCGCGCTTCCGGGCCTTTGTGGCTGAGGCGCTTCAGGTCTCGGTGGAAGACACCCAGGCCCTCGTGCTGGGAGGACATGGGGATGAGATGGTGCCACTGACACACTACTGCACCGTCGCTGGAATCCCCATCACCCAGCTTTTGCCTCAGGAGAAAATCGACAAGATCGTAGAGCGGACCCGGAAGGCAGGGGGCGAGATCGTGGCCTTGCTCAAGACCGGGAGCGCCTTTTACTCCACGGGGGCGGCGGTGATTCAGATGGTCGAGGCAATTCTCAAGGACAAGAAGAGAATCTTGCCATGTTCGGCCTACCTCGAAGGGGAATACGGCCTCCGTGACATTTACTTTGGAGTCCCCGTGAAGTTAGGGGCAGGGGGAATGGAGGCCATCATCGAAGTCGAATTGACGGACGAAGAGCGCGCAGCGGTGAATCGCTCGGCCGAGGCGGTGCGAAAAAGCATCACGGGCCTCGGCCTGTAGAGGCGACCGCACGGAGGTTTTAGGAGAAGTGCTGACCGACGAGTAACCAATGATGGGCAATTGTGGAGTCAGGGCGAAAGGGAGGAGCATTACAGGTGATGAAAGAATAAGCACCTGCAGAGGGTCAACATTGGACTAGCGCTCCATTTATAGACGCGAAGATAGAAAACCGCCAGTGGGAGTCTGGATTGATAAGGATGCCGTTTGCCGAGACTGTATGAAGGCAGCGGAAGAGATCACGATACGGAGGGGTTTCATAGACCCTATATTCGCCGAAGAGGCAGAAGCCAAGCAGTACATCTGCGTTCGATGCGGCAAGAAAATCCTGCCTGGATCTTAGCCCCACCAGCTCGGCTTCTCACCCCAGCGCAGATGTGAAGCTGTCGCAGAAGCTCCCACTCTCTTTCGCATTTCTATCAGGACAGGAGGTGACATATGTCCGGTAAACGTTTCGGGTGGATACTCTTCGTTTTGGTTCTCTCCCTAGGCGTCGTCGGGACGGCCGACGGCGCTCACCGCTTGAAATGGGGATCGACGAGCGTCCGGTCCGGCCTCTACGCCAATACCGTGGCCATGGCGGGGGCGGTCAATCGCGCCTATCCGGGCGAGATCCAGATCACGGTTGTGGAGACCGGCGGCTACGTGGAGAACCTGGTCCGCCTGCAACGGGGGACCATTCACATGGGGCCGGCGGATGCCAGCGCCGGTTTTGCCAGCTACAAGGGGATTCTCGATTTTGAGGGAAGGCCCAACAAAGACCTGAGGGCCCTCTGGGGCGGGTACATCACCCCCATTCACATCCTCACCACCAAGAAGAGCGGGGTGACCACGCTGCAGGGCATCACCGGGTTGCCGTTCGCCTTGAACCCTGGGACGACCTCGGGCCGGCTCATCGAGTTCTTCTTCGAAGCCCTGAATATCAAGCCTGATTACAAATTGTTGGGGCTGGGGGCCAGTCCGGACGCCCTGAAGTCCGGCGTCGTCCAGGGGTGGTTCAAGGCGGGGTACAAGGATGCAGCGGTCCTCGACGTCGAATCGGCCTTGGATATCAACATCATCCCGGTGACACCTGAAGAAGTCAAGAAAATGAACGAGAAATTCCCCGGCCACGGCAAGAGTTTGACCATCCCGGCGGGCCTGTTCAAGGCGGTCGAGAAAAATCAGCTCAGCTTTGCCTATGTGATCACCGATTTTGTGCGCAAGGACGTCCCCGACGACGTGATCTTCAAGATCGTCAAGGCCGTCTGGGAGGACCGGACGAATATTGTTGAACCCCTGAAAACCCTGCAGGCCGGCAACTTTGACGATCTCTTCGGCAACGCGGTGAAACACGGACTGGACGTCCCCTTCCATCGGGGCGCGGTCAAGTTTTACGAAGAAGTGCTCAAGGTCAAGGTCCCGGCTCACCTGCGCCCGCCTGAGATGTAAGGCGTAGCCGGTGTCCTGTGAAATGGTACAGCGGTTCGGCGCATCGCTGGACGACGACGCTGCTTTGTGAAGAGGGAGGAAAAATCCCATGGGGAATCGACTAAGCAGGTATGGGGTTTCTATCCTAATGGTGGTAGCACTCGCGCTGGGCCTCATGGCCGCCTGTGCCTCTACGGGGAAGGCCGCCGCGTTGGTCGTGGATCCGAGCAAGGGGAAACCGAAAACGGTCATCACCATCAGCGGCTCGGGCTTTAAACCCGGCGAGGTGGTGGAGGTCACCCTCGAGACGGGACCCGGGATCATACACGGTCTTGGCACAGAGAAAGTTGATGCCATTATAGCCGATGATTCCGGCGCTTTCAGCGTGGAGACTGGCATTCCTGCGGTCGCGCCGGTCGGCGAGTTTACGATTGAGGCGGCGGGCGACCACGGAAGCGTGGCCACGCATCCCTTGATCGTGACCAAGTGATCGCCGGAGAAAGAATAGATAGATAGGGACGGTGGAGTAGTGCGCGAGCTGACGGGTGTCTGGAAAGTTATCGCTAGCGTTCTCGTGGGAGTGTGGAGCACTTTTCTGCTTTACACGGCCCTCACCGTCGCCTGGCATCCGGTCCTGCAGGGCTCCATCTCTCTCGCCTTCGGCCTAGCCCTCGTCTACATCGCCTATCCCATCCACTCCATCGTCCTCACGCGGGAGTCTCCTTCTCGCGCCTTTTGTTTTCTACTCGGTTCTCGGCACGGGCCCGGCCTCCTGGACCTCGTGATTGCCGTGGTCAGTCTCGTCCCGTGCATCTACTTGATGTTCCAGTGGGAAGCCCTGGTGCGCATGCCGGGCTATTACGAGACGATACACATCGGGTTCAGTATCATCCTGGCGGCGTCCTTGCTCGAAGGGACGCGCCGGTCCCTGGGGCTCGCGATCCCCCTGCTGGTGTTGGCCTTCATTGTCTACGGCTTCGTGGGCCCATGGATTCCGGGCCGGTTCGGCCACGCCGGCTTCGGTGTCGAGGAGATCTTTTATCAGTTTTATCTCATGACCGAGGGGATCTGGGGCCTCCTCACCGACCTGACCAGCCGGCTGATCGCCCCCTTCGTCATCTTCGGCCCGGTGCTCTTCGCCTGCGGCGTGGGCAAGACGTTCATGGATCTGGCCAAGGTCAGTGGAGGACGCCTCCGGGGAGGCGCGGGACATATTGCCGTGATCTCCAGCGCCTTCTTCGGCATGCTCTCCGGATCCTCCGTGGCGAACGTGGCGACCACCGGGGCCTTCACCATTCCGACCATGAAGCGCCTCGGGTTTCCCAAAGAGATGGCGGCGGCGGTGGAGGCCTCGGCCTCTTCGGGGGGACAGATTATGCCGCCCATCATGGGGGCGGGAGCGTTTGTCATGGCCGAGATGCTCGGCCTGCCGTACGTGAAGGTGATGGTCGCCGCGATCATCCCCGCATTGGTCTATTTCTCCGGGATCATGGCAGGGGTGTGGGTCGAAGCGGGCAGACGGCACATTGGCAAGTTGGGCGCTGAGGACCTCCCTTCGTTGCGGGAGGTCTTTGCGCCGCGCCAGATTCTGGTCTTCGTGGTCCCGGTCGGCCTGCTGATCTACTTCCTCTTCCGGCTCTTTCCTGCGCAGTACGCGGCCGGCTGGGCCATCATGGCCGCCATGGGGGTGTTTCTCCTCATCGGATCCTGGAGCCCGAAAGAGGTCTGGCACCGGATCAGGATCATTGCCCGGGGCTATTACGATGCGGTGCTCACGGCGCTCGCCTGGCTCATGGTGATGATGAGCTGCGTCCAGATGGCCGTGACCATGATCTCCCTCACGGGCTTCGGGGTCACGGTGTCTGAGCTCATCATCAGCCTCGCGGGGACCAGCATCATGCTGGCCCTGCTCGCCACGATGGGGACCGCCATCATCCTGGGCATGGGGATGACGACGACGGCCGCCTACGTCATCGCGGCCGCGGTCCTGGGCCCGGCCCTTGCCGGTCTGGGGGTCCCGACATTGGCCGGTCACTTGTTCATCTTTTATTTCGCGATCAAGTCGGGACTGACCCCGCCGGTGTGCATTGCAGTCTTCACTGCAACCGCCATCTCCGGCGGGAGTTGGCTGCGCACGGCGTGGGACGCAATGCGCCTCGGCATCGGCGGATACATCATCCCGTTCTATTTCATCTACAATCCGTCGCTCCTCTTCGTGGGGAGCTGGTCGAAAATTCTGTGGGTGTCCCTCGCCGCGATTGCGGCGATGTTCGCCATCGAGGCGGGGGTCATGGGCTTCTTGCGAAAATCATCGACGCCGTTGGAGCGCATCCTCTACATCGCAGGCGGTCTCTTCCTGCTCCATCCCGATCCAACGACGGATGCTATCGGGGCCGTCCTGTTTGGTCTCGGCTATCTCAGCGAGCGATTTGACTTCCACCTGCCTGTCCTTGGGGGTAGGCCAATTCCCCCCACCGGTGCCGACTAAACTCTCCTCACACCCCACCCAGGAAGATGTGCAGTACAGAAACCTCGTGTGTCGCCATGGCGGCGAGATCAGATCGAACATCGTCGGGGCAGGGCCATCTGTTTGGGACATCAACGTCCCAGCACTATTCCGTGAAAATATGAAGACTTACAAGAAATCGCCCTTCTTCTGTGGGGCGGCCAGGTCCCAGAGCCCAGCTCCATCCAAGCGTCCCGGGGAGCGCGGAGATCGTCTCTTCCTCTTCAAATTCAAGAAATTACAAGTACTTATGACCCCCTCCTCCTCGTGGCACCAAGGTTGCTCTCGGTGCGTTGACAGGTCCGGGGGAGGAGGAGGTGGGGGAGCGCCGTCTGGGTTTTTTGCCACCGGTCTCGGATGCAGGAGGATACGTTTGGGTACAACGGCCATGACGGAGCAGCTTGTGCTCCTGTATTCCCGGGAGGAAATCGCGCAACGGGTCCGGGAGCTGGCCGAAGCCATCAGTGCCGATTACGCCGGGAAGGATCTCGTCCTCGTCGGGATCCTCCGCGGCGCGTTCGTCTTTATGGCTGACCTGATCCGACAACTCACCATCCCGGCGGCGGTGGACTTCATCGGTGCAGCCAGTTACGGCTCCCGGGCAGAAACTTCTGGGCAGGTGACTGTCACGAAGGACCTCCAGCTTCCCATTGTGGGGCGGGATGTCCTGCTCGTGGAGGATATCGAGGATACGGGGATCACACTCCAGGCTATACGGAATGCGCTCGAAGGGCGAGGAGCCCGGTCGATCAAGGTCTGCACCCTCATTGATAAGCGAGAGCGGCGTCTCGCCCAGGTGCCGGTGGAGTACGTGGGCTTTACCGTCCCTCGCGGTTTCATCGTGGGATACGGCATCGACTTTGCCGAGCAATACCGGCATCTGCCGGATATCTATCGCGTCGAAGGGGTAGAGCATCGTGATCCGGGATGACGTAGAAAACCGGCAGAAATCCATTGAAATGGCAGGACTGCGGCGCGAGGCGGACACGCTTCTGACAGGGGTGAAGCTGCTCAATGTCTTCACCGGAGAGGTGAGGACCACCAACGTGGCGCTCGGTGGGGGTCGCATCGTCGGAATCGGATCCCAGTACCGACGTGCGCAGGAGGTGTTTGACCTCTATGGGAAATACGTCCTCCCGGGCCTTATCGAGGGTCATATTCACATCGAGAGTTCGCTGCTGACGCCCGAAGGCTTCGCCGAAGCGGTCGTTCCACGCGGGACCACGGCAGTCATCGCGGACCCACACGAGGTCGCGAACGTCCTTGGCCTCGACGGGGTACGGTACATGCTGCGGGCCAGCCAGGATCTCCCCCTGGATTGTTATTTCATGGCCTCATCGTGTGTCCCTGCCACAGGGCTCGAGACCGCCGGGGCCTCCTTGGGCCTTGAGGCAATCGGAGCCCTGCTGGAGGAGGATCGGATCCTCGGTTTGGCGGAAGTGATGGATTATCCCGGCGTCATTCAGGGAAGCCGGGACATCCTAGAGAAGATTGCCCTCGCCAGGTCCCGGGGCAAGTTCGTCAACGGCCACGCCCCCGGCCTCACCGGCGAAGGCCTGATGGCATACTTCGGCGCTGGGATCGGATCGGATCATGAGTCGACCACGCTCGAGGAGGCACAAGAGAAGCTCCGGTTGGGGATGCGCGTCATGATCCGGGAAGGATCTCAGGCTCGGAACCTGGCCGAGCTCCTGCCCCTCGTCACGCCAGTGACGGGACGACGCTGTCTGCTCGTCAGCGACGATAAGGAACCCCACGAGCTTGTTGCCCACGGTCACCTGGATGCGCTACTCCGACGGGCAGTCTCGATGGGGCTCTCACCGCACCTTGCCGTGCAGCTCGTGACGCTGAATGTGGCGGAAGCATTCGGACTTCGGGACCGCGGAGCAGTGGCACCAGGATATCTCGCGGATCTGGTCGTCGTAGATAACCTCCGGGAGTTCACCCCACTCTTGGTGTTTAAGGCAGGACGCCTTGTTGCGGAGGAGGGAAAGCTTCTACGAGAGATTCCCCGGCGGCGAGAGCCTGGGACCCTCAACACGGTGAGGATTCCTCCGCTTTCGACGGAGAACTTGCGCATCTCCGCCGATCGCACGAGGTCCGTGCGGGTCATTGGGCTCGTGCCGGGACAGATCACGACTCGCCGGTTGGTGCTCGAGGCGACGGTCGTAGACGGCGAGGTGCGTGCCGATCCCGCGCGCGACATCCTCAAGCTCGTGGTCGTCGAGCGGCATGGCAGAAACGGAAACATTGGCCTCGGCCTTGTGCAGGGGTTCGGCCTCCGGCAGGGTGCGCTGGCCTCCTCAGTGGCCCACGATTCCCATAACCTCATTGCGGTAGGTGTGGAAGACAGGGATCTCCTGACCGCCCTCGAACACGTGGCATCAATGGGGGGCGGGCTTGCTGTCGCGGCACGCGGCGAGATATTAGCTTCCCTCTCTCTGCCCGTCGCCGGCCTCATGAGCGAGGAGAAACCGGGCGACGTGGCGGCGGCCCTGGAGCGCCTGTTGCTCAACGCCTGCGATCTCGGGTGTATGGCTCCAAATCCCTTTGCAGCCCTGTCATTTCTGGCCCTGCCGGTGATCCCCGAGATTCGCTTGACCGACCGGGGGCTGGTGGATGTGGGGAAGGGTGAATTCCTCTCGTTGACCTTTCCCTAAGTGGGGTGCGGACAGGGAGATCCCGAATGCGGCTGGATGGCGCAGGGAGCGCTAGGGGTTGAGAGCAACGACGGGAATGGACGGTTGGGGAGCGTCGATCGGGCAAGGACTGGACGCCCGGGAGCAGACCGGATGAAAGCGAAAGAGAGTCTGCAGCCTCGGATCCTCGTCGTCGAGGATGACGAGGATATGCGGGAGAATCTCCGACGTATCCTTGTAGCCGCCGGATATGAAGTCTACCTGGCCGAGGACGGCGATGAGGCCATCGCCGTGCTTCAAACGCACCCATGCCATTTGGTCCTCACCGATCTCGTCATGCCGGGAAAGGGAGGTCTCGAGCTTTTGACGGAGATCCGGCGGCAGGACAAGTCGCTGCCGGTGGTCTTCCTCTCGGCCTTCACCGACCGGGCCACCTTCGCCAAGGCCACGGAGCTTGGGGCGGTTGATTTTGTCACCAAGCCCTTCCGATCTGGCTCGCTCCTGACTCTTATTCAGAGAACCCTCCGCAGCGAATCCAAGAAGTGAGATTGTGAAAGAAAGAAGGATACGACGCCGCTGAAAAGGGAGAACGAAACGCATGGCTCACACAGCGGATGTCATCATCATTGGAGCAGGGGTCGTCGGCTGCTCCGTCGCCTACCACCTGGCCGAAAAAGGCATGAAAAGTGTTCTTGTCCTCGATCGGGGCCAGATCGGCGGCGAGGCCTCGGGGGCGGCGGCCGGGATGCTGGCGCCGCAGTGTGAGGCGGCCGGCCCAGGGCCCTTTCTCGACTTCTGCCTTGCCGCACGCCACTATTACGAGGATCTGGCGCCGAAACTCAAGGAGCGCGCCGGGGTCGACATCGAGTATCTCGGGTGGGGAATTTTATACCTCCTCGACGAGGAAGGGGACGAGGCTGCGGAGGGACGGTACCGCTGGCAGAAAGCGCTCGGGTTGGCCGTGGAACGGCTGACCCCGGAAGAGGTGGGTACGCTCGAGCCAGGGCTGACCAAGAAGATCGGGGGAGCGCTCTTCTTTCCGGGGGATCATCATGTCAACAACACCGAACTCCTCCGCGGGCTGGCCCACGCGGCCCAGGCCCTCGGCGTGCGCATCCTGGAGGGGACGCCTGTGACGGGATTCCTGTATGAAGGCGACAGAGTTGCCGGTGTTCGGACTCCACAAGGGATCTACACGTCCGCCCATGTCGTCTTGTGCACCGGGGCCTGGGCAGCACAGCTCGGGACCCTCCTGGGTCGGCGGATCCCTGTGGAGCCTGCCCGTGGGCAGATCCTCTACGCCGAGCTTTCGGAGCCACCCTTGCGGCATCCAGTCTGGGGAAGGGGAGGCTACTTGGTTCCCCGCCTCGATGGCGGCCTGATCGTGGGGAGCAATGTCGAGTACGTCGGATTCGAAAAGCAGGTAACGCTCGGCGGGATTCACGCCTTTAGTGAGCTCGTACTCACTCTCCTCCCCGGGCTTGTCGATCGGCCCTTCACCCGTGCCTGGGCCGGGTTTCGCCCGCACGCGAAGGATGGGCTTCCCATTATCGGTCCGCTGCAGGATCTGACCGGTACGTACATCGCCACCGGCCACTTCCGTAACGGCATTCTCCTAGGCCCTCTCACCGGCCAGCTCGTGGCTGAGATGATTCTGGGTGAGTCCCCTTCACTTTCCCTTGATCCTTTCAGTCCTGCCCGCTTCGGTCTGTGAGGCTTCCACGGCATGCTGGAAAGCTAGAACGCTAGGATGCTAGAATCGTTCAGCAGGAAGCGTTCCAGCCTTCTCGCACGAGGGAACTTTTGTGCCCGAGTTGAATCCCGACACCCTTGGGGCCTACTTGGCGTCCCTGTTGGGGGAGCCCGTACACGTTATTGGGCTGAGTCCGATCGGGGAACCCCTTCAGGCCGCAGCCATCAAAGGATACGGGTACGGCGTGCCGATCCAGGTGGAGTATGAGGTGGCTGGCCAACGTCACCGGGCTGTGGTCGAGACCATACACCCGGGCCGCTTCGGACATCAACACATGGCGGATCGGGCCCAAGCACTGCTGTGGGACCATTGGGCCTTCAACCGCCTTCCGCGCCACGTCCGCTCGCTGGACGTGGCGGCCTTCGAACAGGATGGGCGTATCCTCTCTCTGGGAAACGTGGAGGAGCTCTTCCTGCTCATGGAATACGTGGAGGGGCAGGAATATTTCCGGGATCTAACCCGGCTGCGGGACGACGGCAAACTCACCGACCTCGATCTGGCCAGAACCGATGCGCTCTGCGATTATCTTGTTGAGATCCACCGGGTACCCGGAACCGATCCGGATTTGTATAGCCGGCGCATTCGCGAGCTGGTCGGTCACGGCGAATGTATCATGGGCTTGACGGATAGCTATCCGTCCCGGCATGGATTCATTACCCCGGATCTCCTGGAACGTATCGAACAGCGCTGCCTTGCTTGGCGGTGGCGACTTAAGGAACGCACGCACCGACTGCGCCAGGTGCATGGGGATTTTCACCCGTGGAATATCATGTTCCGCGAGGGGACGGACTTCCAGGTGCTCGACCGCGCCAGGGGAGAATGGGGAGAACCCGCGGATGATGTAGTCTGCTTGACCATGAACTACTTGTTTTTCTCCCTGCAGCGATCCGAGCGTCTCGAGAATTCTCTCGGGGCGCTCTTCCACCGCTTCTGGGAACGGTATCTGGAAAAAAGCGGTGATCGAGAGCTGCTTGAGGTGGCGGCCCCCTTCTTCGCCTTCCGAGGACTGGTCATGGCCAGCCCGCTCTGGTATCCCCACCTGACCGAGGGCGTCCGGCGAAAACTCTTTGCGTTCATCGAGGCAGTACTGGACGCGGACGTCTTTGATCCGGAGCGGGTAAACGCGTATTGCGGAGCGTAAAGTGCGAGCGGGCTTCGCCGTGTGGATCACGGGCCTGCCAGCTTCAGGCAAGTCCACTGTCGCCGCGGCATTGGCCCGGGAGCTCTCGACCCGAGGGATTGACGTCGCGGTATTAGAGTCGGACGCCTTGCGTCGGATCTTCACCCCTCATCCCCGCTATAATGAAGAAGAACGGGACATCTTTTATGGGGCCATGACTCACGTGGGCCGGCTTCTCACCGAGCACGGTGTACCCGTGATCTTCGACGCGACGGCCAACCGCCGAGCCTATCGGGACCGCGCGCGGCAGCACATTCCCCGATTTCTCGAGGTCTATGTGGATTGCCCCCTGAAGGTGTGCATGGATCGTGACCCCAAGGGCATTTATCACAAGGCGCAGCAAGGAAAAGCCACCACCGTGCCCGGATTGCAGTCGGCATATGAACCACCAGAGCGCCCGGAGGTGGTTGTACATGGTGATTGGGAGGCGCCCGAGGTGGCAGCCCGACGCGTCGTGGCCACCCTGGTGGACAAAGGATACCTGTCAGGTTGATCCTATGGACAACATCCATATCCAGCCAATCAGCGGCCTCTCCGCAGCGGAGCTCGATGTCGAAATCGTGGAGCGTAAGGGTCTCGGACACCCGGATACGATCTGCGACGCCGTGATGGAGCAGGTGTCCCAGGCGCTGTCGAAGGCCTACGTGGAGCGATTCGGCGGCATCCTGCACCACAACTGTGACAAGGGGCTCCTGGTGGCAGGCCAGGTGGAGCGGCACTTCGGTGGGGGACGCGTCCTGGAGCCGATGCGGCTGGTGATCGGAGATCGCGCCACCGCGGTCGTCGGGAACGAGGAGCTCAATGTCGCTGATATTGCGGTGGAAACGGCAAAGGGGTGGTTCCGGGAAAACCTGCGCCGCGTCGATCCAGATCACCATCTTAGGTATCAAGTCGAGCTCAAGCCCGGCTCGGAAGAGCTGACTAGCCTATTCTTGGAGAAAAAGGGCGTGCTCGGGGCCAATGACACGTCGGCGGCGGTGGGATACGCGCCGCTCAGTGAGACAGAGCGGTTGGTGCTGCAGACTGAACACTATCTCAACTCCCCAGCGTTTAAGAGTCGCTTTCCTGAAACCGGGGAGGATGTCAAGGTCATGGGTGTCCGCACGGGCCGGAAGCTCGAGGTCACCATCGCCATGCCCCTGCTTGACGAATACGTGGGGAGTGAGACGGATTACTTCCGGCGCAAGGAGTCGGTGCACGACGCCCTCCTGGCCCATCTCCGTGGCCAGCGAGAAAATCTGCGCGAGATCAGCACAAGCCTCAACACGCTGGATCGCCCAGGGACGGGCATAGCCGGGATGTACCTTTCTGTTTTAGGTACCTCGGCGGAAGATGCCGATTCGGGGGAAGTCGGCCGCGGCAACCAGGTCAATGGGCTCATCGCACTGAACCGCCCCCGGGGGTCGGAGGCAGCAGCCGGGAAAAACCCGGTGAGCCACGTGGGGAAGATCTACAATGTCCTGACCCACGTGCTGGCGACCCGGATCTATTCCGAGATTCCGGGGTTGCGCGAGGTGGTGGTTTGGCTTTGCAGTCGCATCGGCGAGCCCGTTGATCGACCACAGATGGCCTCCGTGCAGATCCGTCTGCAGCCAGGCTTTACCCTCGCGGATGTGGATGATCCGATCTGCACGTTGGTGCAAGAGGAGCTTGAGGGCATGCCCCTCTTCTGCGAGGAGCTGGCCCGGGGGCGCTATCCGATCTGCTGAGGACCCCGTCCTTCCCCTCGGTGCCGATCCAACTGGTGCTCACTTCTCATGAAATTCCTGGCACTTGACAGAGTCCGCAAGTCTGGGGATACTGAGGCCCCTCGGCGGAGCATTGTAAGCCCTAAATCCTGCCCGTGAGCGCAGAGTAAACTTATAAGGGGCCGATTTTGCTGATCAAAGGAGATTGAGAGATGAAGGAGGGCCCCGTGTACCAGGAGATTGATTCCGCAGTTCACCGCCTCCTAGAAGATCTCCAAGAGCATGTCGGCGTGTCGCCGGTCCAAGAACTCGCCGTTGAGATCCTCAAGGAATTCTCGAACGCGCTGCATGACCTTCAGAAAGCTGCGCAAGAATTTCGGCAACAGAACGACGAGTTAGCGGTGACCCGGCGGGCTGCGGACGCGGAGCGGCAGCGGTACCGAGAGATGTTCGAGTTCGCGCTGGATGGGTACCTTGTCACGGATGTCGGGGGAACAATCAGAGACGCGAATCGCGCCGCCGCTGCGCTGCTCGCCGCACACCCGGCTGACCTAGTCGGAAAACAGCTACTGCGCTTTGTGGCCGAGCGGGATCGTAAGACCTTTGAGTCCCAGCTCACTCGATTAACAGCGCTGCCGCAGGTGCGGGATTGGGAAGTGCGATTGCAGCCCCTGAGAGGTGCCCCCTTCCTTGCGACGGTCAGCGTCGCCGCCGTCCGCGACACGCAGGGGCAGCTGCCAAGCCTGCGATGGCTCATCCGTGACACCACCGACCGCAAGCGGGCGGAGAGTCGTCTGAAGGCGCAGTTCGCCGTCACGCGCGTCCTGGCGGAGGCTGCCACGCTCCGTGATGCGACCTTCCCTCTCTTACAGGCCGTCTGCGAGGGCCTGAGATGTGAACTCGGCGAGCTATGGCGCGTGGACCGCAGTGCAAAGGTGCTCCGCTGGGATGGCATGTGGCATGTGCCGGCCCTCGATGTCACGGAATTCGAGGCGATCAGTCGCACAAGCACCTTTGCACCGGGAAGCGAGTTGCCGGGTCGCGTCTGGGCCAGCCGCCGAGCGGCATGGATTCCTAATATCCTCGCAGACACCAATTTCCTCCGGGCTCCCATTGCGGCCAAGATAGGTTTGCACGCTGCATTGGCCTTTCCGATTGAAGCCGAGGACGACGTGACGGGCGTTATCGTGCTGTACACCCGCGAGACCCGGCAGCCCGATCCCGAGCTCCTCGAGATGGCAGCAGACATCGGCGGCCGGATCGGTCAGTTCACCGAGCGCAAGCGGGCAGAGGAAGCACTGCGCAGGGCACACGACGAGTTAGAACTGCGCGTGCAGAAGCGGACAGCCGAGCTGGCGCAAGCTAATGCAACCTTGCAAACGGAAATTGCCGAGCGCAAACGCGCGGCCGAAGCCGAGGCCCTGCTGCTTCGGGAACTGAATCACCGGGTGCGGAATAACCTGGCAACGATTGTCGGCTTGCTGTCCATGGAGCTCGGTCGGAAGAGGCGCTGGACGGCTGAGGAGGCGCTGAAGGCCTGTATCGATCGGGTACAGCATCTGGCCGCCATCCACGATCTCCTTGCCCAGGATGACTTCAGGGAGCTCGATCTGAAGAGGCTGGTCGAGAAGGTCGCGAAGGCCGTCGTGAAGGGTATCGGCTGGGAGGAACATGTCAAGATCACCGTCGACGCCCCTCCTCTGAGGCTTCCGCCCAAGTGGCTCGGCTCCTTGGCCTTGGCCGCCAATGAGCTGATCACCAATGCTCTCATTCACGCCTTTCCGTCCCGCCATGCCGGTCTTATTGAGGTTCACGTCACAGAAAGACAAGAGGAGATCCAGTTGTCCGTCAGAGACAACGGTATTGGGATCCCGATGACCAAGGAGGGCGGATGGAAGAAAGGCGTGGGCTTGGATATCGTCGCGTCGTTGGTCGAGACCGACCTCCAGGGGCAGTTTCAACTGCGCAATGACAGGGGAACGCTCGCGACCGTCCGGTTCCCGAAACCACAGCTGACAGATAGCTAGTATATGGACTGTAACGAGGCTATGCAGTGACTTCTCAGGGACTCAATCAGGACCTTGCGGTTCTCGTCGTCGAGGACGAAGGCCTTGTGGCCGCCGGGCTGAAGGGCCAGCTTGAAGGCATCGGCCACCGCGTTGTCGGTGTGGCGAAGGACGGGCAAGAGGCGGTTGGGCTTGCGTCGTAGCTCCATCCGGACCTCATCATTATGGACATCCGGATCCCCCGTCTTGACGGGATCGAAGCAGCGCGCGCCATCCTCGGAGAGGTCGCTGTTCCCATCGTCTTCCTCACCGCCTACCCCGAAGAGGATTTTGTCCAGCGAGCCGGGGAGGCCGGAGCGATGGCCTACCTGTTGAAGCCGGTAAATGAGAGTACCCTTCGATCGACGATCGAGGTGGCTTTGGCCCGTTTCAGGGAGCTTGATACCCTGCGTCGGGAGGTCAGCGACCTGAAGGAGGCGCTGGAGACCAGGAAAGTGGTGGAGAAGGCGAAAGGGGTCCTGATGAACCGGCTGCAGCTTTCTGAGGCCGAGGCTTTCCGACGGATGCAACACAAAAGCCGCACCACGAGAACGAGCCTCAAGGTCGTTGCCGGCACGATCTTAAAGGCGGATGAACTCCTTGCCCCCTTCGAAGAAATTTCTTGACATGAGAAGAGGGATTCGGTGAGAATCTAGACGCAAAATTGTGCATGCAGTCGAGGGGCGCCTCGGGCGCGCCACTCGGCAAAGGCCATGACGCCTCAAGGAGGAAACGGGTTCTCCTTGGGGCGATTTTTTTCGACAGCGGATAATCCGGTTCGAGATAACCCCTTGGTTTAAACAAAAGGTGTTGGTTCTTCCTCTGGTGCTGCCGTTCAGTCGTGTGTGGATCGAGGACCTTACTCGCCATGGACGCAGACGGAGGACACCATCGCGCTGATGGCCCGGCTGAAAGGGGGTTGAGATGACCGTGGAAGGCAAAAACATGAAAGGACAAGAGTTGCTCCGCAAACTGATCGTCCGGGCGCCGCCCGACCTCTTGGCCGCCATTTATGAGCGAGTCCGGTGTCGGGACGCAGACCAAGGGAAGGGAGCAACTTGGGAAGGGATCGCCAACCAGGCCCAGGAGATCGGGATCTTTACGACCGAGGAGGCCGTGGCGTTCCTGCAACTGATCGCCGAACGTGTCGAGAATGCCGCGTGAGAACAATGCCTGCACCTGGCTTTGCTGTGCACGGGTCACACGGGCGACTACTGGAACAGTCGACAACGAAAACGTGTCCGGAAGAGATAACCTGAGGAGCGCTCCATGAAGCCACTTGAGCAACGTATGTTAGGTATGACGGAACTCATCGATCGCTATCGGAAGGAGATCTGCACGATTTCAGAGGAAGTGTTTGGCAGGGGCCAGCAAGCTTCCGTTGAGGCGGTTCGGGACAAGCTCACGGAGGTTCAGGACCGTATGCACATGGAAGCCTGCGAAATGTACGATCGCCTCGTGGCCGAGAGCAAGGAGATCGAGCGGGAGTTGGTGGCCAAGCTCACGCAGATGAGGGAAAGCATAGAGCGCGCGGCATTGCTCAGAGAGATCATCAGGTGGACGGTGAAACCAGGGATTAATCACTAGGCCGAGTAGAGCGACGGGCGCCCTTCTCCCACCCCGGTTTATCGTGGGGAGGCAAGCGAGGCACAATCATGGCAATCGAGCGATGGTGGCCGAGATGGGGCCCGGCGCGCGGCTCGTTTCGGGTGCAGGTCCGGATGGAACGAGAGATGGAAAAAGCGTTCGACCGGCTATTCCGGGAGCAACCCTGGTCGCGATGGACCGGCGAAACAGGCCGCTCGGCGCCGGCCGTGGCTATGCTCGACCGGAAGGAAGAGGTGATCCTCCGGGCGGACCTTCCTGGTCTGCACCAGCACGACATCGCAGTTGCGGTGGAGGACGGCGTCCTGACCATCCGGGGAGAGTGGAAGCAATCGAGCGAGGAAGACGACTGCTCTGAACCCGTGGCTGGGTTCTTCGCGCGCAGTCTGACGCTTGCTACTGGTGTGGATGCCGACAGGGTCAGTGCGACCTTCAAGGATGGTGTCTTGGAGGTCCACCTGCCCAAGACCACAGAGGCACAGGGGAAGATGATCGAAATCAAAGTCCAGAAATATCACCAACTCCCTCTGTCTCTCCTTATCGGAGGAGATGAACAAGCCGCATGAAACGTCAACGGGTAGGAAAGCCGGTGGACCAGGCGAAATCGGAGAGGCGGCGGTTCCCCCGGTGGCGGGCCGGGAGATGGCTGTCAGGATGGATTGGTAATACCCATGAGGTATCTGTAGTTGATATCAGTTTGGGCGGGGCCCTGATCGAACACTCGTACATCATTCGACCCGGCACCATGACCATCCTGATCCTCTTGTTGCGCGGGGAAAAGGTCAGTGTCGACTGTCGGGTTATCCGAACAGTGGTCTACCGCTATGAAACGTGGCCCGGCGGGGAGCGAGACTGTGTCTATCGCACGGGGCTCGAGTTGGTCGATGTGTCGGAGGATTCGCGGCGGGAGATCGGTGGATACATCCGGTCCCTACAGACGAACACAAACGACAATTCTCGCGGGTAAGAGCAATCCGGCGTGATGCTGTTCCTCACACGACGACACGAGTGGAAATTTCATTGAGAAGCGGACTGGGGCTCGGCAATCGCTTGAGTTTATTCTCAATGATGCCGAGATAGGACTGCTGGATATAGTAGTGGATGGTCTCCACCCGGATCTTGATCGATCCCCCGGGTTTGGTGCCGTCGAGGTCCCCGAACTTGAAGTGGAGCGTGCCTGAGCGCTCCACGATCGCCTGGGTCGGCGTGTAGGTGGGTTGGTCCATCCCGCATTCGTAGCTCGAGAGACGGACCGCGCAGGTGATCCAGGGCATCCGGGCGGCCACCTTCGCCCCCCAGAGGATCTCGTTGGTGTTGGAGGAATACGACGAACCCCACACGTCGGAGATATCAAAGGCGCTCTTGATAATCCCGGCGCTGATCTCTTCCCCAAACAGCCACTGCATCACATCCTCGTCTACGGGGAGGTACTGGTTCCAGAGGATGGGATACCCATTCGCCTGAAGATCCACCTCGATCTCATGTCCAATGCCGGAGTCCATGTGATAGGGGCGGGCCAGGACTAAAATGCAGGGCTTGTGCTCGCGAGCACACCACGACAGGACCTCTCTGCTATTGGCTCTCATCTTTTGATTAAACTCATGCAGGGCTTTGTACCCGGATTCCACCGCCCGCCTGGTTTCTTCCATCTCGAGACCCAGTGGCTCGCTGAGACATTCATAGAGTTGCTTTGCGACCAGGCGCGGTTCACCCAGTGATACAAACGGGGAGGTATACGTGATGCCGTTTTCGGTAAAGACGTCCCGCTCCTTGAGAAATCCGGCCTTGATGTTCTCCGGACCGGCCATGACCCGTGGGCAGCTCAAGGTGTCGTGGACATGGCCCTGGAGGGGCGAGGGGAGCGAATAGATCATGGGGGACAAGATCAGTTGCACGCGTTTCTTGTGAGCAACCAGCTCGCCATAGTGACCGCTGATGCATTTGACGGGATAGCAGCAATCCACGGTGCCCCGCCCTTTGCCGAACTGCTTGAACTGCTCCTCTGACGTTTCCGAGCTAAAGACAATGTGTTCCGGCTTGATCCCAAGGGCAACGAGGAAGCCGGTCCAAAATTGGTGGGTGTTCCAGAGATTGAGCGTGCGCGGAATGCCCACGCGCAGCTCTGCCCGCTTGGCCCGCTGGACGCTGACGTCAGGAGCGGCTTTCTTTCTTAGGAGACCGAGCATGCCGCTGAACTCCGTGGCGGTCGAAAGCCCTGTTGCCGGACGTATTCGCCGATATTGGGGAAGGCGGCCTTGGTCTTTTCCAACTCGGTTTTAATGACCCGCATTTCGTTGGCGTCCTCGACCAGCCCCTTCGGGCAGGAGTTATTCACGATTACCCGCTCCCACCCTTCTGCCAGCGGGACCTTGCTCCAGGATCGCCCCTTCCCGTCAGGGACCTGGACGTCCACGAAGGTTCTCTTGCAGTTCACTGGGCACCACTTACAGATCGTATCCAGGGAGGTGACGGTATTGTAGGTCAGAGATTCAATGGTTTCAAATCCCCGGAAGCGAGTCCGATTTCCTTTCACCCACCAGTCCAAGGCCACCAAGGCGGCCCCGATGGCGCCAGCCTCCCCTGAGTAGGGATGCACCACGATCTCCGCATCCGGAACCTTGGATCGGATGAAGTCCACCTGTGCCTTTACCACGGCCAGGTTTCTGTGCGTGCCGCCTTGCAAGATGAACTTTCTCCCCACCTGACCGAGATTGGTCAGGCCCCCAGCGTACACCCAGACGTTCAAGGGGAGGATGCCGCAGAGGCTGGCCAAAATTTCATTCGCCTGCCAGCCTTTCCGTTGTTGATTGACAATATCGCTCTGCAGGAACACCCCGCACCCCATGCTCAGCATCGGCTTGGCCTGGGCCAGGAAGGCGCGGTCGGCAATCTCTTCCAGGGGAATCGTGAAGCGCTCGGCCACCCCCTGCAGAAACGCCCCATTTCCGGAGGAGCATTGGGAGTTCAGGCGAAAATCTGAGACGGTCCCCTGCCGGAGGATCATGATCTTGACATCGACCCCTCCGACGTCACAAATACAGTCGGCATCCGGGAAAAAATGGAGACCCGCCGCCGCATGGGCCACGGTTTCTACCACGGGGACGTCCGCACCAATGATGTCTTTGAGCAGGTCTTTTCCATAGCCGGTGACACTGACTGCCAGAATTTCGCCGTTGCCCAGAGCCGCTTTGACCTGCCGAAAGAGGGTCTTGGCGTCTTCAATGGGGTTTCCGTGGGAAATCGCGTATCCGGTTGCAAGAATCTCCCGCTCCGGTGACAGCAACACGAACTTCGCCGTGGTCGATCCAAAATCCATTCCGCAAACGACTTGCAGGATGGATCCATTGCGCTGAGGGTCAGAGCGTCCATTGCCATTCTCGGCGTACACCCGCTTGAAGCCATCGAGATCTTCAACGGTGGTCCACAAACCCTTTCCACCCTCTTTTTTCTTCTGCTCGTACTGCCCCTCCTCGATCCACCACTGGAGTCGCTCTCGTCCGGCATAGATCCCTACCCCGGGGGGCTCCCCGTGAGCAGTCTCGACACATCCGAGACACGTATAGTAGAGGGCTTCCTGGGGGACGCAGATGAGGCTTTCCGGATCTTTCCCATCGGGGATCGACACCTTTCTTTCTGTCCACAGCTTGGTGAGGTGATGCCTCCAGGCCTGCTGCAGTCCGTGGAAAAAGAGATTGGGCCCGCCCAACAGGAGCACCTCCGGCATCGGCGTATTGCCCTTGGTGAGCGTCGCCAGGTTCTGATACACCACCGCCTCGAAAAGACTCGCGATGATCTCCTCCACGGGGACGCCGGCTTTGACCAAGGAATTCGCATCCGCTTCGGCAAAGATGCCGCACTTGGGGCTCACCTTGTGCAGTGCATAGCCCGCGTACCCCATCTCGACGAGCTTGTCTATGACGCCCAACTTCCGGGCCGTTTTTTCGATGAAATTGCCAGTCCCCCCGGCGCAGGCGGACTGCATCATCACCTGTTTCGACTTCCCATTCCCGAGCATCTTCGTGAAGAAGATCGTCTTCATGTCTTCCCCGCCGATCTCGGAGACAAACATGACCTCGGGATGGAGCTTCTCCACGGCTGCCGCGACCGCGACCACTTCTTGGACGTGCTTGGCGCCGATGAGCTGGGTGATGGGCCCGCCGGATGAGCCCGTGATGTAAATTCTGTCGTTCCCGGGTTGGAATCCGGACTCGGCTTCTATCCGGCTCAGAAAATCCAGGGTGGTCTCGGCAATCTTGGTCCCATGCCGGCGGTAGTCCTTCCAGAGGACTGCGCCGTTTTCAACGACAATCGCCTTGACGGTGGTACTGCCACAGTCAAAACCAACGATCTTCATTGCCTCTCTCCCTTATCAGCGGTCAGCTATCAGCAGTCCGCTGTCAGCTTTCAGGCTCAGGTCGTCTTGGCTGATTGCTGACAGCTGACGGCTTAGCTTTTGCTAAATCCGTTCGGCAAGATGTCGGACATAATTCGCGGCTGTCCCCGCGACCCCGTTGTGCGGCACCCGATAGGTCGCCCGCGTGAGTTCCGGGTGGTCCTTTTCAACCGCTCTGATCTTGTCGACCGTAAGGCCGGTTCGCTCCAGCGTCTCTTCAAATTCCTGCGCGGCTCGCTTTTTGGCCTCGGTGAGGATCATCTGGCACCGCGAGAGGGCATGAACCTCGGCATCCCCCTTCACCTCAATCGCCGCGTATAAGAGATCCGGGTACTTGCCCAGCACACCCGCCATGCTTCCGACGGACATGGTGTTGGGCAGGCAGGAGTACGGCGAGAGCTCGCAGATCATGTGTGCCCTCTTATGCAGATGCTTGTACAGCGCCTTTCCAACGAGCATGTAGCCCTCTCCGCCAGAGAGATGGTAGTGGTAAAAGGGGGCAGCGAGCCTCTGGAGCTCGTCCTGAGACGGCAGGTCATACGGGAGATCCCCTAAGGCCTGCCGGAGCCGGTTGTAGGACCACCGGTACACCACTTGGAGGCCCCGTGCGGCCGCCATCTTCGGTCGGACATTTTTCTCGATCCCGAGTTTCTGCTCCAAGGTGATCAAGTACCACTTGATCCAGTAATCCAGCCACACCGCAATCGGAGGCGGAATCACCTCGCCGCCTTCCTGCTCCAGCCACCGCTTGATGTTGTAGTTCCCGTCCCCCTCGTGCGTCTGAAGCCAGAACTCCCCAGTGATCGCCACCTTGGCCTTTGGCCGGAGGCGGTCAACCTCGATGGTGTCGAATTTCTTTTTCACTTCCCTGAGCGCATCCGTGAAGTACCCCGTCGTGAGATGCCATGCTAACGAGCCCCACTTTTTTCCCTTGACGGGTCTTTTCTTGAAGACGTCATAGAGGTAGTCGATGCTCTCCTTGACGACGTGATCTGTCTTTCCGGGGACAACTTCATACGGCCGGATCAGGAAATCCAGGTCCGTCAGGAGATCCCCCAACAGGACGGCCCAGATAGCCCCCATGGTGAGGGGCATGGTGAACTCCAGTCCCCCTCCGCTCATGTCTCCCTGGTCGAGCTCGTCCTGCGCAAAGAGGAACATGCGGAAATCTCCGAGGCCAATGTTGCGTAGGGCCATCTCGTAGGAGGCATGGTACTGACCGAATCGGCACGCCCCGCAGGCTCCGGCCGTAAAGTAGACGTACTTCCGCCTGACCTCTTCCAGGCCGATTCGACTGGACTCCGACTGCAGAAAGTTGACCAGGTTGCCGGTCGTAAAGGTGGTCGGGCAGCAGGCTCCGGTATCGATGAGTTCCTTCCCGGTATCCAGGTCTTTTCTTTCGATGTTCGGCAGGGCCAGGGCCTTGTAGCCGAGATTCTCAAAAACCCCCTGGACCAATGCCTCGTGGCGCCAGGTCATGCCGCCGTAAAGAATCGTCGTGTGATCCCGCTCCCGTTTCGTAAATGGCCGGGGCTTATAGGCCCGGTAATGCTCGATGCGGTCTACCGTTGCCTGTGTCATGTCTTCCTCCTCACCATTTATTGTTATTGTTATGTTGGCGTGTCCGGTTTCCCCCCATCGGGTCAGAATATAGGGGTAAACTGTCCGGCTCCGTATCCGGTCGCCGGGCGGCAAGCATTGGCGCTGTCAAAGAATCGAGGGGCTGGTTTTGGGGTAATACCTTAGGGGCCGGTCGAGTCACCCAACTTGGGTGGCAGGATTGATCGTTTCATATCATAGACTGACATGTCAGTCTAGTGGAAATTTAAAAAAATTTTAGCCTTCGAACGGCTCGACGAGGACGCCATGGAGGCCGAACTCCAAGAGGCCCTCCACCACAGCCTTGAGGTCGGGAGGCGAAATCCGATTCGAGGCCAGCTGCCCCATCACCTCTTTCATGGCCCCCAGGACGCCATAGGCCACCAGGCTTGTGGGACAGGGGCGGACCAGGCCTATCTTGATTCCCAAGGTCAGTGCCCCTTCGATCCGCCCTCGCAGCATTTCATAGAACGCCTGAACCTTCCGGTCGAGCTCCTTGTCCAACCCCATGGCGTGGTGGAACAGAATTTGGATCAGGTCGGGCTCCTCCAGCGCCAGGGTCGTGACCCGCGTGAGGTTGGTCTTGAGCTGTTCAAGGGGGGGAGGCTTTCCCTTTCCCACCTCGATGGTCGGAATGCGTTGGTCCACCTGCTCGAGGAGGGAGTCCAACAGGCAATCGAAGATATCCCGCTTATTTTTGAAATAGAGATAAAACGTCCCGCGGGCGATGCCGGCCCCGTGGATGATATTGGCAATGCTCGATCTGTGAAAGCCCTTCTTGGCGAAGACGGCCTTGGCTGCATCGAGGACCTGCTCGCGCCGTTGCTCTCTTACCACCCTCCCTCCTCTCCCTGGCGTTCGATGAGCCTCAGGGGTGGATTCAGCTCCCCAGCGTGGCAGCTCAAACCTGCCGATTCTAACTCCTCCCCGTCCTGTTCGTCAAAAAAAATTGTCTCAATCCGGCTGGAAATTATGACGGACAGAGAAGCAAGCGGGGTGCCGCTTCCCCCCTTAATACCTCGAAGGACGAATAAAACCACTAATTCATTGAAAGTAAAGGAACTACATTTTTCTTCCACGGACGCCTTCCTCCGCCGAGATTATCCTCGCAACATGAGACAGTGCTGGGACTCGGGGCACTGGGGTCTCAGCAGGTATCCCTTCCATTCCACGTGAGGTTACATCACCCCTTACGGCCCGACTGAGGCATCCCTGCCCCACCTTGCGACCTCGATTTTTCCGACATTCATCTCGCACGATCCGTTCAGATGGCAAAAACATCTCATTTTCAGGGGGTTATACCCTCTACCGAATTGCTGGGATAGCGAAAGGAACGGCGGTACACCGCTTGCTCTTGAGGATGTAATGGAAGTGCATATGTTCATAGATAGAGGGACCTGAAAGGCAAGCGGGCGTACCCGCCTGCCTGGCCGCGAATGGAGCACAGGTAAAGGAGGTCGGCCATGCCAGTCAGCAGACTGAAGGCGTTTCTGGACGAGCAGCAGGTGCGCTACGTCACCATGAGCCATTCCTCAGCCTACACGGCGCAGGAGATTGCCGCGGCCACACATATCCCGGGCAAGGCCCTGGCAAAAACGGTCATGATCAAAGTGGACGGCGCGATGAAAATGGCAGTCCTCCCCGCCGCGTACAAGGTCGATCTGGATCGGTTGCGAGAGGCGGTTGGCGCCTCCACCGTCGGGTTGGCCACCGAGGCCGAGTTCGCCAAACTATTTCCCGATTGCGAGACCGGGGCGATGCCGCCGTTTGGGAACCTCTACGGGCTGCCAGTGCTGGTGGCACAGAGTCTGGCGGAAAGCAAGGAGATCGCGTTCAACGCGGGGAGCCACACGGAGGTGGTGAAGCTGGCGTTTGCTGATTTTGAGCGGCTGGTGAAGCCCACGGTGCTCAAGTTCTCCACGGGCGTATAGAAAGAGCCCTGCGCGGGTGTTTGCCCGTGGTGATCGAACGGGTCATGAGATGAGCGCGATGTGACCGTGCCCGGTGTGCCTCATTCGGGCAACGGTCTGAGAAATAGGGAATGACATGAACAAGGATACGCGCATTCCGTTGTGGTACCTTCTTCTGCCGCTGCTGGCGCTCCTTATCGGCCTCAACCTGATGTTCGAGCAACGCGGTCAGCAGATCCCCTATAGTGAGTTCAAGCGACTGGTGGCGGCGAGACAGGTGGAGGATCTTGCGATTTCATCGCAAACGGTCCAGGGGAGGATAGTGGATCCGAAAAAGCCGTCCGAGGAAGGCAAGGCTTTTTACACGATCCGCGTAGAGGACCCTGGCCTGGTTAGTGAGCTGGAAGAGAGGCGGATTAGCTTCGTGGGGACCATGGAGACATCCTGGCTGAGGGATCTTTTCATCTGGATGCTTCCCCTCTTCCTCGTCTTCTTCCTTTTCAGGATGCTCTACCAGCGGATGGGACCGCCGCAGGGGCTGCTCTCCGTGGGCCGAAGTAAGGCCAAGCTCTATGTCCAGGATGAAACCAAGACGACCTTTGACGATGTCGCAGGCGTGGACGAGGCCAAGGAGGAGCTTGAGGAGGTCGTCGAATTTCTGCGGAATCCCCAGAAGTTTCAGGTGCTCGGTGGCAAGATTCCGAAGGGGGTTCTCCTCGTCGGCCCCCCCGGGACCGGCAAAACCCTCTTGGCGCGGGCGGTGGCGGGGGAGGCGAAGGTGCCCTTCTTCTCCATCTCCGGCTCGGAGTTCGTCGAGATGTTCGTGGGTGTGGGGGCAGCCCGGGTGCGGGATCTCTTCCAGCAAGCCATGGCCAGGGCTCCCTGCATCGTGTTTATCGACGAGCTTGACGCCCTGGGGAAGGCGAGGGGCATCAGCCCCCAGGTCAGCCACGATGAACGCGAGCAGACCCTGAACCAGCTCCTGGCCGAAATGGACGGTTTCGACCCCCGGAAGGGGGTCATCATCGTGGCGGCCACCAATCGCCCCGAGATCCTGGATCCTGCGCTGCTCAGGCCTGGCCGGTTTGACCGACAGGTCTTGGTCGACCGTCCTGATGTGAAGGGCCGGGAGGCCATCCTGCAGGTGCACGCGAAAAACGTCAAGCTCTCCCACAAAGTAGAGCTCAAGATCATCGCGGCACGGACCCCCGGATTTGCGGGCGCCGATTTGGCGAACGTCATGAACGAGGCAGCCCTGTTGGCTGCCCGGTGGAACAAGACCGAGGTGGAGATGGGGGACCTCGAGGAGGCGATCGACCGGGTGCTGGCCGGTCTCGAGAAAAAGGCGCGAGTCATCAGCGCCAAAGAGAAGGAAATCGTCGCGTACCACGAGTCGGGCCATGCGCTGGTGGCGAGTTCTCTCCCGCATACGGATCCTGTTCATAAAGTCTCCATTATCCCGAGGGGCATCGCCGCCCTCGGCTACACGCTGCAGCTTCCCACCGAGGACCGATACCTGCTGACCCGGTCTGAACTGCTCGAGCGCCTGACCGTGCTCCTCGCGGGGCGGTGCGCCGAGGAGCTTATTTTCCACGAAGTCTCTACAGGCGCCCAGGATGACCTGCTCAAAGCGACGGATATCGCCCGGCGCATGGTGGCCGCGTACGGAATGAGCGAGAGACTTGGTCCGGTCTCCTTTGAACAGACACGGCGCCCACTCTTCCTGCCCGAAAGCCTTCCCGCCGTTCGCGAATATGCCGAGGAGACCGCTCGGGTCATCGATGAGGAGGTGAAGGTGCTCGTGCAGGAGGCGTGCGAGCGGGCGCGGACGATCCTCAAAGAAAAGCAAGAGATGCTTCATCGACTGGCCAAGCTCCTCCTGGACCGGGAGGTGATCGAGGGTGAAGAGCTCCGGGAAATTCTGGGCCATGAGGAGAATCGGTTCGCCGGTGTCGTGAGTTAGTGAGGGATGTGTTGGCCGCCCCTTCCTGACACAACGAAGGGAGGCGACGATGAGTGCCAAGGTCAAGATTCGAAAAGCCCTGGTTACGGCAGCTCCCGAGACGAGCGTGCGGACGCTCGCGGTCCTGATGCGGGACCGGCACGTGGGGGCTGTGATCATCACAGAGAAGGACCGGCCGGTGGGGATCGTCACCGACCGGGACGTGGTGTCACGCGTTGTGGCACCGGACCGCGATCCTCTCTCGCTGCGGGCTCGAGACATCATGAGCACAGACCTGGTCGTGGCCCGTGAGGGGACACCGCTCGCGGACGTTACCGAGCGAATGCGCGCCCGCGGTATCCGTCGGGTGCCGGTCGTCGATGGAAGAGGGCGACTTGTGAGCATTATCACCCTCGACGAGGTCTTGGTCGTCGTCGGCGACGAGATCGCGAATTTGGGTCGAGCGGTCCTTGCGGGGATCAGTAAGGAGCACCTGGGGGGGAGGGCGGAAAGGCTCCGCAGCGCAGTGCGTTCGTGAAAGGGGTGAGAGGCAATGTATCGGCGGATACTCGTTCCCCTGGATGGGTCCGAGCTGGCGGAGCAGGTGCTGCCCTACGTCCGCATGTTGGGCAAGGGGCTTGGAGCCCGGGTTGAACTTCTCCGGGTCTTCGAACCTGTCTCGCCGAGCCTCGCGGACCCCGCGCATGGTCTGTACCTCGATCGGATCATCACCAGCGTACGCACCCAGATGCAGGATTATCTCGAGAGCGTGGCCGCCGGCTTGCGGAAGGATGGGCTGACGGTGTCAACCATCGTACATGAGGGGAACCCCGCACCGTCCATCGTGCAGGAGTCCGAGACGATACCCGACACGATGGTTGCGATGTGTACGCATGGCCGATCTGGAATGACGCGCTGGGTATTAGGGAGCACGACCGATAAGGTGCTGCACGCGACCAGCCACCCGATCCTCATTGTCCGAGTTCAGGACCGGCAAGGCAACACATCAGAGGTAAAGCTGCGTTCGCTGCTCGTTCCTCTGGATGGGTCGACCGTTGCAGAGCAGGCGCTCCCCCACGCGGTCGCGCTTGCCACGGCCCTCGGGTTGAATGTCATTCTGCTCAAGGTGACCCAGTCTGCAGAGGAATATCCTTTGCCGGCCTCTGACTTTGCAGGCTATCCCCTGGCTCGTATTGAAGGCCTGATCGAGAAGGGGGACGCCGAGGCCCAGGAGTATATTGAAACCGTGTGCGAGAGGCTGCGTGAGCAGGGCCTCGCTTCGGTGGAAGGGCGTGTGGTGCATGGTCATCCCGGTGGGACCATCATGGACCTGTCCCGGGAGCTCCCACATTGCATGGTGGCTATGACCACCCACGGCGTTTCCGGGATCGATCGCTGGATCCGTGGCAGTGTGGCCGACCGGGTCGTGCGGCATTCGACGGATCCGGTCCTGGTCATTCGGGCGACGAAAGAGGTCTCTGGCGAGGCATCACTAATGTGAAAGGCATGGGGCGAGGCTGTCCCACTGAGGAAAGCGAGCCCCAATGGTTGGCAAATGAAAATAAAGGCTTCGCGGGACAAGCCGAATCTCGGTCTGGACACGGGTACCCCACATCCCGCTCGGCCTGTTGGACGAAGCCTTTAAAAATGCTAGGTTAATGCTCTTTGCGACTCGGAATACAGCTTGCTCTTGGATGAAGGTGGCAGTGGGCGAAGTGAGGTGTGGTGAAAGGGTCCGGTTGGAGGGATGGACCCGCGAAAGGAGGGAGTAAGATGTATAAGCGGATTCTGGTACCCCTAGATGGGTCGGAGTTGGCCGAGCGGATTCTACCGCACGTAGAGCCGATCGCCAAGGTCAGTGGCGCCGAGGTGCTCCTGCTGCGTACGACTGACCCCAGACATGCCTCGATTGCTGCCGAGGCGCCCACCGAAGCCCGTAACTGGGTGGACGCTGACCGGGCACAGGCAGCCAAGTACCTCGAGGGGGTGGCCAAGCGCCTGCAGGACACTGGTATTACGACAAAACTCGAGGTGCTGGTGGGCGAGCCGGCGGTGGAGATCCTCATGGTGGCTGAGCAGGAAAACGCGGACCTCATCGCGATGATGAGCCACGGGACCACCGGCTTCGATAAGTTCGATCTGGGCAGCGTGGCCGAGAAGGTCCTCAAGGCCTCGACGCGGCCCGTGCTGATGGTCCGGGCGTTCCGCAGCCTGCTCAGGCAGCTGGATGAGCAGGAGGTTTGGGCGATCAAATAGGGAAGGCCAATCTGACCGCTGTGGAACCAAGCCACGTGCAGTCACAAGGGGCAATAGAGAGAGCGGAGGCGGAGATTGCTCCGCCCCGTTTTTTTCTTTTGGCTGGCGAAAAAGACATGACACCTCAGTGGGTCAAGGAGGAGAACATGGTGGTCGAACAGTATATGACCCTGAATCCGATCACGGTCCGGCCTGACACAACTCTCCGAAAGGTGCAAGACCTATTTCAGACTCATCAAATCCGGCACCTTCCGGTCGTCCAGGGAAAGCGGCTCGTGGGAATCATTACTGATCGGGATCTTCGTCATTTGCTCCCCTCGTCGCTGGCCGCGCCTGATGACATAGCACGATTCACCGCCGCGTGGGTCCAGGTGAAGGTGGGCGAGGTCATGACCCGGCGGGTCCACTCGGTGACGCCAGATACCCGGACGCATCGGGCAGCCCGACTCATGGTCGAGCATCGCATCGGCTGTCTGCCGGTCGTTCGCGGTTCATCGCTGGTTGGAATCATCACCACCATCGATCTCTTACGAGCCATGGCCGGCGAGGAGAAGACAAAGGCGGGTTCCCCCGGGGAAACTCGTGCCCGGCAACGCAAGCCGTTGGAGGATCGCCGCACCCCCCGGGCTGAGAGCAGCCGAGGACGGCGGTGAAGGGGGATAAAACAAGGCAGGAGCCCCTTTGTCAAGGAGCCCCTGAGATATGGGGGGATCAACTCGCACACGGGCCGTGTGTCAACCGAGTGCACGCGTATTCGTCGTCGTCATTTGGTCACGATGATCTTGTGGGCGACAACGCCCTCATCGCTGCGGCTCCACTCGATGCGAACCTGATCCCCCACTTGGATATCGGCCAGGTTGATCGCCTGCCCATCTGCCTTGAGGATCGCATCCGCTAACACCTCGGCGCCCACCGTCAAGCTGTCAGTTCCTCGGGGAATCTCCACGACGATTGTCCGGCTGTCAACAGCGACGGCCGCCACAGTCCCGATATCACCCCATTTCTGGATGCCCGCCCATGCTGATTGGAAGGGGAGGACGCTTGCCACCAGCAAGGCGAGACCCACACCCGCTTTTCTCGAGACCACTTGCACCACTCTCCTTTCTCACGCTTTGACATAGACGTTACGACGACCGGGCACGTCCCCATCGTGTTGGCGAAACATCCCCCCTTTCGTTCTGTGTCCACTAGCTATGTCCACTAGAAAAAATAGAATGCACACACCTCCCGTCAAGGCCTCTTTCCTCTCTGGGGCACCCTCGCCCCATGCGGTTCTGCATAGCATTCCCCTATCCTTATTATTATAAGGCGCTCCCAGCCCGTCCCTCCCGAGGGGCGCGCTCCCCTGGGACAAACCGCCCGCGTTGGGGCACACCTGTCCCGAAGAGCCGCAGAGCGCTTCTGCCCACAAGACCGCCATTTCTCGCGCTCGGGCGCCTCCCTCCTTTTACGGCGTGGGGCAGGGGTGCCTCAATTTGATTGAGGAAATTCCGCTCCGTCCCTCCCGTCTTCGTCTCGCTTTCCCTCAGGAATTCGGCGGTTAGCACTCGGGCGGCGCCGGCGTCACCCGGTGGCACCTGGCTTGCTGCCTGACTTCATTGAAAGGATCACTTTTTGAGCCGCGTGGCGTGGGCATGTGGACGGCGCCAGGGCTGCAGTGGAGGAGTCCGTGAGGACGGGCACGATTTTACTTGTCGAAAATGATGAGGATACGCGCGAGGGGCTCCGTCGGCTTCTTCGCCGCCAAGGGTATACGGTGGATGTCGCGGGCGATGGCAGGGAAGCCCTGGAGTACGTCGAGCGTCACCCGTGCGCGCTGGTCATCACGGACATGCTGATGCCTGGCATGGATGGGCTCGTACTCCTCCAGCGACTCCAGGAACGGCGGCCCGATATTCCCGTTTTAGTCATCACCGCGTTTGGAAATTGGGGAAGCTATGCTCGGGCCATCGAACTGGGGGCGGCGGCCTACCTCACCAAACCATTTCGGAGTGAGGAGCTGCAGCGTGAAGTCCAAAGGGCGCTGGGAAGTGCACGGGACGCATCCTTGTGGTCATGAGGGGGACCCCCGAGGAGGCTGACCCCCCGAGATTGGTGTCCGTTCAGAGACGCCGACGCGGCGGAGGCCCGGGAGGGCCTGAGGAGGTTTGCGATGAAATGGCGAGCATGGCTCGTGATGGCTGCGACGTTGTTGGCCGGCCTCGGCGTCGTCGTCGGAGCCTGGGGATACTTCACGGTGAGCCCGCAACAGGTCATCGCTCCGGGAGGCTTTGAGGTCTGGGCAACGCTGCGGCCTGGGGAGGCTTGGCAGAATTTCTGGGGCTTCCGTGACGGTTTGCGCTACTACGGTGCGGCCCTGTTCCTGATGACGATAGCGGGCGGGCTGCTGCACTATGCGGTGGTTGGCCCGGATCGAGTTCCGGCCTCTGGCAGGAGTGTACAACGCTATCTGCGAAGCGAGGTACTGATGCATGCGGCACTGGGCTTCTC
>JBFHXD010000001.1:0-88624 GCA_041599135.1 Methylomirabilales bacterium (SeqCode) | reverse complement strand
TGGAACAAGTGACACACAAAGGTCGGAGGGGATGGGGTGACACGACGCGTATGTGAGGAGGAGGGACGATGAGACAGAAGACGATCGGTGTGTGCGGCAGCGTCATGCTATTCACCTGCGGCCTGCTGGCCATCTCGGTGGGCCAGGCTGGCGCCGAGACGGTCATCGAAAAGATCAGCCGGACCGGACAATTGACTGCGGGGACCAGGACCGCTTCCATCCCCTTTGGGTTCCGGAATGACAACGGGGAGTGGGTCGGCTTCTCCGTGGAACTCATCAAGGCAATCCATGGGCGTCTCGAGCGAAACCTGGTAAGGAAGATCACCCTGGAACTGAAAGAGGTTAACCCCCAAAACCGCATCTCCCTGGTAGCCGATAGGACCATCGATATCGAGTGTGGCTCTACCACCTATACCCGGTCCCGGGATGAGAAGGTAGACTTCAGCATCAATTTCTTCTACACCGGTGCCCAAGTCCTGGTCAAGAAAGGCGGCGGTATCAAGGATACCCGTGACCTCGTGGCCAAGCGAATCGGTGTCACCGAGGGGACCACGACGGAACGCATCCTCCGAGCTAACCTACCCCAGGTGAGGCTGGTTTTGTTTTCAGACCACGACCAGGGCTTTCAAGCCCTTCAGGAAGGCAAGATTGACGCCTACTCCACGGATGGTATTCTGCTCGCCGGGCTCGCGATCAAGTCTCCCAATCCCAAAGACTTTGGCATTTCGGGCTTCTTCAGTAAAGAACCCTACGCGTGCATCCTGCCGGAAAACGACTCTAAGTGGCGCGATTTTGTCAATCACACCTTTATGGAACTGATCGAGAACGGCACGTATTTACAGCTCTACGACACATGGTTTGGGGAAAAGGGCGTCGTTCCCTACCAGATGCCCCCGGTGGCCAAGGCCTATATTCTGCTTCAGGTGATGCCCCGATAGCATCGGTGGGGAGTTACACGCACATACTTTTAACGAGATTATGAAGGAGCGCTCATAACTTAGCGACGTGCTGGGTGGTAGCCCACCTCGCTGGACCGTTGACAAACGGCTTCCTGTCAGATACGCTCTCTCCCCTTAAGAATGATCCGGGCTCAGCCCTCTCCCTTCTGATCGCCGCATTTGGGCTCTCGAGATAGGTAAGGTCTCAGCCTTCAGCCAAAAGGGGGCGGAATTTACCGCTGATCCACGCGCTGCCCCGAGATGACAGGACGTAAGCCGTCAGCAGTCAGCAATCGGCCATCGGCTAAAAGAAACGCCGGGTAAGGAAAGGAGACTGGAACCATGCTCAACCAGGCACTCCAGAAAGCCATTAATGATCAGATCAAGAATGAGCTGTATTCCGCCTATGTGTACCTTTCGATGTCGGCGTACCTGGAGACGGTCCATCTGTCGGGCGCTTCCCGGTGGATGCGCTTGCAGAGCCGGGAGGAAGCCTCGCACGCGATGAAGCTCTTTGATTTTGTCCACGAGCGAGGGGGCCGTGTGGTGCTCCAGGCCATCGAACAGCCGCCTCAAAAGTTTAAATCACCCCTCGACGTCTTTGAGCAGGCGCTGGAGCACGAGCGAAAGGTCACCGGCATGATCCACCGCCTGTATGATCTGGCGACCAAGGAGCGTGATTACGCGACCCAGGTCATGCTCCAGTGGTTCATCGGAGAGCAGGTGGAAGAGGAGAAGAACGCCGGCGACGTTGTGGAACAGCTCAACATGGTCAAAGACGAGCCTGCCGCACTGTTCATGTTGGATAAACAGTTGGGCGAGCGCGGAGCGGAGTAAGCACGGGTCAGCGTGGCCGAAAGGCCTTGACCTCATGGGAGCTCCTGAGTACACTCTGTAAGTTATGCCGGTTCCCCGAACGGAGAGAGGCGAGCATGGGGATTCAGGGGAAGCGTATCGCAATCCTGGCCGAGAACCTTTATCAGGAGATGGAGCTCTGGGTCCCGTATTACCGCCTCAAGGAAGTAGGGGGGACCGTCACCATTGTCGGGACAGGCACGGCAAAAACGTACACCAGCAAGCATGGTTATCCGGTCAACGCCGATGTGTCCGCCGACGAGGTCAAGGAGGCCGACTTCGACGCGGTGGTAATCCCGGGAGGCTTTGCACCGGATCTGATGCGGCGCTCGGCCGCGATGGTCCGGCTGGTCCGGGAGGCTTTTGAGGCGGGCAAGGTGGTGGCAGCTATCTGCCATGGCGGGTGGATGCTGTGTTCGGCGGGGGTCCTCCGGGGCAAAACCGCGACTGGCTTTTTCTCGATTAAAGATGATATGGTGAATGCGGGTGCACGCTTTGTAGACCAAGAGGTGGTGGTGGATGGCAACCTCATCACTTCGCGAAAACCGGATGATCTTCCCGCCTTCTGCCGGGAGTTAGTAAAGGCCCTGGAGAAGGCGGGCTGACGATAGGGGGGGCGTATGGGTGTTGAGCGGGTGTTCTTGGCGGCGCCGAGAGGCTTCTGCGCGGGCGTGGACCGGGCGATCGATATTGTCAATCTGGCCCTGGAGCTGTATGGCACCCCCGTATACGTTCGCAAGGAGATCGTGCATAACGCGCATGTGGTGGCCGAGCTTGGGGGACGGGGCGCGGTCTTTGTCGACGACCTGGAGGAGGTCCCCGACGGGGCCCGGGTGATCTTCAGCGCGCATGGCATATCGCCCGAAGTCCGAAAACAGGCAGCGGCCAAGGGACTTCGGGTCATCGACGCCACATGCCCACTCGTCACCAAGGTGCATTACGAGGCGTTAAAGTTTGACCGGGATGGACGCTGGATCATTCTGGTGGGGCATGCCGGCCATGACGAGGTCATCGGGACCATGGGCCACGTGCCGGAACGGATGCAGCTCGTAGGCACGGTGGAGGAGGCGGAACAGGTCCAGATCCCGGACCCGGATCGGGTCGCCGTCATCACCCAGACGACGTTGAGCATCGATGATACGCGAGAGATCATCGCGGTCCTCAAGCGGCGATTCCCACGGGCCGTCTTTCCCGCCAAGGATGATATCTGCTATGCCACCCAGAACCGTCAGGTGGCGGTAAAACAGATGGCTGGGACGATGGACCTGCTCCTGGTCATCGGTTCTGAGAACAGCTCGAACTCGATGCGCCTGGTCGAGGTATCCCAGGCGGCCGGGGTGCAAGCCCATCTGGTCGATGACATCTCCGAGATGGACCCTGCCTGGCTCGAGGGTGTCAAAACTGTAGGGATCACCGCGGGCGCCTCGGCGCCTGAGCATCTGGTCCAGGAGGCCGTCGACTTTTTCCGCCGCAGTGGCGTGAACCAGGTGGAGGAATGGGACGGGATCCGGGAGGATGTGGTTTTTGCCCTGCCGCCAGAGATTCAGAAGGATCTCCCAGCAGGAAGCAAGGCAACCCGGACTCTCAAGGTTTCAGAACAACCTTGATTGCCTCACCCCGGGCCAGGAGTTCAAACGCCTCTGGCAACGAGGGAAGTGCCATCCGGTGGGTGAGGAGCAAATTCCCGTTCACGAGCCTCTGATCAAGAAGGGTGAGGGCCTCTCGGATGTGACGGGGGGTATGGTGAAAGACGCCGAGGAGCGTGAGCTCCTCGTAATGCATTCGACGGGTATCCACCTGAAAGGTGGTCCCGGGTTCGCAGCCCCCAAAGAGGACGACCGTTCCCGCCTTCCGGGTCACCTCGACCGCCTGTTCCCAGACCTCGGGTCTCCCCGTGGCTTCGATCGTCACGTCGGCACCGCGCCCCCCGGGACTTAACCGCCGGACCTCAGCGAGCACGTTCTCCACCCGGGCTGCATCCAGAACCTCGTCAGCACCCGCCTCGGCCGCCTTTCTCAGGCGGAATTCTCTCTTCCCGACGACCAAGACCCGGACCCCCTGCCTTTTTGCGAGTTGAGTGAGGAGCAATCCCATCGGCCCTGCCCCGAAGATACAGAGGGTCTGGCCGAGCTGCACTCCAGAGCGCTCGATCCCATACAGGGCACAGGCTAACGGCTCGGCCAGGGCGGCCTCGGCAAAGCTGAGATGTGCCGGGATGGCAAGCAGATTCTGCTCGACAATGCGGGGCGGAACCCGGATGTACTCGGCGTACGCCCCATTGAGGAGTTCCAGGTCCTCGCAGAGGTTGACTCGTCCGATGTGACAGGGGAAGCAGCGGTGGCACGGGGCGGAGTTGGCCGCAACCACGCGGTCTTCGACACGCACATGTCCGACCCCGTCGCCGATCGCTTCGACCGTTCCGGCCCACTCGTGGCCAAAGAGCGCGGGGGTCTTTTTGATCATGACCGGGTGTCCCCGGCGGTAGGTCTTGAGATCCGTTCCGCAGGTCAGTGCCGCTCCGATCCGGACCAGGACTTCCCCGGTTGCCGGGGTTGGCGTGGCCACCTCCTCGAACCTGATTTCTCCGGGACGATGAAACACGACCGCCTTCATACCTCGACCTCGACAAAGACCTTGAGGGCTTCTTTGTCCCGAAAGAGGCGCATTCCATGGGTCAGCTCAGCGAGGGGGACCCGGTGGGTCACGAGCTCTTTGACTCGGATGGTTCGGTCGGCGAGCAGGGTCAGGGCTTCCTGCAGTTCAACCGTCGACGGGGAGTAGCTGCTGATCAGGCTGAGTTCGCTGTGAAAGAAGCCGTGCAGATCGAGTTCCACCAGGGGGCTGAGCGGATCGGAGGCAAAAACGAGGAGGACCCCACCATCGCGAAGCAACCTGGCGGCTTCTGCAAAGGCCCGTGGTCCGCCTCCCGTCAGGATGGCGGCGTCGGCTCCACGACCCTCAGTCGCATCCCGGACCGCCTGGGCCGCGTCGTGGTGTCCCGGGCTCGCGGTCCAGCCCGCCCCGAGTGTCTTCGCGCGTTCCTGCCGGTCCGCAAGCGGATCGAACCCGATGACGCGGGCTTGATAGAGCTTCAGAACTTGGACCAGCATCAAGCCAATGGAGCCCAACCCAAAGATGACGACGGTGTCGTGGAGCATCGGGTTTAGTCGCTTGACTCCCCTAATACAGCACGCCAACGGCTCCATGAAGGCGGCCTCCTCGTCGTCGAGGGGAGGCGGGATCGGAAACGTAGCATATTGGACATTCAACGCGGGGACTCTGATGTATTCAGAGAAGCCTCCAGGGTCGATGTAGGAAGCCTTGAACGTGCGGCACATCGAGTAGTTGCCGTGCTTGCAGTAGTGGCAGGTGTAGCAGGGCACATGGTGGGAGACGACGATCCGATCGCCGATTGCGATCCCTTTGACCCCGTCACCTACGGCCGCGACCGTGCCGACAACCTCATGTCCAAGGACCGTGGGAGGCTTCACCAGGGCGTGGTCCACCTTGCTCACGTCGGTCGCGCACAGCCCACATCCTTTGACCTTGACCAAAAGCTCGCCGGGGCCAAACATCGGGAGGGGGAGCGTCTCCAGGCGGATCTTCCGATTCCCTTCGTAGACCGCAGCCCTCATCGTTTGGGTTAGTTGAGGGCTCATGGTCGCTTACCGTTAGGAGGAACACGTATCGGTCGTCGGATTACGATCATCGTGTTCGTGCCCAGGTCATCAGGGCGATCTGGAGTTTCCGGGGAGTGGATAGAGCAATCCGTCCGTCGTAGACCCGGTAGTCCTTTCGAACGATAGTCTCCAATGTCTCCCGGTAGGTCCTCCGCATGATCTCGGCGGTCACCATATTTTTTCGGTCTTCGGACGTGAGATGTTGCACCGCTCGGCCGAAGTGTTCCCGGGCTCGATCCGCCTCAAAACGCATGAGGGGAAAGAATGCGGGGGTGTACCGGCAGCTCAGGAGATCATCTTCACTATAGCCGAAGCGCTGCAGATCCTCTTGGGGCAGGTAGATTCGATCTCGCTGACCGTCCGTCTTCACATCCCTGAGGATATTCGTGAGCTGCAGGGCCAGCCCGAGATGGACTGCATAATCCTTCGCGGATCCCTGGCTATAGCCAAAGATCTCGATGCAGATCAAGCCCACCACCGAAGCCACCCGATAACAATAGGTATACAGATCGTCGAATGTCGGATAGCGGTTGATGGTCAGGTCCATCTCGACCCCGGCGAGGAGCTCCTCGAAATAGCCCTTGGGGATCGGGTAGCGGTTGAGAGACTCGCGGAGCTGTGTGGTGATCGGCAGCGTGGGCTGTCCGGCGTAACACCGGTCCAGCTCCTCTCGCCAGGCCTTCAACCGCTCGGCCTTTTCCACCACATCCCCGGGGTCGTCGGCGATGTCATCCACAGAGCGGCAGAGGGCGTACACCGCATAGATGGCCTCTCGCTTGGGTCGGGGGAGAAAGAGGAAGGAGTAGTAGAAGCTCGAGCGACTCTGTTTGACCAGTGTGGCCGGCGTCTCGGACATCCTCACGCCTTTCTCGAGACGATGAAGCGGGCGATCTCGCGGAGGGGATTTGCGTGCTGGTCAAACAAGGCAATGGCATCAAGCGCTTCTTGAAGGAGGCGCTGGGCCTCGCGTTTGGCTTTGTCGATCCCCACCAGCGCCGGGTAGGTTGCCTTGCCTCGGCTCGCATCACCCCCCGCCTTCTTTCCCCGCAGCGCCTCTTCCCCCTCGATGTCTAGGATGTCGTCGGCGATCTGAAAGGCGAGTCCGACCGCCTTTCCGTAATACGTGATCGCCTCGAGCTGGGTGGCGGTTGCCCCTCCGAGGTGGGCCCCGGCCCGCAGTGTACAGAGCATCAAGGCCCCCGTCTTATGGGTATGAATATAGTGGAGGAGGGGCAGCTCGACGGGCTTCCCCTCGGACTGGATGTCCACCGCCTGTCCCCCGACCATCCCCTGCGACCCGGCGGCATGGGCGATTTCGTGAATCACGTTCCGAAGGAGACGTGGATCGAGGTGGCCGACGTGTGCGGGATTCGTCAGCAGAGCGAAGGCCTCAGTGAGCAGCGCATCGCCGACCAGGATGGCCATGGCCTGGCCGAAGACCTTATGGCACGTGGGACGACCGCGTCTCAGGTCGTCATCGTCCAGGGCTGGGAGGTCGTCGTGGACCAGCGAGTAGGTGTGGATGTACTCGAAGGCGCAGGCGACGGGCAGGACATCTTCCGCTGTTCCTCCAACCGCCTCGGCGGCGGCGATGGTGAGGATCGGGCGAAGGCGCTTGCCGCCCGCGAACAGGCTATAGTGCACGGCTTCGTGCAGTTCGGGGGGTCGGGTCTCTACCCCTGGCATAAAGCGCTTCAGGCCTTCCTCCACTAACGCTCGCCGATGTTCAAGATACGCCTTGAGATCCACAGACACTCCCTGCACGCTGAAACAGCTGAATTATAGGTGGCCTTCGATATTCGGCCAAGCTTTTCCTTGTACATTATACATATATAACGTCATACCCTGCCTTTCCGAGGGGCATATTCATAGGCCCAGAACCATTCCACCGCCTCTCGGAGCGCGTCCTCGACCGGTGTCTGAGGCAACTGAAGTTCGCGGACGGCCTTTGCGGGATCAAAGAACATGATCTTGCGCCCCATGCGGACGCCGGTCAAAGGAATCTGAGGGTCCTGGCGGCGCACCCGCGCATAAAGCTCGGAGGCACCAGCGGCCAGGAGGGCCACCGGATAGGGGATTCTCCAGCGGGGGGCCGGGATACCGGAGATCTGCTGCAGCATGAGGAAGATCTCGTGCAACGTGAGATTGGTGCTTCCCAAGATATACTTTTCTCCGACCAGCCCCTTCTGGGCTGCCAGGATGTGACCCCGAGCAACATCGCGCACGTGGACCAGATTGAGCCCGGTGTGCATGTACCCGGGATACTGCCTATTGAGGTAGTCCACGATTATTCGGCCAGTCGGGGTCGGCTTCACATCCCAGGGCCCGACAGGGGTAGAGGGATTCACAATGACGAGGGGAAGCCCCTGGCGTGCGATCCGTTCTGCCTCTCGCTCGGCCAAAAACTTGGAACGCTTGTACGAACCGACCATGTTCTCCAGGCTGACCGGGGTGTCCTCATTTCCCGGGAGCGCATTTGGGGGAGTCCCCAGCGCCCCCACCGTGCTCGTGTACACCGCCCGCTCTACCCCCACCTCCAGGGCAACCTCCAGGATATTTCGGGTCCCCTCCACGTTAGCCCGGTGCATTTCGGCTGCGTTTTTTTCGGAGAGGCTGTACCGGGCCGCCACGTGGTAGAGCACCTGACATTCTTTGAGGGCGTTCCTGAGCTGCTCCCGGTCATGAAGATCTCCCAGGATCACGTCGACGTCGAGGCCCTCAATGGCTGTTCTCGGGCTTTCGGGTCTGACAAGGACCCGAACAGCGGTCCCCTCACTCAGAAGCTCCCGGACGAGATTTGCTCCGACGAATCCGGTCGCCCCCGTCACCAGCGCTTTCATGGCGTAAGCTCCATGACGGTGCGTGCCTTGCGGTTCCCCCACGTATCTCGCGTTGTCATACTGCCAACTCCTTCAAGACAGCTTCAATGCCGTGTGCGAGTCGGCGAGTGGCCGGCCGGAGTGTCAACGCGAGCTGAAGCAGCCGTGCGATCCGGGAAGGGTGCTTCAGAAGCACAGCAGCGAGCGATGCCGGTTTCAGGCGGCCGTCCGGTTTTACAAACTGTCTGCCTTCAGTCGCCCAGGGCATGGTCGGGGTATCTGACACGACCCGGATGGCAAGAAACGGTACCCCTTGACGCCTTGCGGCCTCGGCAAGGTGGGCGCTCTCCATATCCACGGCGAGGATTCCCGGCTCCGTTCGTCCCTGGATCCCGGGGGCCAGTGGGAGGACCTCATCTACCGTAAGAATGGTGCCCATGTGAAATGGGAACCCGACGGTCTTGAATGCGCTGGCGGCAGCTTCTAAGAGGAGGGGGTCGGCGGGGAAAGAGGCGGCATCCAGAGCCACCTGGGAGCCAATGACGACGTCGCCGAGTTGCGCACCAGCCCCCACGCCGCCACAAAACCCGGCTGACAGGAGGAGGGAGAACTTCTCCAGTGAGGTCAGGGCGCGGGCGACGCCATGAGCACCCATCCCCGCCTGAATCAGGAGCAGTCGATCTCCCCATCCCCGGTACCGGGTGACCCCGTCCCGGATCTCGAACCTGCTCAGGCGAAGATGTTTCTTGAGAGGAGTCGCCTCCCATGGCAGGGCGACGACAATAACTGCGGGGGGGGGAGCCAATCGACTCACTTCACCGCCCTCCGACTGACCGGGATGCCGCCAAATACCAAGCCGAAGCAGTATCGGTCCTACAGATCCCCACGAGCCTCGGCCTCAGCGCGAGTCCTCTCCGCTTCGGCCGTGCGCAACGCTTCGCTTTTGGCGACCCAAGCCGCCCACGACTTGCCAAAGGCGGTGTCTTCCCCCGTGAATTCGATGGCCACAATATCCGCGTACTTTATCGCTTTCGTACCGGCCTCATCCTTTGGGAACAGTTGGATATACGGCTCAGCGCCTTGTGGCTCCCGGTTAAATATGTATCCGTCGATTCGGCTCCCATCCTTGAGCTCGAGGCTCACGTCCCCTCGATAATCGAAGGCTGCCTCAATCACCTCAAACAAGCCGATCTGGTTCTTAAAACGAAAGACGAGACCTTCCCACTGCGGTCTTCCCAATTCGTGCGCCTGTTGTTCCTGGGGCATGGGTTTTCCCCTCTTATCGCGCATTCGGCACGAACGTCAATTTTGCGGTCCGGGTAAATGCCGACCATGAACTGAAGGTGTCATGCACGGCACTGGGTTCGTAGCCGCAATGCACCATGCAATCGGCGCACTGCTCATTGCGTCCGGTCCCGTACCGATCCCAGTCCGTCGTCTCGATCAATTCCTTGAAGGTCGCCGCGTACCCGTCCTGCAGCAGGTAGCACGGTCTCTGCCAGCCAAAGATGTTGTAGGTGGGATTTCCCCAAGGTGTGCACTGGTAATCACGCTTCCCCATCAAAAATTCGAGGAACAGTGGGGACTGATTAAAGTCCCAGTGCTTCTTGCGATCCGTGAGGATTGCCGCAAAAAGTTCCTTCGTGCGATTGCGTCGGAGGAAGTGCTCCTGATCGGGGGCCTTTTGGTAACTGTAGCCGGGCGAAATCATCATCCCCTCGACGCCCAGGTCCATCATCGCGTCGAAAAATTTCCGGACCCGTTCGGGATTAGCCCCTTCGAAGAGGGTCGTGTTGGTGGTGACGCGGAAACCACGCGCGAGCGCCGCCTTGATTGCCCCGACCGCAATATCGTAGACCCCTCCTCGGCACACGGCGATGTCGTGCTCTTCTCTGAGGCCGTCCATATGCACGCTAAAGGTGAGATATTTGGACGGGGTATACTCGTCAAGCTTTCGCTCCATGAGCAGGGCATTGGTACAGAGGTAGACGTACTTCTTACGCTCAACGAGTCCCCGGACAATCTCAGGCATTTCGGGATGGATAAGGGGCTCACCGCCGGGGACGCTGACGATGGGGGCCCCACATTCTTCCGCGGCCGCCCAGCACTCTTCGGGCGTCAGGCGCCGTTTCAGGACGTGTTCGGGGTATTGAATCTTTCCACAGCCTGCACAGGCCAAATTGCACCGAAAGAGGGGCTCGAGCATGAGGACGAGGGGATAGTGTTTATTCCCCCGCAACTTTTGGCGGAGGACGTACGTGGCAACGGTGAACGCCTGTGACAACGGAATGGCCATGTTTGATAGCCTCCTTTAGTCCATTCATCCCCCTCGAAGGCCCGCAGGCCCTTCCGGGGAGAGAAGCTCTGCCTCGGGAGCATCCCCCAGGGACGCTGCCTATTCCGGAATGTGGTCCTTCCAGACCGCCTCTACAGCCAGCGACCCCCTGCCGTTTGTGGGCACATCTCCGCCCAAGACAACGCTTTGCTCTGTTTCAAGATTCCCGGGAAACGCCCGCTGGCCCTCCCGCCATCGCATGAGGATCGTGGCCGCCAGGAGCACGGTCAATGGGCCATAGGTGAAGACGCCAACAAGGAAGAGGGTCTTTTCCCCGATCATCCAGGTCACGGTCAGGATAAATCCCAGAACGACATAGTAGAGGCCCGGTCCATAGAAGGGACGCAGGGGGAGCCGCGCTGCCCAGCCGGGGGGTTCTCCCTTCACCCGCCGCTCGAGCAGCGCAAAGAGGATCATGATGGTAGAACCCACCACCGCCCATCCGACAAAGTTGGAGACCGGGACCCCAAAGTAGGCACCGGGCTCGGGGTAGTAAAAGATCTGGCCGAGAAACCATCGATCACCCCGGAGCGCGACAGGGTCGATCACGATATCGATCAGGACAAAGAGCACCACGGTGAGCACAAGGACGGGCCGCGCCAACCGCCCATGGGCGGGAAGGGAAAGGTTCCACCACTGCTTTCCATGCCGGGAGAGCGGGAGGAGTGCCAAGGAGGCAAGGGTCCAGCTTGCATAGGCCAGGAAGACGAAGGAGAGGGAATCCATGAAGGGGACCCCAGCAATCCACAGCTCTCGATCCACCGTCGTCGGCAGGTAGTGGTACAGGCCGAACGGAATCCCGACCCGGATCGAGAGGGACTCGGCGGTGAACGCGACGCCCCACCCGACCACGGTAAAGAGCAGGGTCCGCCACCATCCCATATCCGCCACGGCCGCGAACAGATAGAGCAGAAGGAAGGCGAAGACGTATGGTCGTAACAGAATGGTCCCGAGGAGCAGGCCTAAGAATGAATCCAACGTTGACTCCGCAACCGGGAGGGGAGTTCACCGGTCATTCACATGAGTGCTTAGACTAATTTGAATTCAGGCATTTTGCAATGAAAAAATCATGCGAGAAGCGCCCAGCTCCGGGGTCCTCAACGGGCCTCAAGGCCTTTCTTGCCGCCAAGATATCCTGCGGATTGCAAGCATGGATCATCCTTGACATCCGCCCTTTTTTATACTATTGAGCTTCGAGAGGTCAGGCCTACCCTTCGGCCAGGTCGTGTTTTCGCGCTTGCTCCTGATCCCTCCTATGGGTAATATGAAATTTTGTTTAGAGCCGCGGTTTGCCGTGCAATGGCGCTTGGGGTCTTCCTGAGGAAGAGCCGTGGGCGGAGTACGCCTCATCGGTGGGTGGTTTTTGAATTTCCTCCGCGATGGGGGGCGGATGCTGATCTTTCTCGGCTCTGCCCTCTTCTGGATCTTTCTCCCACCGCTCAAGTGGCGCCGTATGATTGGCCGGATCCACTTCATCGGGGCCAAATCCCTCTCGGTGATTGTGCTGACGGGGGCCTTCACCGGAATGGTCCTCGGTCTGCAAGTGTTCTACACCTTGAGGAAATTCGGCTCGGAGGCGTTTCTGGGATCGGTCGTCGCCTTGGCCCTGATTCGGGAGTTAGGGCCTGTTCTGTGTGCGCTGATGGTCACGGGGAGAGCCGGCTCGGCGTTGACGGCTGAGATCGGCATCATGCGCATCACCGAACAGATCGATGCGCTCACCGTGATGGCGCTAAATCCCATGCGGTATCTCATCGTCCCGACCATCCTGGCCGGCCTGATTGCCTTCCCCCTCCTCACGGCCATTTTTGACCTTGTGGGGATCTACGGGGGGTATCTCGTGGGGGTCAAGCTCCTGGGGATCGCCAGTGGGACCTATTTTGGGGAGATGCAAACCTATGTGGACCTCCAGGACATCACCCAGGGGTTCCTCAAATCGTTGAGCTTCGGCCTCCTGGTGACCTGGGTGTGCTGTTACAAGGGGTTTTATACAAGCTACGGGGCGGAGGGCGTGAGCCGAGCCACCACGGAGGCGGTGGTTCTCTCTTCGGTGTTGATTCTGATTTGGGATTATTTTGTGGGCTCGGTCCTGCTATAGGGTCGGGGCGCATGGTCACCATTCGCAATTTACATAAGTCGTTCGAGCGGCAGCGGGTCCTTCGAGGCGTCAATCTCGAGGTGGCCCAGGGCGAGATCGTCGTCGTCATCGGCCGTAGTGGCGAGGGCAAAAGTGTCCTCCTCAAGCACCTGATGGGTCTCCTGAAGCCGGATGAAGGGGAGGTGTATATCGACGGCGCGGAGATTACGCGGCTCCATGGCGAGGCCCTGGACCGCGTCAGGGAGCGCTCGGGGGTCGTCTTTCAAGGGGGGGCACTCTTTGATTCGTTGACCGTGTATGAGAACGTGGCCTTCCCGTTGCGGGAGAAGACCCGACTTCCCGAAGAGGCTATTCGAGAGAAGTGTCTCTCCCTGTTGAAGCAGGTGGGGCTGGCCGATATGGGCCACAAGTATCCCGCCGAGGTAAGCGGGGGGATGAAGAAACGGGTTGCCCTGGCCCGCGCCCTGACCGTGGAGCCGGAACTCATCCTCTTTGACGAGCCAACCACCGGTCTCGATCCCATCATGGTCAATGCGATTCACCGGCTGATCCTCGACCTGCATCGGCGGGTCGGCTTTACGGCCATCATGGTCAGTCACGAAATTCCCGAGATCTTTGGCATTGCCGACCGGGTGGCGATGTTGCATGGCGGGGTGGTGGTCGAGGAGGGGCCCCCAGAGGCGATCCAGGCCTCGGCTAATCCGGTGGTGCGACAGTTTATCAGCGGCGATCCAGAAGGGCCAATCCAACCGGACTGATGGGAACGTAAGATGAGACGGGTGGATCTCGAGGTCGTCGTCGGCATCTTCCTGCTGATCGGCATTTTTGCCCTCGGGTGGATCTCCATTCGGTTGGGGAAAATGGAGGTCTTCGGATTGGGGGGGTACGTCGTGTACGCGGACTTCCCCACCGTAGGCGGATTGAAGGAAGGAGCGACCGTCGAGATTGCCGGAGTGGAGGTCGGTCGAGTTCAGGACATCTCGCTGGTCAACTACCGGGCGAGAGTCACCATGGTGGTCAACGATGGCGTCGAGCTGCAGGAGGATACGATCGCGTCGGTCAAAACGAAAGGGCTCATCGGCGAAAAGTATGTGCGGCTCAGTCCCGGGGCCTCAGACGAGCTCATTGCCCCGGGGGGGAAGATCCGTGAGGTCGAACCCCCCGTGGACCTTGAGGAGCTTATCGGCAGTGTGATCTTTGGAAAGTTTTAGGGCCAAGAACTCTTTACCACAAGGAGGAGGCCATGGTCACATATATCGCGTCTGGTGTCTGTTTTCTCCTGCTCCTGCTCGCACCCCTTTCGGCCGTCGCTCAGGGTCAGTCACCCGGTGAGGGGAAAAAGAACGTGGTGATCAGCATCGATGATGCCGTCAGTCGTACGCTGGCGGTGAGCAATAGGATCAAGGAAGCCCGTGCCGGCATGGATGTCAGCCTCAGCATGCAGGAGCAGGCTGATGCCGCCCGGTGGGCACAGATTGATGCCAACCTCTTTGGGGGCCCGTCGCCCGAGAACGAACTGATCAGCACCACGGGCGTCATCAACTCCAAGACGACGACGGATGACATCAAGGTCAACGGCGTCTTCGGCCGGGCCCAGATTCGCGTGGTCCAGCCCCTCTACACCTTCGAGAAGATCAGTTCCTTCCGGGAGGCGGCGTCTCATGGTGTGCAGGTGAGCAAGGCGGCCGTAGGCCAGCAGGCCTCCGAAATCATCCTGCAGGTCAATGAGGCGTATTATGGGGCGCTCCTGGCCAGGGACATTCGGGCATTCCTCGAGGGCCTCAGGGATGATGTGGTGAAGTCCCTGCGAACGACGGAACAACGAGTCGAGGCGGGGTCTCCTGCAGCGACGTTGGGCGATGTGTACCAGTTGCGCTCCTTCGTGGGGAGGCTCGAAAAAGGGATTGCCGATGCCAACGAGGGGCACCGGATCGCCTTGGACGGGTTACGCACCCTCATGCAGTTCGAACCCAGAGTACAGTTCGAATTGGCGGACCAGCATATCTCCCCCGTCAACTTGAGACTCAGGCCCGTTGAGCACTATGAATCCACCGCGGGTGAGATCCGACCCGAGTTCGTGCAGCTCAGGGAGGGGATCAAGGCGCGGGAAGCACTCGTGGATGCCGCAGTGGCCGACCGGTATCCGACCTTTTTCGCCGCGGTCTTGGCCGATGTGGCGGGGGCGACCAACCGGGATCGGAGTCGCGTCCCCATCATCACCGATCCCTTGATGCACACACAAGGTGGCATTGTCCTCGGCCTCAATTGGCACTTTGACTTTGGGATCGTGGAAGGGCGGATCGACGAGGCTAGGGCAGAATATTTAAAGCTGATCCACAAAAAGGATTTTGCCGACTTGGGGATCCCCTTCCAGGTGCGGAAAGCTTACGACGAGTTCCAAACGGCCACCGAGAACATCAAGAATACCGGGGTTGCGTACCGGAATGCTCGGCGATGGCTGGTAACCGCCGTCGCGAATCTCGACCTGGGGATTGGTGATGTGACCGCGCTCACCCAGGCGTTCATTCTTTACGTCGATTTTCGGGTTGAAAACTTTCGGGCCATCCACGCGCAGCGCATAGCCCACGCCAATCTTAATTTTGCCTCCGGGGAGGCCGTGAGAGGGTTCTCAGTCCAATAAAATAGAGTACAATGAGAGAACGTGTAGCAGCGGCAAACACGGGCGTGCGAACTCGTGAGGGGGAGAGAAGATGGAGAACGTGATACGAAAGGCCTTGATCCTGTATGGGATGAGTGCCCTGTTCTTTTCTTCCTTGTCCTTCGCCCAAGCCGGGCCGACGGTGCAGGTGAAGTCCACGATTGACCGGGTCCTCGACGTCTTGAGGGACCCGACGCTGAAGGGAGAGGAGAAGGATGTGGCCCGGGGGAAGGTGCTGAAGAAGGTCATTTATGCCCGGTTCGACTTTTCGGAGATGGCGAAGCGCTCCTTGGGCGTGCATTGGCGTAAGCGGACTGCTAAGGAGCAGCAGGAGTTCATCGATGTCTTTGCCGATCTCTTAGAGCGGTCGTATCGCAAGAAGATCGAACGCTATACCGACCAGGAGATCATCTATTCGAGCGAGCAGGTCGACGGAAAGTATGGGGTCGTCAGCACCCGGATCGCTGACAAAAGGGAGAATTTGGAGATTCCGATTGAATACCGGGTGATCCGGACCGACGGCGACTGGCTCGTTTACGATGTGGTGATTGACGGCATCAGCCTGATCAGCAACTATCGGAGCCAGTTTAACCGCATCATCCAGCGGGAATCGTATGCCGAGCTCGTCAAAAAGATGCGGGTCAAGCGGGAAACGGACATCGCAGAGGAGAAACAGTAGGCGGTGGCCCACAGAGGAGCAGCACCGATAATGGCCCGGCGTTGGTCCCGAGTCATCCTGAGGTATCCCCGGACCGTCTTACTCCTGACGAGTCTGCTCGCTCTCGTGTCTCTGCTGACTGCCGCACGTCGGATGGAGATTCGTCCCAGTCGGGCGGAGCTGGTCTTCACCGGGGAACGGCTCACACAACTCAGGCAGGCGTATAAGCGGGAATTTGGAGAGGGTGACGGCATTGTCGTCGTGGTGGATGCCTCGGATCTGCCCCGGGCGAAACAATTTGTCTCTCGTCTGGCTGCAAAACTTCAAGAGGACCGGGAGCATATCGCTGAGGTGTTTTATCGGGTCGATGAGGCTCCATTCGAGGCCCATTCGCTGCAGTATCTGACGCCAAAAGAACTGGGAGAGCTCCACAGCAAGATCGAGGAGCACCGGAAGCTGATCCGGGATGTCACCACGACGCCAGGGCTCAACACGCTGTTTGCCGCAATTAATCGAGAGATGGGTCGGGCTCTGGTCGGGCATTTCTTTACCGGATTTCTCGAGGAGAAGGACAAATCTGGGGAGGTGGATCTCGCATTCCTCAACGCCTTGCTCCGGCAGGTCGGCGACTGGTTAAGCGGTACGCGCACCTTTGCTTCGCCCTGGGGGGAGTGGTTAGGGACCGGGAAGGAGCCGGTCTCTGAAGGATATCTGCTGACCGATGGAAAGCGTTACCTCATTCTCTTGGCCAAAATCCGGGCGACGGGCGGACAGACCCTCGTCCCCAGCCGGGAGTCGATCGAGCGGATCCGGACAGCGATCGACGAACTCCGTCAAGATTACCCGGGAATCGAGGCGGGGGTCACCGGATCCGATGCGCTGGCATCAGATGAGATGGTCACGGCGAGATGGGATGCCACGTTGGCGACTATCGTTGCCATCCTGGGGGTGACTGTCCTCTTTCTCGTGTTCTGGAGAAACGTTTTGACCCCGTTGCGGGCTTTGCTGAGTCTGGCTGTGGGGGTGTGCTGGACCTTTGGCTTCATTTCTGTCAGTGTTGGCTCCCTCAATATCCTAACGGCCATGTTCATCCCTATCCTGATTGGATTGGGCATCGATTATAACGTCCATCTCTTGGAGCGCTTTGCGGAAGAACGAGCAGCGGGTCACGATCCTGGCGAGGCGTTGGAAAACACCTTCCGGAGGGCGGGTGTGACCACGGCAACGGGGGCGATTACGACGGTGGTTGCCTTCTATAGCCTGCTGCTCACCAATTTCAAGGGCCTGGTGGAGCTGGGCTTTATCACCGGCAGCGGCCTCCTTCTCTGTCTCGGAGCCGCCTTCACGGTCCTCCCCGCTTTGCTGATCCTGCAAGAGGGACGGGCGGAGACTCGAATCGTGATCCGTTCGACCGGGTTTTTAAAGGGGCTCGAACGGTGGAGTCATCATCCGCGAATCGTCATTGTCGCGGCGGGACTGCTGGCTGCCATTTCGCTCCCGACCCTCGGCAATATTCAGCTCAAATTCAACCTCTTGGAACTTCAGGCGTATGGGATGGAATCGGTCGATTGGGAACACCGGCTCCTCGCCGAAGGGGGGACCTCCACCTGGTATGGGATCGTCCTCGCGCAGTCGCCGGAGGAGGTGGGGGCCAAAACAGCCAGCCTGGAGGCCCTTCCATCAGTAGATCAGGTCGAGTCCATCTTTTCGTTCCTCCCGGAGAAGCCGGCGGCGAAGATGGCTGCCATTCAGGCGCTGAAAACTCCCCTCGGACAGCTGCCTGCCGTCTTTGGACGGTTGGAACCGGTGGACCTCGCAAGGCTCCAGACCACCTTCGAACGGATACGATTCAAACTGGGGAATAAGGATCGCTTCTCCTCCACTTCAGACGACGAGCTGGAAGAGGCTCGAAGATTGCTCGACACCATTAGGGGCCGGCTTGGGTCCAGCAATCCTGATGAGACGACCCAGACGCTGGCTGCTTACCAGGCCGAGCTGTTTGCCGACTTTCAGAAGAAGCTCACGGTGCTCCGGAAAAATCTCGAGTCGGGTCCCATGATAGTGACGGACCTGCCGCGGGAACTGCAGGATCGGTTCATCGGGACAGGGGGGACCTATCTCCTAAAGGTGTTTCCCCGGGGGAATATCTGGGGCCGGGAAGGCGTCCAAGAGTTTGTGAGTGAGGTCCGGTCCGTGGACCCGGATGCCATCGGGGACCCGATCAGCGCCTGGGAACACGGCATGAGCATGGAACGAGGATACCTGCAGGGGGGACTGTACGCGGCGATTGCCATGATGGTGGTGATCCTCTTGTCCTTCGGCAGTCTCGCGCACTTGCTCTTGGCCCTGCTTCCCCTCGTCGTAGGGGGGATTTGGACCCTCGGGATCATGAACCTTTTCCAGATCAACTTCAATCTCGCGAATCTCATTATCCTCCCTCTGATCGCGGGGTACGGGATCATGAACGGTCTTCACATTGTCAAGCGGTATCAGCAGCAGGGGGGGAAGGGGCCCATCGTCGCCAACAGCACCGGTCGGGCGGTATTCCTCTCTGCCACCACCACCATGGTCGGGTTTGGGAGCCTGATGGTGGCCAGCCACCGGGGGATCTTCAGCCTTGGCTTCCTCTTGTCGGTGGGGGTGGGGAGCATCTTGCTGGCTTCGCTCACGTTGCTGCCGGCCCTGCTGTGGAGCCTCTACGGCATGAGAAAGACCGAAGCAGTGCCGGAGGTGCCCCAAGCGATCGTGTATTCCAAGGGGTCCTGGCAGCCACCCCGACGGGGGGAGCAGTAATGAAAAATCCAACGGAGGCATACCAGTGAGCAGAGCACGTCAACAATATCATCTGTGGATCTGCCGCGTCTTCTGGCTCGGGATCCTGTGCCTGGCTCTTCCGCTCTCGCTCGAAGCGCGTGAGGGGCAGCCCGTCGAGCAGGTCCGGGATACCCTGGAGACGGCGCTCAGCATTCTCAATGATCCTGCCTTGCAGGGTCCGGAAAAAGACGTGGCGCGAAAGCAGGCAGTGCGGAAGCTGATTGCGGACCGCTTTAACTACCCGGAAATGGCCGAGCGATCCCTGAATACCCACTGGGAGAAACTGACCCTGAAGCAACGCCAAGAATTCGTTGCCCTCTTTGGGGAACTCTTTGAACGCTCCTATAGCCGGATGGTCCTGCAATCGCTTTCTGACCAGCAAATCATGTACTCGGGAGAATCGGTGAACGGGACAGACGCCGTGGTCAACACGATTCTCGTGGACCAGCGGGGCGATCGCCTGCCGGTCGATTATCAACTGCAGCGTCGCGGCGGTCGCTGGGAGCTCTTCGATGTGGTCATTGACGGGGTCAGTATTGTCTCCAATTATCAGTCACAGTTCAACCGGATCATCCAAACGAGCTCGTTCGATGCGTTGGTGAAGAAGATGCGCGCCAAGCAGAAGGAGGAATGAGTCCGTCTTTTCACTTCAACTGGAGGACGCATGCGACAGCCGTACAGATCCCTTCTCTTGGCAATGGCGCTGGGGATCCTCCTTCTTCTTCCAGGGCAGAGTTGGGCAGCGGGTGATGGTCCGGAGTCACTTACGACGCAGGAAGGCGCGGCCGCCCCGGCAGAGCTGTTCGGATCCGGCAAGCAGGAGATTGCCCTCGCGGTCGGATATGCCATTCCCCTCCCCGTCGGAGGGAGGACCCCTGAGATTGAGGACGTCCAATATGTCTTTCTGGCTCCGCGGTGGGGTATCGGCATCACAGACCCGCTGGGGGGGGAGGGCGCCTGGTACCGGGGCAACTTTGAGCTGCTGGCGGAAGGACAGTTTCTCTTCGAGACGGAGCCCAAGAGCGGGTTCGGGGGGGGATTTGCCATCCTGTTCCGATACAATTTCCTCCCCAACGGCACATTCATCCCCTTTATAGAGGCCGGGGGCGGCCTTCTCGGTTTGGACTTTGATGTGGACGGACAACGGGATGGCTTCAATTTTTCGCCCCAAGCCGGATTGGGCTTTCATTACTTTGTCTCTGAACGGACGGCCCTGACCGGCGAGTGGCGGTGGTTTCATATTTCGAATGCCGACACGCGGATGCCGAACGATGGCATCGACTCGAGTATGTTCATCATCGGGGCTTCGTTTTTCTTGGAATGACGATATAAGTCCCGCGAGAAGGACCAGAAAGAAGGAGAGAGCGAATTGACATCTTCGACGATTGGAGACGCCCCCACATTCGACGTAATGGAAAAGGCCACGCACCGGGCGCAGGAGTATCTCTTGGGCATCCAGCATCCGTTGGGGTATTGGCTGGGTGAACTGGAGCCAGACACCACCATAACCTCCGAGTACATCATACTGCATCGCTTCGTGGGGCGGGTGGATGAAGCTCGGGATCGAAAGGCCGCCAATTATCTCCGGAGCAAGCAACTGCCCGATGGCGGTTGGTACCTGTTTCCGGGAAGCCCCTGCGATATCAGTGCGACCATCAAGGCCTACTTCGCCTTGAAACTCATCGGGCACCATCCCGACGAGCCCTTCATGGTCAAGGCCCGGGAAAATATCCGAGCCAAAGGCGGAGTCACCAAGGCCAATGTCTTTACCAAAATCGCTCTGGCCCTGTTTGGACAGTACGACTGGCGGGGGGTCCCGGCGATGCCGATCGAGATCATGCTGCTCCCACGCCAGTCCTACTTCAACCTCTATGAGGTCTCGTATTGGTCCAGAACGGTCATCGTCCCCCTCCTCATCCTTATGGACCTAAAGCCGGTCTGCCGCATCCCGGAATCGGCGGGCATCGATGAGCTCTACGTCCCGTCCCGAGCCGAGGCCGATCTGCGATTCCCGCTCAGCGACCAGCTTCTCTCATGGAAGAACTTTTTCATCGGGTTGGATAGGCTGCTCCCGAGTTTAGAGCGATGGGGCCCACGCCCCTTCCGGGCTCGGGCGCGTCAGCGGGCGTTAGCCTGGACACTGACGCGGATGGGGCCCGGAGGCTTAGGCGGGATCTATCCGGCGATGGCCAATGCAGTGATGGCTCTGCACACGCTGGGGTACTCTGAGGACCACCCCAAGATGGCCGAAGGGTGGAAAGAGATTGAACAGCTCGGGATCGAGGATGTCGACACGTTCCGCATGCAACCCTGCCTTTCTCCCTTCTGGGATACGTCCCTGGCAATGAACGCCCTCGTGGAGTCTGGCCTCCCCCGAAACCACCCCGCACTTCTCAAGGCCGCGGCGTGGTTACTGCAGGGGCAGGTCCTGCGACGTGGTGACTGGCAGGTGAAGCGGCCGCATCTCCCTCCAGGCGGATGGCCATTCCAATTCCGGAACGACTTCTATCCGGACACCGATGACACCGCTGTGGTGCTAATGGCCCTGAAGAAGGTCCGGTTACCGGATCGGGCCGACATTCGACAGGTCCTCGATGTGGGCCTCGCCTGGTTTCTCGGCATGCAATCCGAGAGTGGCGGATGGGGCTCTTTCGATGCGGAGAACAACCGTCTCATCCTCAATAACATCCCCTTTGCTGACCATGGGGCGTTACTTGATCCGCCCACCGAAGACTTGGCTGGACGGGGGATCGAGACGCTCGGTACCTACGGCGAGACGGCCGCACATCCCCAGGCGGCCAGGGCGTTGGCATTCATCAAGGCAACCCAGTGTCCGGATGGGTCGTGGTACGGCCGCTGGGGCGCCAATTATATCTATGGAACCTGGTCGGTCCTCCGGGGCCTCCAGGCGATCGGTGAGGATATGAAGGCCCCGTACGTCCGACGGGCCGTTCGATGGTTGCAAGACCACCAAAATCCGGACGGCGGGTGGGGGGAGACCCTTTTGAGTTACACGGATCCCGCCCTTGCAGGAAGAGGGGAAAGCATGCCCAGCCAGACCGCCTGGGCACTGCTCGGACTGCTCGCGGCGGGAGAGGCGACGAGCCCGGCCGTGACCAGGGGAATTCGCTATCTCCTCGAAACCCAGCGTGCCGACGGCTCCTGGGATGATCCCTTCTGGAACGGGACCGGCTTTCCGCGCGTCTTCTTCCTCAAGTACCACCTCTACCCGGTCTATTTCCCCCTCTGGGCCCTCGGTGTGTACCGAGAGGCTCTGTCAAAAAGCCAAGCCTGATTGTGTTTTCCCTCACGACGGCCGGTGTGTATAATTACCTGTGATAACGGCCACTGCAGGCCGGATCTCAGGACCACTTCACAGCCGTCTTTCCAGGCGGCGAGTCCCCCGGCCTACCAAACGACGCCGCTCTATGACGGCATTGCCTTTCCGCGACGGAAACACCCCAACGGTCCGGGAGCTAGGAGAAAAGTAGCCGGTGCATCATGGAACCTCGACACGTGCGTAAGCGAAAGGTGCTGAAGCAGGCGGGGAACGTCGCGCTGGTGTTAGCCGGTATCGGCCTGATCGCCTGGATGCTCTGGGCAGTCGGGTGGTCGGCTATTCAAACGAACCTGTCAGCAATCGGGGGGTGGTTTGTCGCCCTGGCGGCCTTCTATGTCTGTGCCGAACTCGCCTTTACGGCCGGATGGTGGGTGCTCATTGATCCACAGGTGCGGCGTTCGAAATTCATGAGTCTCTTTGGCGTGTACCTTGCGAGTCATACTATCAACTACTTGATCCCCTCAGGCAATATTGCGGGAGAACCGGTGAGAGCCGATCTGTCCCGCGAGAGCCTGGGACTGAACCAAGCCCTTGCCTCGATCACGGTCCACAAGCACGCCGAGCTGTTGTCGCAATGGCTGTTTCTGACCGCGGGCATGGTGGTCTGCCTGTCGCAATTTGATCTGCCGACTGCGGTCGAGCTGGCCGCCTTAGCACTCCTGGTTGGAATGGGCGTGGCTGTTGTTCTGATGGCATGGGCGCTGCGGAGAGGTACCTTTTTACCAATCCTCCATCGGTTGGCGCGCTGGAAACCCCTGTCTTCCCGACTGCAGGCCTATTATCCAGTGGCAGAAGCGCTTGATGCCAACATCCAGACCTTCTATAGTAGCAAGCAGAGCCGCTGGTTCGCTGCCGCCACAGGCTGGTGCCTGGTTGGATGGTGCGGGGGGCTCGTGGAAACCTATGTGATTCTGCGTCTCCTGACCCCGACAGCCGGGTGGATGACGGCGGTGGCCGTCGAGACGGTCGCGATGGTCCTCAACAGCCTGCTCGTATTCATCCCGGGGCGGGTCGGCAGCGCAGAAGGCGCACGGGTTGGGGTGTTTATGCTTCTCGGCCTGCCAGCTGCCCAAGGCATGGCCTATAGCCTGGTGCGCCGGGGACGGGAGCTTATCTGGATTGTGCCGGGGATGGTGGTGCTGTTGAAGCGGTACGGCACCCGCCTTGGTTGGCCATGGCTCAAAGAGCCATCAAGCACGAAAGCGTTACATGAAGATGAGTCGAGGGTTGCAGAGCTCACGGTCGACCGTGGATAAGAGCGCGTGGACCTCGGTCCTGTTCGACTTTGGCGGCACATTAGATGCCAACGGCACCCCCTGGAAGGAACGCTTCTTTCGGTTGTACCGGGATGAAGGGGTCGAGCTTTCCTCCGAGCAATTCGATCCGGTCTTCTATAGAGCCGATGATGCGCTCGTGGGCGTCATTCCTGCCACCGTCTCGCTGCGGGATACGGTAACGCGACTTGCCCAGGATGTAACCCACGGTCTCGGCTTGCGGGATCTCATGCTTGGTGAACGGGTCGCCAAGCGTTTCCTGGATGAAGCGCAGGAGCGACTCTCGGCGAGCGTGCAACTCTTGGGTGAGATCAGCCACCGGTATCGGCTGGGGATCGTCTCGAACTTCTATGGCAACCTCGCCACGGTGTGCGATGAGGTGGGGCTCAGCCGATTCCTGATGGTCACGGTGGACTCCGCTCAGGTCGGATACACCAAGCCGGATCCGCAGATCTTTTTGCTCGCGTTGGCGGCGTTGAAAGCTGAGCCAACCGAGGCGGTTTTTGTCGGAGATTCCTTGCACCGCGACATGGCGGGTGCGCGCGGCGTTGGAATGGCGCATGTCTGGCTGACGCCCGAGGCATCTCCGGCGGCAGCGGCGTGCTGTCCGAACGACCCGGTGGTCCATACCCTGGAGGGACTGCGGGAGTTCTTGTTATGAACGGTGAACCGATGGTAAAGGGGGGAATCATTGCGGCGGGGGCAGGTGTCCGCCTGCGACAGGCCGGCTGGACGATGCCGAAGCCTCTGGTCCCCGTGGCCGGAATGCCGTTGATCGAACACGTCATCCGAAACTTTTTGGCTGCCGGGACCTCTGCTTTGGTCATCATCGTCAACGAACAGGCACGCGAGTGTGAAGACTGGATACGGTCGCACTTCCCCCATCTCGACCTCGAGATCATCGTAAAGACGACAGACTCGTCGCTTGAAAGTTTCTTGGAAGTGGGCAGTCGACTGGGCTTGGACCGGGCCCTGATTTCCACGGTGGATGCCTGGTGTCCTCCAGAGGCGTTTGTCACGTTTATGCGAACGGCTGAGCGGTTTCCCCCTGACGCGACTGTCCTGGCGGTGACACCGTTTGCGGATGACGAGCGCCCACTGTGGGTGAGGTTGGACCCGTCTGGTCGCGTTACATACCTCGGCGAGGACGCCGGGGATGTCGTCACGGCGGGGATGTATCTCGTTCCCGAACGGGTACGGCGTATGTCCCCTCCGCTCGGAGTGAAAAGGCTGCGGGAGTTCCTGGTCTGGCTGCTGAATCTGGGAGAGCCCGTATACGGGGTCATCCTGCCGGCCGTGGTGGATGTCGATCGGGGCGAGGATATCTCCCTGGCTGAAATGCTGGCCAGCCGCGCAGGGCAGCCGCAGCAGCGTGCGTCGGGAGAGCCGCGGTGAGCGATCTGTGGTGCTTGGGAATTTTTCGGGAGCAGACCCATTCGCCCGGACGGGAGTTTGATGATGCGGAAATCCTTCGGCTGACGGGAAAGCATCTGGAAGCTCGGGGATTCCAGGTGAGCCTGAAAAACCCGGACGAGGTGAGCGAGACAGACGATCAGCCTCCGGCATTCATCTTTCTGATGTGTGAGCGCCCCGCGGTCCTCCGTTTACTTTCCCGGTATGAAGCGCGGGGCGTCCTTCAGGTGAATAGTCCATCGGCGGTGCTCAATACGTACCGGGACCGCATGATCCCTCTCATTGAGCAAGCCGCCATTCCCTTTCCGCGGAGCGTGTTTGTCTCGACGGCAGCGGCAGACCCTCAGGTCGCTGAACCGGTCTGGGTCAAACGAGCCGATGTTCACAATACTCAGGCGGGTGACGTGGTCTTTGCGCCGACCCGAGCCGCGGCTCAGGAAGCCCTCCAGAATCTCGCCCAGCGCGGGATTCCGCAAGCGGTGATCCAGCCCAATATCATCGGCGACCTGATCAAATTTTACGGCGTCGGGGATCCTGGCCACGTTCCGGGATACCAGCCATGGTTTCAATGGTTCTACCATAAGGAGCAGCAGTTAGCCAGGTACCCCTTCGATACCCAGGTGCTGGCCGCGTTCGTCCAACAGGCGGCGGCGGCCCTGGGTCTTGAGGTCTACGGCGGCGATGCCATCGCGACGAAAGAGGGAGCAGTCATGTTGATTGATCTGAATGCCTGGCCGAGCTTTGCGTTATACCGCGATGAGGCGTCGGCGCGGATTGCCTCGTACCTGGAGGCCCGGTTCAGCAGAGGATCGGTCCGATGAGTCGGAAGGTACCAGGGCCCCGCTCACTCCACATTGTCGAGCAGGAACAGCGACACATGGCCCCTGGGCTTCAGTCCATCGCGCTCTACTCAGAGTTGGCGATGGCTCGGGGGAAAGGCTGCACCCTGATCGACGAGGATGGGAACGAGTACATCGATTTCATCGCCGGGATTGGTGTCGGCAGTGTGGGGCACTGTCATCCGCACTATGTCGATGCATTACGACGGCAGGTCGAACGCCTGACCTTTGGCAGTTTTACAACGGACACGCGGAACCGGTTCCTCGAGCTCCTTGCCTCAGTCACCCCGGAAGGGCTCTCCCGTATCCAGCTGTTTTCGGGGGGGGCCGAGGCGGTGGAGGCGGCCTTCCGGCTGGCCAAGTCGGCGACGCGCAAGTTTGAGTTTGTCGGGTTCTGGGGAGGATTTCATGGCAAGACCGGCGGGGTGTTGGGACTCCTGGGAGACGACTTCAAGCAACATTTGGGGCCGTTTATGCCGGGACTCTACCTGTCTCCGTATGCCCACTGCTACAGGTGTCCGTTGCATTTGACCTATCCGGATTGTGGCATTGCCTGCGCGGAACACCTTCGCCACCTCATTCGCTACCAGACGCAGGGCGAAATCGCAGCAATCGTCATCGAGCCGATGCAAGGGACGTCCGGGAATGTCATCCCACCGGACGGCTTTCTCAGGGCGGTACAGGCGATTGCCAAGGAACACGATGCGCTGCTCATTGCGGATGAGTTGCTGACCGGGTTCGGACGGACCGGGAAAATGTGGGGATGCGATCATGACGGCGTCGTGCCCGATGTTATGGCGGTCGGCAAAGGCATGGGGGGCGGCTTTCCTATTAGTGGGATCATCTCGACGGACGAACTGACGCGGGCGAAACCATTTGCCAATCCCAGCGGCAGCTCCTCGAGTTATGGCGGGAATCCGCTGGGCGCTGCCGCTGGCCTCGCTTCGCTGGAAATTATTCTGAAAGAGGACCTTGTAACAAATGCAGAGCGCGTCGGGGCGGTCATGCTGGCGAGGCTCGAGGCGCTGAAAGAGAAATACCGGTTTGTGGGAGATGTGCGCGGCAAAGGGCTGATGCTCGGGATGGAGCTGGTTAAGGATCGTGTAACGAAGGAGCTCCTCCCGACGGAGGTGACGCGGGCGCTCTTTCAGGAGTGCCTGCGACGGGGTCTGGTGGCCATGTGTTATTCACCCGTCATTCGCCTCAATCCACCGTTGATTATCAAAGAAGGCACCGCATTGGAGGGGTTGGCCATCCTGGATGAGGCCATGGCGGCGGTCGCCAAGGCATGGCGACTTGGATAGTATGACCTTGCGGGGAGCAATTATTGGGCTGGGAAATGTGGCGGTCCACGGGCACCTGCCGGGATGGTTGGAGCGACCGGATATTGAAATTGTCGCTGCGGCTGATACGTGCTCGGCACGGCGGCAAGAACTGCAGAAACATCTGCCTCGGGCCCGCTGGTACGAATCCCTGGATGCGCTGCTCGTCGGCGAGGTGGTTGACTTCGTGGATATCTGTACACCGCCCGCGACGCATGCAGCGCTGATTCGGACTGCGCTGCAGCATGGCTTGCATATCCTCTGCGAAAAGCCGTTGGTGAGTCGGCGAGAAGACCTGGATGCTGTGGCCGAACTTCTGGCCAAGAATGACCGCGTGCTGTCCACGGTGCACAACTGGCATCAGGCGCCTCTCATCCGGAAAGTGTCTGAGCTTCTCCGGCAGGAATCGATCGGCGAAATCCAGCGATGCACCTGGCAGACCCTTCGCGCGAAGCCTGCGACGGCCGTCGAAGCCCAGGATGGAAATTGGCGCGTCGACCCCGCCGTGGCCGGAGGCGGGGTCCTGATGGACCATGGGTGGCATGCGTTCTATGTCCTGTACGCATGGATGGGCCAGGTGCCGGATCAGATCAGCGCGCGACTGGAAAGGCGGCGGTACACGGAGTGGCCGATCGAGGACACCGCGACGGTTCGGCTCGCGTTTTCCAGTGCGACGGCGGAAGTCTTTGTCACGTGGGCTTCCACGGAGAGACGGAACTGGGCCAGCCTGGAAGGCAGCCGGGGGATGCTGCGTATCGAGGACGACACCGTGGTGCTGACCCCATTGAATTCCCAGGTGGGCGAGCAGCGATGGGTGTGTCCTCCTGCCTTATCGACCGGCTCCCATCACCCTGACTGGTTCCAGGGGGTGGCAAACGACTTCGTAGCAGAGGTGACCGGTGGCGCGACCGTCAAGGGGCAAAGTGTGGTGGAGGCCTCTCTCTGTGTCACCTTGGAGGCGTTGGCCCAAGACTCCAGTCGGCAAGACGGAGCATGGCTTCCAGTCCCTGGGCCGTTACCGCTGATTGCAGCACGATGATGGGGATGGGCAAGGTTGAATTCGTCGGCGTGACGACAGCAAGCCACAACGCTCAAGAGCGCGCGACTGCGAGAAGTGTCTTGTTCATCGTTCCGTCTACCGGTGAACACACGCAGGTTTCACCTCGCACGGTTCTCTTGGGGCTTCCCCTGTTACGTCGGAGTGTGTTGGCAGCTCGTCGTGCGGGGTTCGAGCGGATTGTAGTACAAACCGCGGAGCCTGCTGGGATGCGGCGTCTGCTTAATGGCGTGCCGGCCACGGTGCTTCCTCCTGGTGAGACGATCGAGCCGCTCCCGCCCGGACGTATTGTGTTCCTCGCGGCGAATGTCCTTGCCCAAACGGATTCGTTCCGGAGGCTCTTGAACATGCCGGTCGAGCCCGGGATGCTGTATCGCGATGCCGAAGGGGTGGCAGTGATCGACGCGGCCGACTCGCACACGATTTCCTCGATTGTGTCGCGTGCCCTTCCGGCTTCAGGCCTCTTCGCCGCCCTCGGGCAGTCCTTCAATACGGTAGACCAGCCGCTTGGTCAGCACGGGATGCTCGCTCTGACCAGACCACGCGATGTTGCCAAGGCTGAGGACTGGCTCCTCCGCGGGCTGGTCAAAGAGACCGAAGGCTTCATGTCGCGTCACTTCGAGCGATGGATCTCCCTGGCGATTTCTCGCCGGCTCGTGTCTACGCGCATCACACCCAACACCATGACCGCCGTGAGTATTGGGATCGGGTTGCTCGCTGCTCCCTTCTTTCTCTCCTCGAGCCCGGCGTATCAACTCACCGGTGCGCTCCTCTTTTTGGCACACTCCATCCTGGATGGGTGCGATGGCGAGCTGGCCCGCTTGAAGTTTCAAGAGTCCCGCTGGGGCGGTCTGATCGATTTCTGGGGAGATAACGCAGTCCATGTTGCGGTGTTCTCGTGCATGGCGGTCGGGTGGAGTCTTGCCGTCCAGGCGCCGTGGCCCTTGCTGCTGGGAACCATGGCGGTTGCTGGCACTGTGGGCTCGGCCTGGTTCGCCTATTGGCATACGATGCGCGAAAAGCGCTCAGACGGTCCTCTCTTTACGTCGATTGTGCGATCACCGGCGCCAGGCGTGTCTCGGCTGTTGGACGCTCTGGCGAACCGAGACTTTATTTATGGTATCGTCCTGCTGTCAGCCTTCGGAAAGGCCACATGGTTTCTGATCCTGACGGCCATTGGTGCTCCGCTATTCTTCCTCCTCCTGTTGTGGACCGCTGGCGACGCCTCGTCGAAGAAAGAGAGGCTATCATGAGTGAACAGACTTCGTTCTATCCTGAACTGGCCAGAGTCATCGCTCCGGCACAGGGGAAGCTGGGGATCCTGCTGCCGGGCCTGGGGGCGGTGAGCACCACCCTCATCGCTGGCGTCTATCTGATCAACAAGGGACTCGGCGAGCCGTATGGTTCACTGACCCAGATGCAAAAGATCCGGCTGGGAAAGCGCACGCAACCCCGCTTTATCCCCATCAAGGCGCTGGTTCCCCTTGCCGATCTGCAGGACCTCGTCTTCGGGGGGTGGGACATCTTTCCCGACGACGCCTACCAGTCGGCCCGGATCGCAGGGGTCTTGTCGACCGAAGTACTCACGCCAGTGCAGAAGGAACTGGAAGCCATCACGCCGTGGCCCGGGGTGTTTGACCAGGCATATGTCCGAAAACTGCATGGGACCCACATCAAGTCCGGCGCCACGAAGATGGATTTAGTCGAGGCACTCATGCACGATATTGAGGGGTTCCTGCGCGCCCACGGAGCGCAGCGAGCCGTCATGATCTGGTGCGGTTCGACCGAGGTCTTTTCCGAGACCGGCCCCACGCATGAGACGCTCGATGCCTTCGAACGCGGGCTGAAGGACAACGCCCCAGAGATCTCCCCTTCAATGATCTATGCCTATGCGTCCATTGCGTGCGGCATCCCGTTCGCCAATGGGGCGCCAAATCTGGCGGCCGACATCCCGGCACTGATCGAATTCGCAAACACACGAGGCGTGCCGATTGCCGGGAAGGACTTTAAGACCGGGCAGACATTGTTAAAAACGGTGATCGCCCCTGGTCTGAAGGCGAGAATGTTGGGGCTCAAGGGATGGTTTTCCACCAACATTCTCGGGAACAGAGATGGCGAAGTCCTGGACGACCCTGGCTCATTTCGGGGCAAGGAGGTCACCAAGAGCGGTGTGCTGGATGCCATCCTACAGCCCGAGCTCTACCCCGATCTCTATGGCCAGTATTATCACAAGGTTCGCATCGAGTATTATCCGCCACGGGGAGATGCGAAGGAGGGATGGGATAACATCGATATCATCGGGTGGCTGGGTCTCCCCATGCAGATCAAGCTCAATTTCCTCTGCCGGGATTCGATTCTGGCTGCCCCCATCGTGTTGGATCTGATCCTCTTTCTGGACCTTGCGCAGCGTGCCGGGCTCTCCGGCATTCAAGAATGGTTGTCGTTCTACTTCAAAGCACCCATGGCACGCCCTGACCTCAAACCGGAACACGACCTGTTCATCCAACACCTCAAACTCACGAACACACTCCGCATCCTGGTGGGTGAAGAGGTCCTGGATCATTCGGGTCTCGATTACTACGAGGGACCGCAGGTCGACCGGACATAGGCCGGAAGCGATCAGGGGTCCCATGTGCCTAATGTAAACCGACATCGCGCGGTTCGCCTCTGAGCGGGATACGTGAGCAAGGAAGGGGTATGTCACGCGTGAGGACAGAGAAGTCCTGGCGAAGGCTCATAGCGCTAGTGGGGGCCGCCTCCCTGGCACTGGCCTGTGCGAAAGCCGGGGTGCCCAAACCCGCTTCTGAGAAAGAAGCAGCACCATTCGATCCGCCTGCAGTCTACTTGACCTGGCAGCGCGATCCGACGACCACCATGACGATCCAGTGGCATAGCAATGGGGGACGCGACGACGTCGTGCAGTACCAGCAGCTCGACGAAGGGGTGTGGCACACTTTCAGAGGTTCGCACCACCCGATGCCTCATTCCGATCGGATGGTGCACGTGGCGGAATTGACCGGCCTGAAGCCAGGGACCGATTACCGGTTCCGTTTTGGGGAAAATTCGGTCCAGTTTACATTCCGTACGATGCCCTCTAACATGAGCAAGCCCATCCGTTTCGTCGTCGGCGGAGATACGATGGACGACTTCGACCTGTTCGACGAATGGTATGAAGAGACCTGCCGCCTCGTGGCCAAGCAGGACCCGATGTTCACGGTCATTGGCGGCGACATCGCCTACGCCAATGGTGAAGCGAAATTGGTGGGGCGCTGGTATCGTTGGCTGGCCGGGTGGAAGAAATACATGGTGACGTCTGACGGGCGGCTGATCCCGTTAGTGGTCGCAATCGGCAACCACGAGGTCAAGGGCGGCTTTAACCAGACGCCCGAAGAGGCGCCGTATTTCTATAGCTTATTTGCCCTGCCGGACAAGCGGAGTTACAGAGTCTTAGACTTTGGGCGGTACTTGAGCCTCGTGGTATTAGATTCGGGACACACCCATGCCATTGATGGCGAGCAAACGGATTGGTTACGCCGGACGTTGGCCGATCGACAGGATGTGCCCCACCTCTTTGCGGTCTACCATGTGCCGGCCTATCCGTCTGTGCAGAACTTCGACAACGGCGTCAGCGCAAAGATCCGTGAGCACTGGGTGCCGCTGTTTGAGCAATTTGGCGTAGACGGCGCCTTTGAACATCATGGGCACGTCTACAAGCGCACCCACCGGATTCGAGCCGGCAAGGTCGATCCGAAAGGGGTCTTGTATCTCGGTGACGGTGCCTGGGGTGTGATGCCGAGAAAACCCCGGGACCGTTGGTACCTCGCGAAAACCGCTCCCAAGCGATACTTTTCCCTTGTCACGGTCGGCCAGAGCCGGAGTTTTCTCGCGATCGACAGCGAGGGACAGATTATTGACCAGGTTACTGATCCGTGAGAGTGCTCGACCAACGCAGGGTGGGCGCATAGGCTGGCGAAGGTGGCGTCTGCAGCTCGCTGTCTGTCGCGTCATTCTCCTGCCCCTGGTGTTGGCCGGGTGTGCGGGGGGCGTGGCAAAAGACCCCCGGTATGCCCCGTCTGAAAGCCTGCTGGATATCGTCACCGACTTCCACCGCTTCTCACGAGAGGATCTCTACCGATTCTCGGCCCCCAAGGACATCGCGGGGCTCAATGTCTATAAGGCGACCCTGATCCGCCTCGAGGACTACGCGCAGAAACATCCGGGTCGCTACACGGATATCATCCTGTATACCAAAGGTATGGCGTATGAACGGCTCCGGGAATACGGGAAGGCGATCGACGCCTACCGTCTGGTGGCCGAGATGAACTCCTCCCCCTTGCAGCCGGAGGCCCAAAATAGCCTCGCAGCGCTCAGCGATTTTGAGCGCGTCCTCCAGGGCTATGGCACGGCGGATGGAGACGCAACGGCCTTTGTGGCGCACCTCGAGGGAAAGGCAGGGGCCTGGCGGACACTTCGGGAGACGTATCGGGGAAGCGCATACGAATTTCTCGCCCTTATCGAGGCGGAAAGGTTGGACCGTCTGAAGGTGGAGTATCTCGAGGAGAACCGGCACCGCTTGAAGGAAGGAAACACGTTGGTGATCGACGCATACCAGACCCTCATCAGGACGCATGAAGTCAGTAAACACCGGAATGCGTACGTGGTCGAATTTGCCGACTTCTACGTAGTCTTAGCCAAGGAATACGCCCGGGCACATCCACCGGAGGACCGGACATTCCAATGGGAGCACTTCTCGCAGTGGACGAGTAAAGCCTGGCGCCTATATGCCGACGTGGCACAGAAGGATGGTTCTCTGGAGAAGCTCGAGGCCCAGGGGAAGCTCCAGGCACTGCAAGCGTACGTCTCGAAAGTTCGGGCCGCAAGTCAATAGGAGGCGGAATGCAAAGGGGGAAAGAGCGGCTCGGTGCGTGGGGTCAGGCGCTCGCGATCGGAGTGTGGGTGCTGCTGCTTCCCCTCGGCCCGCCGTCGGTCGGCGCAAACCATCCTCCAAACGGCCGGCCGGTTATCGAACCGCTTTCACCCTCCTCCCCCTTTGAGACAGAAAAAGAACCACCGCGCTATTACCCTGATGAGATCGATCATGCGGTGCGAAAGGCCATCATCGCTGCCTACCTGGGGAATGGAGAATCCCTTCGGACCGATCTCGATTTTCTCCGCCGTGAAGATGAGGCGCGGCGGCGGGAAGGTCGGCCGGTGACGGGACTCAGTGCAAGGGTTCGGGATCTCTACCACAGCATGCTGACTGATCGGGAGACATTCCTGGAGGCACAGAAAGCGGCGATGGACAACGTGCGGGAGCCCGAGAACGAGGCCGTGATCTCGTGGCGACTGGCACGGGACGAACTCACCCAGGCGGACGGGCTCTACCATGAAAGTATCTTCGCGCGCGTGGGCAAGGTCTTGAATCGCGTGCTTCGGTCGGTCAATCTGACCAGCTTTGTCCTGGATCCCCTGATGGCGCCGGCAATCGATTCTGCCGTGGATGTGCTGCTCCACTCCGGGGAGTTGCACCGGATGAGCGTGGAAGAACGAAAGGCCCTGGTCTTGTACCAACAGTTCTTGGCCCGGTATCCCGAGGACCCTGAAGCCGAAAGGGTCAAACAGGATGTGAACCGGCTCATGGCCAAGAAGCGGGAGGCGCTCCTGGAAAAACAGCTCGAACGAGGTGAGACGGCACTAGAAGCCGGGGACCTCTGGATGGCTGAACACTACTTCGAAATGGCCCTTGGCCTGGATGCTGTCTCCGACGAAGCAGAAGCTGGAATGGAAATGGTAAAGGCGTTGCGCCAGGCGCAACAGGATCGCCAGGCGGAGACGCTGAGGAGTTCACTGGAGTCTCTTTCGTTCACCGGCGCTTCCGACGAGGCCCTGTATTATACCCTGCTCCTGGCCACGACCAGGCGGCAGCCGACCATGATGCGGGCGGCAGCACAGAAGCTGGCAAGCCGTCATCACGAAGATTCCCTCAGGGATATCGCCGCGGATGTCATGGCCCTTGCCTACGAACTCGAGGGCCAGAAGGAAAAAGCAGACGAAGTGCTAGAGGAGCTGGCGGGGAACGGATGGTCCGCGTTACGGCAGGAGCAGGCGAGGCTCCTCTTGGACGATCCCCACTATAATCAGTTGGTTGGCATCCGGGAAGCCGAGTATCAACATGTTCGGAAGACGCTGAGTTACATTTTGGGCGGGAGCGAGACGCTGAAACAAGCCGTCGCTCAGAGTCCCACCACCATCCTTCTCTACGGGACGCCGGCTGCGATCCCGATAGGCGCAGCGGCTGCTGCCGGCGTCGGTCTCCGGGGCATCCGTGTGCTGACCGGGAATCCCGTGTCTCGGAGCGCCATCATTGAGGCGGCGGGACAGTACTTGCGCGAGCACCCGCGAGAGGACGCCCACTACCGGGACGTGTGTATGCTGCTCGCCGAGGCGTATGAAAAGGAAGATCGCTATGACCGGGCGCTGTACTACTATCGGGAGGCGGAGGCTGATCCGGATCACATCCGCGAGCTGGAAGAGCGGGTTGCCGAGATGTTACTCGAACGAGCCGACGAGATTCCACCCGCCCAGCGAGCCGAGACCCTCGGCGCCATCTTGCGCAACTATCCGGAGACACAAGTCGCCCGTGAGGCGGGGCGGCGTTTCCGGGAGCTGTTGGCGCCCCAGTATCAGGGGCTGCGGTTGAGCAAGCAGTTCCTCCAAGAGCATCCAGCCGTGGCTCAGGAGGGGCTACGACTCAAGCCAAGCCTGTTGGACGAAGATCCAGACAACACCGAAATCGCATCCGACGGCGTCACCCTGCTGGAAACGGGTCTCCTGGTTATCACCTTCGAGAGCCCTGAGGGGACTCGGGCGCGGATTTACAATCTCAATCGGAAAACCGCAGAGCGAGTCCTCCGCATGCTGCGCCAACACGTGTATGAAGGCGCGTTCCAGAAGCCGGGAGAAACGGTGCCCCTGCTTACCGACCAGCCTGATCTACCCGCCTTTCTCTTTGCCCGGGATCCTGCCCAGGATCGGGTGGATCGGGAACCCGAAGTGCATCTCAAACCTTCCGAGTTTCTGGGCAAGGAGGAGGGGAGTCAATCGTTCCTCCCCTTTCCGCAGATCCAGGGGAGTGCCAGCATGGACGGCGTGCAGCTCGAAGGGCTGCTTCCCTACGAGCCCCTGGGTGCCCGCCTTTCCATCGGTCTTGACGAGAGCTCACCGTTTATCGGCGCGGAGGTACCTGTTCCCGGTCCCGTCCCGCTCAACTTTCGGGTAAACGCCGCCCCCGATACCCACGCCCTGCCTTCCATCTCGCCCCAGATCCGTCTCTTTCAAGAGAAGATGCCGGACGCCTCGCTGTACGAGTGAGTCTCGACCACTCGTCTCCGCTCTATCATCCCAGTCCCGCGCCTGTCCCACATTGTGTTTCCAGCCGTTTCGTGGTAGTTTTTCAGAAAAGACCTGGCAATCGATCGCAGGGAGTAACAGATGCTGGATTCGCTGAAGCAGGCGGTGGTCACAGAGGTCGATCGACTCAGCCCCGAGCTGTTGCAGGTCAGCCGGTTCCTCCATGCCAATCCCGAACTCGCCTTTGAGGAGTATCAGGCGGCTGACCTGCTCACCCGGACGATGGAAGCGCATGGCTTTTCCGTCGAACGCGGAGCGGCAGGGCTCGCCACCGCCTTTACCGCCACGTACGCTTCGGGTGACGGACCCACCATCGCCTTCCTGGCCGAGTACGATGCCCTTCCGGGCATTGGGCACGCGTGTGGTCACAATCTCATTGCATCCGGCTCGGTCGGGGCCGCCTTGGCCCTGAAAGCTTGCGTGGGTCAGGTGCGTGGCCGCGTCCTGCTCGTGGGATGCCCGGCCGAGGAGAGGGGGGGAGGCAAGATACCCTTGGTGGAGTCCGGGGTGTTTCAGTGGGTGGATGCAGCGATGTTGGTCCATCCGAGTAACCGAACCGAAATCGTCAAGAAAGCGCTCGGAATGCGTGATGTCACGGTAGAGTTCTTCGGCAAGGCCGCGCACGCCGCGGCGGTCCCGCATCTCGGGGTCAACGCCCTCGATGCCGTCATTCTGACTTTCAATAACATCAATGCCCTTCGACAACAGGTCCGCTCCGATGCCCGGATCCACGGGATTATCACGCATGGGGGGAAAGCCCCGAACATCATCCCGGATTATGCTGCGGCCCTCTTCTACGTCCGGGCGTTAGACATGGAGTATCTGGAAGAACTCTACCAAAAGGTGCTGGGCTGCTTCGAGGCGGCCGCCTATGCGACCGGGACCCGATATCAAGTCAAGCGTGCGGGGTATGACTATCACCCCCATAGGATCAACTATACTCTCGCGCACCTCTTTCGCCAGAACCTTGAGGCGCTGGGAGGTCAGGTCGATCAGGGTCCAGAAGAGGGGGAGCTGGGGTCCACCGATGTGGGGAATGTGAGCCAGGTTGTTCCCACCCTTCAGCCCACCATCACGATTTGCGGGTCCCAGGTGAGCTGCCACATGACCGAATTTGCCGTGGCCTCCGGCTCGGCGGCCGGAGAGGAGGGCATGCTTCTGGCGGCCAGGGCCATGGCCCTCACCGGCCTTGATCTGCTGAAAGACCGCGACGCCCTGGACCAGGTCAAGGCTGAATTTGCAGGAGGGAGGCGTCCCTGAAGGTCATTGGGCTCATGTCCGGGACCTCGGCGGACGGGATCGACGCCGCGTTAGTGGAGATCACCGAGGAGGCTCACCATCCGCACGTCACGCTGCTTCACTTTGAGCACCGTTCCTATCCCTCAGGCATTCGAGATCAAATCCTCCGGCTCTCCACACATCCTGATGCCCTTCGAGAGGTCTGTCATCTCAACGTATTGCTCGGGGAGCTTTTCGCGCAAGCGGCTCTTGATCTCGTGAAGCTGGCTGGCTTCTCCCCGGCCGATGTGGCCCTCATCGGATCCCACGGTCAGACCGTCTGCCATCTTCCGACCGCGGTAGTCGAGGGAGACCTGGTGCTCCGCTCGACCCTGCAGATTGGTGAGCCCTCTATCATTGTTGAGCGAACCGGACTTTCGACGGTGGCCGACTTTCGGCCCAGGGACATGGCGGCTGGCGGCGAGGGCGCTCCCCTCACCCCGTATCCCCATTATGTGCTTTTTCGACATCCCGAACGGTGCCGAGTGATTGTCAATCTCGGGGGCATCTCAAATCTCACTCTGCTCCCTCCCGATGGCTCTGTCGCCGGGATCGCGGCCTTCGACGCGGGGCCAGGCAATGTCCTGATCGACGGAGTCGTTCGGCGACTGAGTGGTGGATCTTTGGAGTACGATATCGACGGGGCGTGGGCGGCATCGGGAAAGATACATCAAACCCTTTTGCGGCGACTGGTAGATCACCCCTTTTTCCACCGGCCTCCTCCCCGGAGTGCGGGTCAGGAAGAGTTTGGGCTTCGAATGGTGGACGAAATCCTGGTCGGGGCGGACCGTGAGGGAATCCCGCCGGCCGATCTCGTGGCGACGGTGTCTGCCCTGACGGTGGAGGGGATCGCGAAAAGCCTCGAGACCTTCATCTTCCCGCGCCACGCTGTGGACGAGATTGTGTTGTGCGGTGGGGGTGTTCAAAACCGCTGGCTCAGACATGCCATCGAGGCGCGGTTGCAACCCCGACCTGTCCTTCCCAGCGATGATCTGGGATATCCGACCAAGGCGGTTGAGGCGACGGCTTTTGCCGTCCTCGCCTATCTGACCTTTGCTGGACAGCCGGGAAACGTTCCTGCGGCGACCGGAGCGAGGCACGCGGTTCCGCTGGGAAAGATCGTTCCCGGCAAGGGGTTTTCAGGGCTTTCGTGATGAGAGGCGCATGAAGCAGCACCCGTACACGGCCACAGTGCTCAAACTCCTCGGTCAAATCGAAGAGACGCAGGGGGCAGCGTTAGAGCAGGCCGCGGAGGCGATCTTTGGGTCGCTCAAACAGGAGGGCGTTCTGCACGTCTTCGGGAGCGGTCATTCCATCGCGGTTGCGCAGGAGGCGTTTCATCGAGCGGGCGGGCTTGTTCCAGTCAATCTGATTCACGAGACCTTTCTCACTCCGCTTGCCCCTCCGGCCGTGACCCGCAAGATGGAACGGCTTTCAGGGATGGCATCAATCCTCCTCGATCGTCACCACCTGCGACCCGGGGAAGTGTTGATTGTGGTGTCGAACTCCGGGATCAACGCGGTGCCGGTCGAGATCGCCCTTGAGGCCAAACAGCGAGGACTCTTCGTGATTGCCCTGACGTCCCTGGTGCATTCCCAGGCGGTGCCGGCCCGGCACCCGAGCGGGAAACGGCTCTTCGAGGTTGCCGACCTGTGCTTGGATAACGGTGGAGAGACAGGAGATGCCGCTGTCGCCTATCCCGGATGGGAGGGCAAGGTCGGTCCCACCTCGGCCGTCACTGGAATCTTCTTGATGAACCGCCTCATCTGCCGTGTGGTGGAACACTATCTCGTCGAAGGCCTGACCCCGCCGGTGTATCTGAGTGCCAATCTTCCGGGAGGGGACGAGCACAATCGCCGACTCGAGGAGAAATACCGTGACAGGATTGCCCTCTTGTAATCAATGGAAAGCGGTCCCGATCTTTGCGCTGCTCGTGGTACTCGTGCAGGCTGTGCCGGGGGTCGCAGTCTCAGCCAAAATCCGGCAGGTGATCGACGGGGACACGGTTGTGCTCGAAGATGGCAGGCGGGTCCGGTATCTAGGCATCAATGCTCCCGAACGGCATGAGCCGTACTTTGAGATGGCGACCGCCCTGAATCGACGGCTGACGGAAGGGCGGCTGGTGACGCTGGAGGAGGATGAGGCTCGGGAAGATCAGTACAGTCGCCTGCTGGCATATGTGTATGTTCATGGGGAAATGGTGAATGCGCGGCTCATCGAGGCGGGGCTCGCCCATCTCCTGGTGATTCCCCCCAACCACAAACACTACGACCGATTGCTCGAACTTCAGCGGCAGGCGCGGGCTGCTCGGCGCGGCATCTGGGAGTCCATCATCGGGCCTCTGAAGATCACCTCGCTCAAGGCCAACGCGCCAGGGAATGATCGCCGCAATCCGAATGGAGAGTATGTCCGGATCGCGAACGTTGACGATGACGCGGTGGACATTGGCGGCTACACCGTCACCGACCGCCATGGCCACCGTTACACCTTTCCGGCCCTGACCTTGAAGCCCGGCTACTCGGTGCTGCTGTTGAGTGGGCGGGGAACGGACCTGACAGATCCGCAGGAGCAGATCGTGCTCTACTGGCAGTCCCGTGGTCCCATCTGGAATAACGATGGGGATGCCGCGACGTTACGGGCCCCTGATGGCTCCCCCGTGGACACGGTCCGATATCGGGGGCGCCGAAGCACCCGAAAAACGAATCAAAATGCTTTGTTTGCCTGGTAACCAGTCCTCCGTCGTCGGACTTCGACGAGATCAGTCGAGCCGTCATCGGTAAACGGTCATCGGTCATGTTCGATCTAGTCATCGCGAGTGCAACGATTGTAGATGGGAGCGGTTCGCCGGCCTATGTCGGGAACATCGCGCTCAAGGAGGATCGCATCGTTGCCGTCGGGAAGGTCTCTGAAACCGAAGGGCGGCGAATTATTCGGGCAGAGGGGCTGATCGCCTGTCCCGGGTTCGTGGACGCCCACTCCCACTCCGATTACTATCTGCTCTTGAATCCGCGCGCGGAGAGCGCGGTCCGCCAAGGGGTAACCGCAGAGATCGGGGGCAACTGTGGCTATGCTGCCGCGCCGATCTGGGGGGAGTGGAGAGAGGAGCGCGCCCGAACGTACCGGGAGCTGTTTGGCCTCGACCACCGATGGCAGGGGGTCCACGAGTATTTCCAGACCCTTACCGCCGAGCGGTTCTCCATCAACTTTGGTCTGCTCCTCGGCCACAACACCATCCGAGGCTCGGCCATGGGGGGAGTGGCCCGGCCGCCTGAGATGAAGGAGATGGAGGCAATGATCCAGGCAGTCCGCGAGGGAATGCGGGAGGGGGCCCTCGGCCTATCGACGGGCCTCGTGTACGCCCCTGCCTGCTTTGCCGAGCCCGAAGAGTTGGTGGCGCTGGCTTGCGTCACTCGCGAAGAAGGGGGCGTGCTCACCTGCCACATGCGGAGCGAAGGGGACGGGCTCTTGGAGGCGATCCGGGAAATTCTCGATGTGGCTCGGCAGGCTCACATTCCTCTCCAGATTTCCCACCTCAAGACTTCCGGCGAGCGAAACTGGAGAAAACTGCCGGAAGCCCTCCACCTCATCGAAGAGGCACAGTCCTTCGGGCAGGACGTGACCGCTGATCGCTATCCTTACACGGCGTCGAACACGGGGCTGCAGGCCGTCATGCCGTCGTGGGTGCTGGAGGGCCGCAGGGAGGATCAGGTCTCCCGATTGCGGGATCGTGCGGTCCGGCAGCGACTGAGATTGGAACTGGCTGAACGGCGATGGGATCAGATCATGATCGCCGAGGTGACTCGTGAGGAGAATAGGCGGTACGAAGGAATGCGGGTCGATCAGGCGGCCACGTTGGCCGGGAAAGAACCGATCGAGTTTGCGTGCGATCTCCTCACGGAAGAGGAGGCACGCGTCGACGCCATTTTTTTCACTATGTCTGAAGAGAACCTTGAGCAGATCTTGAGCCGGCCCTACGTCATGGTCGCCTCCGATAGCGGGACCCGGGCCCATGTCGGTCCGCTGAGCCGGGGCCGGCCTCACCCCCGCACCTTCGGCACCTTCCCGCGGGTCTTGGGGTATTACGTTCGCGAAAAGCGCCTGCTTGAGCTTCCCACCGCAGTGCGGAAGATGACATTCGATCCGTGCCGTCGCTTTGGGCTGGCTAGTCGGGGCCTCGTCGCGTCTGGCTACTATGCGGACCTGGTCCTCTTTGATCCCGAGGGGGTGAGGGATCGGGCAAGCTACGAAGACCCGATCCAGTACCCGGACGGCATTCATTATGTGCTCGTGAACGGCGTGATCACGGTTGAGGAGGGAGAACACACCGGTGCGCGCGCCGGGCGTGTACTACGCCGTTTTGGAGCTGGCATGAAGGGAAGCGTAGGAGCGCAGCGGTGAGGGGAGAGAGGCACGAGGTCAATCCGGAGTCGCCTTCTGTGCGGCCGCGCATCTGTATCACGAGCGGGAGGCACTCCCTTGAGGAGCAGGGGGGTGGGCACGAAGATAGAGTCCGAGGATCGTACTCCTGGTGGGTGGTGGAAGGTGGCGGGGTACCCTATATCTTGCCCACTCCGGGATACGATCGCGAACTCATTGGGGCATATCTCGATTTTGCTGATGGCCTGCTCTTTTCGGGGGGAGAGGACATTCATCCCTCCTTTTACGGAGAGTTCGTCCTCGAAAAGTGCGGGGCCATTGACGAGAAACGGGATCTTTTCGAAGTCGAACTTCTGCGGGGGGCCGTCGAGCGCGGGATGCCGGTCTTGGGCATTTGCCGGGGCATGCAACTGATCGCGGTGGCCCTCGGGGGAAGCCTGTATCAAGACCTGGCGTACTGTGATACGGCCATGGATTTCCACGATGGGAGCTGGCAGGAACAGGGTGAGATGCCCTCCGTGACCGTAACACCTGGGACTCTCTTGCACGAGATATTTGGCGAAGCATCGCTGCGCGTCAACTGTCACCATCATCAATTGATCAAGGCGCTTGGCCAAACCTGCAGGGTGAGTGCAGTCTCTCCTGATGGCATGATCGAGGCGATTGAGGTCACCGGGAGTCCGTTCGTCGTGGGAGTCCACTGGCACCCCGAACGTTTGGGCTTCCGGGATCAACACCATCTGAAGTTGTTCGGGGCTTTGCTGAAGGCCGCGGCGAACTACGCGCAAAAGCCGGTCTCCGGGAATCGCCCGTGACGGCAAGGGGAGGACCGCATGAGCAGTTGGCGTGGCCGCCGAGGATCGGGATAGGGGACGAGCCCAGCAGAAATAAGGACTTGACATGAAGACGCGTCACGTGGTATTAAAGTTGATCATTACAAGGAGCCCATTGGTGGCCGGATTCGATCGGATCATCGGAGTTGTGCTCGTAGGTGTACGTGGCGTCTGCCCCCTGGCGGGCGGCCCGTAGCACTGCGGGCCTGCGGATTGAGCCACGGGGTAGACGCTGCCCCGTGGCTTTTTATTCGGGGCGCGGCGGTCACCGCGGCCCGTGACTTTTGCTCTAAAGATTAATTGCCAAGGAGGAGTCGATGCCTCGGATGTGTGGATGCGGATTCGAACTCAAGTCGATCATAGAAGAGTGGGGGTGCCTTCACTGTGGCGAGTTCTGTTGCCCGACCTGCGCGTATGCCCCCGAGGGCACTGCCTACTGCGCAGATTGTGCCCAGAGTCTCTTCACTGTGTACACGAGGCCGGCGGTCGTCGCCCAGCCCAAGCGCATCTCGGCGTGGTGGGAGGCCGCAGCGGTGCAACCGGCGCGACCTCAGACGACGGTCGAGAATTTAGGATAACTCCTGTAGTCCGTGCTGAGAGCCGAGGGGTGCGGAGGCAATCACGCTCCGCCCCCTTTTTTTGTTCGGACCTCTTCCCTCCTCTAAAAAAGGTTTGCGTCGCAGCCATCCTGTTCCTATCTTGGGGATATCCAGTGAGGCCGGGGGGATCTCCTCTCACCTCTGGCTTCCCCGGGAAATACAGGTGATGGAGAAAGGGGGAGGGGATGAGTCCCAGCACACGATGTGCAGCCGTTCTCGGTCTTGTGCTGCTCCTCGGCGTATCTGCCCATGCGCAGAGGCGACCCTCGGAAAAGACTCTGGGAGTCCCCATTTATCCCAAGGCGACCTTTGTGGAAAGCTTCACCCAAGGGCCGGCTCAGCGCTATCTCTTTGCCTCGAACGATGTGAGCATTTCGGTCGCCCGGTTTTATGAATCGAGGACCGGGAAGACACCTGAACGCACTCAGGATCCCGACGGGACGGAGACGTACCGGTTCGTCCTGAAGGGAAGTAAGGATGCAGCGGTACCAGAGCTCGAGGTCCGGGTGAATCATTTTCCCGGCGGCTCCGTCATCCCTGATGAGCAGGGCCAGACCCGACGCTACACCACGACCATTCTCATCACCAAGAGCAAAGAGACCCGATAGGCGAATATGCGCCTCACCAATCATCTTCATCCGAAGGCAATGCGAGCGAAGATCCGGTCCGGCGAGTGGCAAGGCCCCACGGCCGGCTGCTGCGATGGCTACGTGCAAGCCAACCTGGTGATTCTGCCACAGGCGCTGGCATACGACTTCCTCGTCTTCTGTCACCGTAATCCCAAGCCCTGTCCTCTGCTGGAGGTCACCGATCCAGGCGAGGCGGAAACGAAGGCGGTTGCGCCAGGCGCGGACCTCCGGACTGATCTCCCGAAATATCGCGTGTACAGAGGTGGCGAGCTGGCGCAGGAGGTGACCGATCTGCGTGGGGTTTGGCGGGACGACTTGGTTGCTTTCCTTTTAGGTTGTAGTTTCACCTTTGATGTTGCGCTTCAAAGGGCGGGTGTCCCGGTCCGGCATCTCGAGGAAGGGAAGAATGTGTCGATGTACATCACCAATCGGTCGTGCCGTTCGGCTGGTGTTTTTTCCGGACCGTTGGTGGTCTCGATGCGTCCGATCCCGGCTTCCCTCATCCCGCGAGCGGTCGAGGTAACCGCTCGCTTCCCGCTGGCCCACGGGGCCCCGGTCCAGCTGGCCGACCCTGAAGCGATTGGCATTGTCGACCTGAGCCAACCCGACTTCGGGGACCCGGTCTCGATCCGTCCAGGAGAACATCCGGTCTTCTGGGCCTGTGGTGTGACCCCGCAGGCTGTCGCCATGCATGCGAAACCCGAGCTCATGATCACCCATGCCCCTGGTCATATGTTCATCACCGATCTGCTGGACGAAGATGGAAAAGCGTCTGGCGAGGGTGACAGATGATGAAGATCGGCGTGGATGTGGGGGGGACCTTCACCGATCTCGTCTTTGTCACCCAGGGGAGACTCTGGACGCGCAAGGTGCTTTCCACTCCACCCGACCCGGCCCGGGGTGTGCTCGAGGGACTTTCTGACGAGGCATTTCGACAGGAAGGATGGCAGCTTGTTCATGGCTCCACCGTGGCGACCAATGCCCTCCTCGAGCGGCGGGGAGCGAAAGTCGCCCTGATTACCACGGCAGGATTCGAAGATCTGCTTGAGATCGCCCGCCAGGATCGCATCCGCCTCTACGATTTTATGGTTGAGCGTTCCACGGTGCTGGTTCCCCGTTCGCTCCGCTTCGGCATCCGAGAGCGGATGGACTGTCGAGGACAGGTCCTGGAGCCTCTCGATGACGAGCGTCTGGGTCCTCTGTTAGGCCACCTGGCCAAAGAGCAGGTCGAGTCGGTCGCCATCTGCTTCCTTTTTTCATATGCCAACCCGAGTCATGAGGCCCGAGTCATGCAACGGACCGTGGCACTCGGAATACCGGTTTCGGCGTCTCACCGGATTCTGCCAGAGTACCGCGAGTACGAGCGGTGCGCGACTACCGTGGTGAATGCCTACGTCTCGCCCTTAATGGAACGATACCTCGGCCGTCTCGAAGCAGAGGTCGGGGAAGGACGTCTCCGGATCATGCAGTCCAATGGAGGCAGTATCTCTGCGGCGACGGCTCGCCAGGAGGCGGTCCGGACCATCCTCTCGGGTCCGGCAGGGGGCGTCGTGGGAGCTGCCTCCGTCGCGAGGCACGCGGGCTTTGAGAAAGTGATTACGTTCGACATGGGCGGCACCTCGACCGATGTCTCTCTGGTTGACGGCGACCCAAGTGTGACGACCGAGGCCGCCGTTGGGGGCCTGCCGCTTCGCGTTCCTCTGCTCGATATCCACACTGTAGGCTCAGGAGGCGGGTCGTTAGTCTGGATCGATGAGGGAGGCGCGTTGCGCGTCGGCCCGCAAAGCGCGGGGGCCGATCCCGGACCGGTCTGCTACGGTCGGGGAGACCGGATCACGGTCACGGATGCGCACCTCTGCCTGGGACGACTCGATCCGGACCGGTTTCTTGGAGGGAAGATGCGGCTCGAGGTGGAACGAGCCGAGGCAGCGATGACGGATTTTGCCCGCCAGATAAAGCTCGACCCGCTTCGACTGGCGGAAGGGACCATCACCGTGGCCAATGCGGTCATGGAAAAGGCGATCCGGGTCATTTCCGTGGAGCGAGGCTACGACCCTCGGGAGTTCTGTTTAGTCTCGTTCGGCGGCGCGGGAGGGCTGCATGCCTGTTCCCTGGCCGCCTGCCTCTCTATCCCTCGGGTGTTGGTCCCGATGCATGCAGGACTACTGTCGGCCTACGGGATGTTGGTGGCCGACGTGGTGAAGGATTACGCCAAGACGATTTTGCGGCCAACAGCCACGACGCCGTTCGATGAGCTCGAGGCCATCGTGAGCCTGCTCAAGGAGCAGGGGCTCCGCGAAATGAAAGATGAGGGGGTGCCCGAGCATTTAATCACGACGGAAACTTTCGTGGACATGCGCTACCTCGGACAGTCCTATGAGCTGCGTGTGCCCTTCGCAAGGGATTTCGCGACGCGATTTCACGAAATGCATCAGAGAAGCTATGGCTACGCGAATCCTACGCGGGAGACCGAAAGCGTGACGCTCCGCCTTCGGGCCAGGGGCGAGGTCGAGAAGCCACCCCTGCCCGGGGTGGACGAGGGTTCAGCGGATCCGGCATCGGCCTGCGTCGGAGCGCGCCGGATCTTTCTCGAGGATCATTGGGTGGAGGCCCCCGTCTTCGCCCGAGAGGCGTTGCGGGCGGGCAACCGGATTGGTGGGCCGGCGCTGGTCGTGGAGATGAGTGCCACCACGCTTATCCCATCAGGGTGGGAGGCCTCGGTGGACGCTCAAGGGAATCTCCTCCTCACAAATCAGGACGTGTAGAGGGGGCTCGTGGGAAGCTACGATCCCATCAAGCTCGAAGTATTCAAGAATCTTCTCGCCTCGGTGGCCGAGGAGATGGGCGTTGCGCTCTGTCGCACCGGACACTCTCCCAATATCAAGGAGCGCCGCGATTACTCATGCGCCATCTTCGATGCAGGAGGCGACATGATCGCCCAGGCGGCCCATATCCCGGTTCACCTGGGGTCGATGCCACTGGCGGTGAAGGGTGCGATGGAAGGAAGGCCAGTGGGCCCTGGGGATACTATCATCCTGAACGATCCATACCGGGGGGGGACCCACCTGCCTGATATCACACTCATCTCGCCTGTCTTCGGGGACGAACGGGGGTCCCCGCTGTTCTTTGTCGCCAACCGGGCGCACCACGCTGACGTGGGGGGGATGGCCCCTGGCTCCATGGCGGTGGCGACGGAGGTCTTTCAAGAGGGGATTCGGATCCCACCGGTCACGCTCGTGAAAGGGGGGACGCTGCAACGGGATGTGATTGATCTCCTCTTGGCCAATGTCCGGACTCCCCACGAGCGGGAGGGGGACATGGAGGCTCAGCTAGCGGCGAACGAAACGGGCAGGAGACGCCTCTTAGAAATCGTCGCCCGGTACGGGACAGAAAAGACGATCTACTATATGGAGGAACTCAAGTCGTATGCCGAGCGGATGACCCGGGAAGCCATTCGCCAAATTCCGGATGGCCGCTATACCTTTGAAGATTACCTAGACGATGACGGGATCACGACCGAGCCTGTGCGCATCGCCGTGACGGTTACCGTGAGCGGGGATCATGCCCTCATCGACTTTACCGGGACGTCGCCACAGGTGGCGGGCAGTGTCAACGCGGTCTACGCCGTCACGCTGTCGGCCGTCTTCTATGTGTTCCGTTGTCTCGTGGACTTTGACATTCCCTCTAATGCAGGATGCATGGTCCCTTTGACCGTTGTGGCTCCGGCGGGGACGGTCGTCAACGCCATGCCTCCCGCAGCCGTGGCCGGTGGGAATGTCGAGATGTCTCAGCGGATCGTGGATGTGCTCTTGGGAGCCCTAGCCACGGCTCTAGCCGATCGTATCCCTGCAGCTAGCGCCGGGACCATGAGCAACTTGAGTATCGGAGGGTATGATCCGGAACGCGGGCGCAATTTTGCCTACTACGAAACGATTGCCGGAGGGATGGGAGCACGGCCGACGCGAGACGGCCTGGATGCTGTGCAGACCCATATGACCAATACCTGGAATACTCCGATCGAAGCCTTGGAACACGCCTATCCCGTTCGGATACTCTGCTACGAGATTCGCCGCGGATCAGGAGGGAAGGGGAGATCTCGGGGGGGGGATGGGATCCGCCGTGATTTTCAACTGCTGGCAGACGCCACGGTCGGTCTCCTCTCTGACCGGCGGCGGTTTCGCCCCTATGGGCTGCGCGGCGGAGATGCAGGTCAGGCGGGCGAGAGCATTCTCATCACCTCAAGCGGAGAGGAGGTCCTCGGTTCCAAGTTTCACATGCGCATCGGTGCCGGCGATGTCATCAGCATTCGAACCCCCGGAGGAGGGGGATACGGGAGGAAGACGGAGGGGAACACATGAGACAAGCGGCTCGGGGATTGACCGTCGTGGGATGTGTTATTGTACTGGGACTCTGGGGCGGCTGTTCGAAATACAAGCCTACCGCGCCTGGTCCCGGCGTTCCCCGCATCAGCAATTTTCGGATCGAGCCGCCCGTGGTGGAGAGTGGGGGGGAGGTAACCTTACTCTTTGATTTTCGAGACATCGATGGAGATATTGTGGACGTCTACTACGGCGTAATAAGAGAGGTCACAGACTTTACGGTGGCCACGGGACTCGAGAATCAGCTGCTCAGCCGGGGCCGGTACCTCGGACGAACGGAAGGGACGGCGAGGGAGACGATCACCGTCAGCATTGAACGCCCCTCCGCCCCGGTCCTCCGCTCACAAGCGCGAGGATTTGAAGGAGGGGCGGTGGGTCCCGACAAGCAATTAGAGAAAATCGGCGGATCACGAGTCTATGAAGTCTTTGTCGTCGATGAGCGGGGACAGGTCAGCAATCGCCTTCAAGCTCGGGTGGCCGTGCGGTGAGAGGGTGAAACGTTGGGGAGCGTCGGAAAGCTCGGAGGGGTCACCGACCAGATCTGTCTCGTTCCGCGGGGCACTTCTGGAGGAGATGTCCAACGGTTGTATCGAGCGGCGCGGCGGCTCCAAAAGGGTCCGCTGACCCTCCGAGCAGCTTCGCGGCTCGCCGAGGAGATCCGGTCGGATGATACGCCACTCCTCCTCACGGGCGCAGGGGCTCCTCCGGAGCTTCCCTTCGGTGAGACGGACGGCCCGTTGGGAGCGGCGGTGCTGGCGCGGGCCCTTCACCTGGGTTTGGGGGCGCGGCCTTATGTGATCTCGGAGGAGAGAAATTTGGAACCGCTTCGGGCGACACTCAAGGTGATGGGAGTGGAGTACCCTCTCTTGGCGTTCCCATGCGCCCAAGAGGAAGCGGGATATCGTTTTTTAGAGGAGCTGAAACCAAGGGCGATCATCAGCGTGGAAAAGCTCGGTCCGAACCCCAAGGGGGTAACCCACGACATGCGGGGGCGGGATGTCTCGGCTCATCATGCGTCGGTTCGGGGGCTGTTCGATGGAGCCAAGGACCGGCAAATTCTCACGGTGGCAGTCGGGGATCGGGGCAATGAGGTGGGCTTCGGTCTCCTTTTCGGTCCCGAGGTCAGCCCTCCCCTGCGGTCCGGGCGGTGTCGGTGTCCCTGCCGCGGGAGTATCGGCTGTGACATCGGGACCGATGCGCTCGTCGTGAGCTCCATCTCCAATTGGGGAGCCTATGGTGTGGTGGCCTGCCTTCAGGCTCTCACTGGGCGCCACCTCTTGCACACGCCGGAGGAAGAAGCGGCGATGCTCGAAGCGGCTTTGCAAGCAGGAGCACGGGACGGGGTGACCCATGCGGCAACCCTAACGGTGGACGGGTCCGATCTCGCGGTCCAGCAAGCGGTCGTCACGTTGCTCGGTTCACTTCAGTAAAGGGAGGCATCTCCGTGCCGGAGCTGCGTAAGGATCCGGTCACCAGCCGCTGGGTGATCATCTCGACAGAGCGCGGGAAGCGTCCTTCCGACTTTGACATGGAGCCCCCCACCCGGCGGCGCGGCTTCTGTCCCTTTTGTCCTGGCAATGAAGAGAAAACCCCTCCTGAGATCTTGGTCTACCGAAGCGACGGGGGATCCCCAAACACCCCGGGCTGGCGCGTCCGCGTCGTCGCCAACAAGTTCCCGGCCCTCATAGATGAGGGGGATCTCAACCGACAGACGGAGGGGATCTACGACAAAATGAGCGGTATCGGTGCACACGAGGTAATCGTCGAAACCCCCGACCATGATCAAACCCTGCCCGGAATGCCGGAGCCACAGATCGAGGAGGTACTATGGGCCTATCGCGACCGCATCCTCGACCTCAAGCAGGATACCCGATTTCAGTATATCTTGATCTTTAAAAACCACGGGGAGGCCGCGGGGGCTTCATTGGAGCACACGCATTCTCAGCTGATCGCGACTCCCATCGTCCCCAAACGGGTACAAGAGGAAGTGGACGGGGTGAAGCAGTACTATGCTGATACGGGGCGCTGCGTCTATTGTGATATCGTCCGACAAGAACTCACTCATGGGGGGCGAGTGGTCTCGGCAAACGATCATTTCGTGGCCATGGCCCCTTTTGCGCCGCGATTCCCCTTTGAGACCTGGATCGTCCCGCGTATCCACGAGACCGCCTTTGAGCATATCGGGAAACAGGAACACGGGAGCCTTGCCCGCATCCTCAAGGAAACTTTGCAGCGGATCGAGCGCCTGTTGTCGGATCCTCCGTATAACTTGGTGATGCACAATGCTCCCCTCCGGGAAGACGAACCGGTCCAGTACCACTGGCACCTCGAGATTACGCCGAGGCTGACCCGGCTGGCCGGCTTTGAATGGGGAACCGGTTTCTACATCAACCCCACTCCGCCGGAAGAGGCGGCGCAGTACCTGCGGGATGCCGTGCTAACTACTGACCGTTGATCGACGACCGACTAGAGACGGTCATCGGTTAGCGGTGATCGGTCATCGAATCGACCGCTGACAGCTTTACTGGGATCCTGCCGATCAAACGGGCAAGGACAAGAGATCTGCCTAATCCGTGGGCATGAAAGAAGGGGGTGAGAAGGGAAAGACAGATGTGCTGGTTTCTAGGTTCCCATTAAATTTCCAGGGATTTACAGGTTCTCAGATGCGAAAAAGGGCTTGGCATAGGGCTTGCTCCCCCGGCCTGCCGGTGAGGCCGTGCGCGGAGAGAGTCCTCCAGCTTTTGGGCGGGGAGACACCTTTCGGAAGATCGGGGAGTGGACGATGAAAAAGATCGAAGCGATCATTAAGCCATTCAAGCTGGACGAGGTGAAAAATGCCCTGGCGGAGATCGGCATCCAGGGACTGACAATCAGTGAAGTGAAAGGGTTCGGGCGACAGAAGGGGCACACCGAGCTGTACCGGGGAGCGGAGTATACCATCGATTTTCTTCCCAAAGTCAAAGTTGAGGTAGTGGTTGCGGATGGCAAGTCTGATCAGGTTGTGGACACCATCCAGGCTGCAGCAAAGACGGGGCGGATCGGCGACGGAAAAATATTCGTCATCCCGTGTGATGACGCTGTGCGAATCCGGACGGGAGAGCGGGGCGAAGAAGCCATCTAGTTTTGTGCACCGTTGACCGATGACCGACGACCGTAAGGTCGGCCGGCTTTCCTTTCTGTAATCGGTCGTCGGTGAACGGTCATCGGACGTCGGTTAACGGTAAGCGAATCTGGGGGGAATCATGACGCCGAAAGAGGCTATCAAGTTCGCCAGTGATAACGGGGCCAGGATGGTTGATCTGAAGTTCATGGATTTCCCGGGCATGTGGCAACACTTTACCGTCCCCATCAGCAGCCTCGACGAGGACACCTTTGAGGAAGGAGTGGGTTTTGATGGGTCGAGCATCCGGGGATGGCAAGCGATCCACGCCAGTGACATGGTTGTCCTCCCGGATCCACAGACGGCCGTTATGGACCCCTTCACGGCCGTCCCCACGCTCAGCCTGATATGCAACATCCTGGACCCGATCACGCGAGAACAGTACACCCGGGATCCCCGCAGCGTCGCCCAAAAGGCCGAGGCCTACCTCAGGGCTACTGGCGTTGCCGATACGGCGTACTTCGGGCCGGAACCCGAGTTCTTCATCTTTGACGACGTCCGGTTCGACTTTCAGCCACAGTGCGGATATTATTTTCTGGACTCCATCGAGGGACAGTGGAACATGGGACGGGTGGAAGGGCCCAACCTCGGCTACAAGTCTCGCTACAAGGAGGGATATTTTCCGGTCGCACCCACCGACCAATTCATGGATATCCGGACCGAGATGGTGCTCATTTTGGAGCAGATGGGGATCAAGGTGGAAGCGCAGCACCACGAAGTGGCCACCGGAGGCCAGGCAGAGATCGACATGCGCTTTGCCCCCCTCACGAAGATGGCCGACAATCTCATGACGTACAAGTACGTTGTCAGGAACGTGGCGCGGAAGCACGGGAAGACCGTCACATTTATGCCGAAGCCGCTTTTCGGCGATAACGGCTCCGGCATGCACACCCACCAGAGCCTCTGGCGGGGGGGCACACCCCTCTTCGCCGGCCACGGCTATGCCGGGTTGTCCGATCTGGCGCTCTATTATATCGGGGGCATCCTCCACCATGCCCCGGCGCTGTGCGCCTTTGTTGCCCCGACGACTAACTCGTACAAGCGGTTGGTGCCGGGGTATGAGGCACCCGTGAATCTGGCGTACTCCAGCCGGAACCGCTCGGCAGGCATACGGATCCCCATGTACAGCCCGAGCCCCAAGGCAAAGCGCGTTGAGGTTCGCTTCCCCGATAACACCTGTAACGGTTACTTCGCCTTCGCCGCCATGCTTATGGCCGGGCTTGACGGGATCGAGAATAAGATCGATCCCGGGTCCCCACTCGACAAGGATATCTACGAGTTGCCGCCCGAAGAGCTCGCGGAGGTCCCGGCGGTCCCCGGCTCGTTAGCGGAGGCGCTGGATGCCCTCGAGCGAGATCACGAATTTCTCCTGAAGGGGGATGTTTTCACCGAGGACGTCATCGAGACATGGCTCTGGTACAAGCGAACGAAAGAAGTAGACCCAGTCCGGCTCCGTCCCCATCCTTACGAATTCGTCCTGTATTACGATCTGTAGGTTGCTGCCGTCTTTCCCCCTCCAGGGCCCCGCGGAATCGCGGGGCCCTTTTTGTGTTCGGTCCGCCTGTCGTGAGTGTATCTCGTCCCTCTGTCACCGGTGTGGGTGTAAAGGGAGTTGATCTCTTCCGGCTTCCCAGTTACCGTTGGGATTATGGGGATGCGGATTCTCGACTTTCGATTCGGGCTCGTGGACCTTGAAGGCGTGATCTTCAACCCGGGTATCCTGTACCGGCGGGAGTTCGGCCGGTTTCTCCAGCACCGATATCAGATCTCGGCGAAAGAGGCCCTTCGGTTCTATCAGGCCCATGAGGTGCTTCCTTTGGAGGTGAAGCTTGTGCGCCTGCTCGCCCAACACGGCCGTCCAGCGGAACAGGCGGCTCAGGCTTCCACAGAATTTCGTGAGGTTGTGGCTGCCTCACGCCCTGTCGTCTCGGAAGGCGCTCGGGAGCTCTTGCAGATTCTGGCCTCTCGAGAGACACAACTGTTCGTACTGTCCGAAACGGAGTTCGGGATCGCGGAGGGCAAACTCGATGAGGCAGGGCTCAAGGGTCTCTTCGGATGGGTGATCGGGACCGAGCGAGCTCCGCGGGGGCGCGGACAGATGGTCGCCTGTCCAGAGACAGTTGGGCTGCCGATTGACACTTTTGCCGCCCAGAGTTTTCTTCTCACCAGCATCCCCGAAGATGTGACCGTGGCCACGGAGCTCGGCTATTTCGGCATCGGCATCGCCCATCTGTTTCCAGTAGATGCCTTCAGGGCACACGGGGCTCGGGAGGTATATCGGCATGTGGCGCACCTGTCCCTCGCGCTCCGGAATCTTTAGCTTATCAGCCGTCAGCAATCAGCCATCAGCCGCTGGTAGGCTAGGAGGCTGGGACGCTGGGACGCCGGTCGGGCGAGCAGGGGACACTGGCCGTCATTGACTCCGTCGGAGCTTTCTGACTTTCCAGCATACTCGCGTCCTAGCATTCTAGCTTGTCACTGCAGATTGTGGGGATGTGATGTCCGAAGATGACGCCATCAAGCAATTACAGGAAGGGGGGATGGAAGCACGTCGTCAGGCCGCCGACGTCTTGGGGGCGATCGGGGGTGCGGGGGCCGTGGAGCCCCTGGTACAGGCCCTGCGGGATGAGGACTGGGGAGTGCGAACCATCGCGGAACACTCGCTGTGGCAGATCTGGTGCCGATCTGGTGATCTCGCGATCGATACGTTACTGCAGGAGGGAATCCAGGCCCTGGAGCGAGAAGCCTGGGTGGAGGCGGTCGCGACTTTCACGCGGGTGATTGAGCGGGCCCCCGAATTTGCCGAAGGATATAATAAGCGGGCGACGGCCTACTATCTGATGGGGAAGTATGCGGAATCGATCGCGGACTGTGAAGCTACCGTCGCCAGAAATGCCTACCATTTCGGTGCCTTGAGTGGGGAAGGACTCTGTTGTTTGGCCCTGGGCCAGTTGCAGAAGGCTCAGGAGCTTTTTAAAAGAGCCTTAGCTGTGAATCCCAACATGCCGGAGGTAGAGCAGAATCTCGCCGCCGCTGAACGTTCCCTCCATGCCAGGGGCAATGGGCGCGGTTCGTAAAATGAGTGTTAGCGGACCCGAAGCCACGGAAAAGGCTTGGCGGTGAGACCGACCAAGACGTGAAGGCATGGGGGAAAAGGCTCGGCCTTTGCGAGAAAGCATCGCATGTAAAGGCCCGTCCCTCGTTTGTTGCCTTCGAGAATCGTCCATGTCCTCCCCTTGGGCCGTCCCATCAAGATGAGTTGATGCTTGAGGATCTTGGCCACCTTCAGCCGATCTCGGATCTCGTGCACGTTTGTGATCACCGCATGGGCTTCCCGGGCCAATCGGTCCTTCCCCTTGATGGAGACGGCTTCCCCTGAGATCACGTGCGCCGCCGTTGAGAGTCTTCCAGAGTCGCGCGAGAGGAAGGTCCAGGTTGGGTAGTTAATGACCCGGAGCCTCCGAAATTCTTCGGGAGTGATCATACTTCGCCACCACCGGGTATCCGAGGGAAAGGTTCTTGAGATGTCTCCCCGGTACAGCGCGAGCGTTCTTTGTCGCAGGAAATTTTCCCGGCGACTGGTCAAGCGTGGTTTCTCAATCACACGGGGAGAAGTGCGCAAATGTCTCAGGGCCTTCACGAGCCGGGGACGAAACCGAGGAGAGGAAAGCTCTGCTCTGAGCCAGCAGGCCACAATGACATCGAAACTGACCTCTTCGAGCAGAATCATAGGATAGCCGAGGCTTCATCGCTGACCGCGCCTCGTGCCGTCCGCCCTGCTCAGCCCCGCCGGGGCCTTGTCGGTCGCATCTCGATCCGCGTGGTCATCGTGCGGGGCGGCGACTTGAGCAGATAGACGACTGTATCCGCGATGTGTTCGGGCAGGATGGCCCATCCCGATTTGTCCGTGCCGGTGGCACTGAACTGGGTCTCCACACTGCCGGGCAGAATATGGCTGACTCGGATCCCATCGGTCCGGACTTCCTGAAAGAGGGCCTCGCTGAAACCGAGGAGACCAAACTTCGAGGCGTTGTAGGCGGCCATCGTGGGGTGGGCGTTTGTCCCGGCCAGAGAACCGATGTTGATGATGTAGCCACCCCCACGGGAACGCATGTGCGAGATGGCCTCGTGGCAGCAGTAAAAGACTCCGGTGAGATTCGTGTCGATGATCTCACGCCACTCCTCCAATTTGAGATCAGCGACAGGGGCAAAGTGGGCGACCCCAGCATTGTTGACTAGGATGTCCAGGCCTCCGAACTCCTGGACTGCGAAGTTGATCAGTCGCTGGACCTGGTCACAGTCCCGGACATCGCAGGCGATGCCGGCCACCTTCCCTTTGCCGCGCCCACGGCATTCTGCAATCGTCCGATCCACATCCCGCTGTCCGCGTGAGGAGATAACGACTGAAACCCCCTCAGCAAGCAAGGCCTCGGCAATGGCCAGACCAATGCCGCGGGTGCTGCCCGTCACCACCGCCACTTTTCCGTCAAGCGACATGCCCAACCTCCGGGCTGACAGGCTAGGATGCTAGAACGCTTTGACGCTCGAAAAACCGAACTCGGGAGACGCTAACAGTCACGGCTAGAAGCACCAAGGCCTCCTAGCATTCTAGCCTGCTAGCCTTCCAGCCTGTTGGCTGCTGGCAGCCGACAGCTGTCACTATACCGGGATTTGTTCCCCTTGCCAATGGGGGCGCCGGCGGAGATCGGAAATCGAGCGGGGAAAGGCTGTGTTTCGTTGTCGGCAGGACTCGAGCTGATTGAATGAATCTGCGCAAGGCAAGAGAGCTGCGCACCGATGATCAGCCCGTTGGGAGATTCTCGCAGATGCGGTCGACGACAGACCCGATCAAGGCAGCCTCCGCGGGCTTCGGGTCGAGGAACTGAACGCCAATCCCAGGTGGTCTACTTAGCCTCGTCTCCTTACCATGGTTCCAGACCACGCGCGCGAGGATCGAGAAACGGTGGGACATCCCCGGCAGAGTGAAAAAGAGCGAGACATCCGATCCTGGAGATGCAGGCTGATCGGTGGCGATGAACATGCCACCCCGGCTGAGATTGAGGCACGTCCCCTGCCCGGCCTCGCCTTGATGGTGGACCTCGATGCGGAACTGGACCGGGGCTCGAGCGCTTGACTGCCGTTCGGCACGATAGAGCCATTGGAGGACCAGGTCTGGATCGACCGCTTGCTGGAAGGTCACCCCATGGGGGATTGGGCTTCCCGGATCTTTGGATCTGCCTTGGTCGACCCAGGCGACGTACCCATGGACGGGGTCTCCCCCGAAGATCCGGATGATCAAGGGCGTCGCGGGCGGCAGGGATTCGGACAGCAGGATTTCGAGTCCACCGGCACCGACGGACCGCGTCTTGCCGGAGAGCACTCGGCGGGGCCTTCCCGCCCCTCCAGCAGTACACTCTACGGGTAAGTACGCGTCGTGACGTGCGTAGCCACCGATGGGGGTATCATAAGCCATGTGGTATCCTCCAGCATGATTCGGCCCGAATACATGTGGCAAGGTTCGTGCCATAATGGTTGGCCCAGACTTCCATAAAATCAATAGTTTACGAGGTAACCTGTCGGCGGTGTGTCGGTAGCGGTGCGAATTCTAGCCAAATTACGGCACGTCCCTGTGCATGTCGTGGTCTAGCATGGAGGCAATTTCTCGGGCCTCTTGTTCGTGCTCCGGCGACACGACGTCGAAGACACCACACCCGGAGCAGCAACGCACCAAGAGCTCCTTCTCGCAGCACGGCGCCTCGATAGACCCGATCCAAACCTCCCCACTACACCGGCTACACACGGTGAGGCTCATCGTTTCCTCCTCGGGTTAGGACAAGCACCAGTACCCCGGTCGCTGGCCCGGGTAAATCGCAAGGTTCGTGCCAAGGCCCCCCATCTCCTTTACAAATGGTTTGGCCTGTGTTAGGCATAACCTATGGAAAAAGTTGATCTCCCTGACCACCTCAAGCAGGTCGGTATTGCCGACATTGCCCGGGCCACGAAGAACCTAGAATCCCTGGGCCAGCATCCCTTGCACCGACAGGCATTCACCCGCATTCTTCCTGCCATTTTGGAAACCCTTGCCAATATCCCCGATCCCGATATGGCGCTCAACAACCTGGAGCGGTTCTCTGGGGTCGTGATCGATCGGGGTTTTCTCCTCAGCCTTCTCGGGGATTCACAGAAGATCTTGGATCTTTTGCTGACTGTCTTTGGCAGTTCCCAGTACCTCTCTGATGTGCTGATCCGCCACCCTCAGCTCTTTGAGTGGCTCCTCGAACCAGGGGTCCTCCGGTTGCCCGGACAAAAGGCGGATCTCGCCCGGGACCTCGTGTCCATGACCGATCGCCTTCCGAGCGTGGAGCGAAAGTGGGAAGCACTCCGGCGGTTCAAGGTGCGCGAGGTCCTTCGCATCACCCTTCAGGATCTCTTGGGTAATCAAGATCTCGCCGGGATCACTCAGGAGCTGTCCCGTTTGGCAGAAGTGACCCTGCAGGCGGCCTACGAAATCTGTCAGAAAGAGCTGGGCCGACGGTACGGGACACCCCAAGTGCTCGGGCCGCAAGGTCAAGCGCAGGAGGGTGCCTTTTGTATCTTAGGGATGGGGAAGCTCGGCGGGGAGGAGCTCAACTATAGTTCGGATATCGACATCCTCTTCGTGTATGAGGCCGAGGGAGAGACGACCGGCGTGCGAGGGCGGGCGAACGGAGGGGAGGGCAGGATCTCGAACCATGAGTACTTTGCCAAGCTGGCTGAGATGATCGTGAGGGGCATCGGGACGGTCACGCCCGACGGCTCCGTCTTTCGCGTCGATACCCGTCTCCGCCCCGGCGGGGGGCAGGGGGATCTGTGTCTCTCGCTTCATGCCTACGAAACCTATTATGAATCGTGGGGGCAGACGTGGGAGCGGCAGGCGTTGATCAAAGCCCGGCCTGTGGCGGGAGATGAACGGCTGGGCCGGAGGTTTCTCCAGATGATTACTCCCTTTATCTACCGGAGATACCTGGACCAGACGGCGGTTCAGGAGGTCCGGGCGATGAAGGCGCGGATCGAGCAGAGCCTCCGGCAGGAACGGAAGCTTTACCGCGATGTGAAAAGGGGTTTTGGGGGCATTCGGGAAATCGAATTCGTCGTGCAGGCCTTCCAGCTTCTTCATGGGGGGCGCGACCCCTGGGTCCGAGAGCCTAACACGCTGAGAGTCCTCCACCGACTGGCCCAGCGACGGTATCTCTCGGATCAAGATTGCACTGCGTTGGTGAAAGCGTATGTATTTCTCCGGACGGTCGAGCACCGGCTCCAGATCCTGCACCACCGCCAGACCCACACCCTCCCAGAGGATGCACGACAGCTCTTTCACCTGGCCCGACGCTCGGGATACCACAGCCGGATCTCGACCGAGCCGGTGGAAGACTTTCTGCGAGACTACCGGACGCACACCCACGCGGTTCGGCGCGTGTACGACGCCCTGTTGAGTCCTCCGGAGGCGCCACCTGGGGTCGCGGAGCGGGATGAGATCGCCCTCTTCTTCGAAGGAGGCGTCCCCGCCAGTGAAATTCGAGAAAGGCTGCAAGAGATCAGCTTCGAGGATCTGGAGCGGGCCTATCGCAATTTTCAGCTCCTACGGGATGGACCCCCCTTTGCCCATTACAGTAAGGCGGGGCGTTGGGCATTGGCTCACGTGGCACCGCATCTGATGAAGGCCCTGCGGGATGCCCCCGATCCCGACATGGCCCTGAATCATTTCGAACGACTGGTGGCAGCCGTCGGGGCCCAGGGGGTTTTTCTCTCCATTCTGGCAGAGAAGCCGGAGGCGTTGGGCGTCCTGTTCAGGCTCTTCGGGGTGAGCGACTTCCTCGCCCGTACGCTGATTCAGCATCCCGAACTCATCGATCTGTTCCTCGACCCCGTCAGCCTGAAGTATCGGACGTCTCGTGGGGAGATGCTCAGGGAGCTGCAGGAGGTCTTGCGGGCGCCGCCGCCCGGAAGCGGGAAATTGGATGTCCTCCGCCGGTTCAAAAAGGTGGAAGAGCTGCGTATCGGAGCCTGGGACGTGCTGGGGGAAGCGGACCTCATCGATACCCAGGCGGAACTGACCCGGTTGGCAGAGGTCTGTCTCACTGGAGCGTTGGAACTGGCGTGGGAAGAGCTGGGTTCCCGCTACCATGTCATGGAACACAGCGGGTTCGCCATTCTCGGGTTGGGAAAGCTGGGGGGCGCCGAGATGAACTACAGCTCCGACCTGGACGTCGCCTTTGTGTACGATGACCGGGTCGCGTCGCCGGAGGCCTCCACGAACCTCATCGAATTCTTCAGCAAGCTGGCAGATCGCGTGACCAAAAATCTCACGGTCATTACCAGAGAGGGATCAGCGTATCGAGTCGACAGCCGGCTGAGACCCGGGGGGAGCAAAGGACCGCTCGCACAGTCGATGGCAGCGTTCCGCGACCATTTCGAGCGGCGGGCTGAAAGCTGGGAGCGACAGGCCTACGTCAAGGCCCGAGTCGTGGCGGGAGACGAGCAGCTCACGGAAAGCCTCCGAGATCTCATACACGCATTCGTGTATGAGCAACCGGTGCCTGCCGATCTGGGCCAGCGGATCCATGTGATGCGCCACCGGATGGAGGAGGAACGCGTGAAGCGGGGCACAGGGCTGCACCTCAAACTTGGTGCGGGGGGGATGGTCGAGGTTGAGTTCATTGTGCAGTATCTGCAGTTGCTTCAGGGCAAAGATCGCGTAGCCCTCCGGGAGCCGAACACCCACAAAGCCCTCGATGCCCTTCATCAGGAAGGGATGCTCGCGACCGACGAGTACCAGACCTTGCGCGAATCCTACCGGTTCTTGCGAATGGCAGAGAACCGGCTTCGGATCGTCGCCGATCTCTCAGTCAACACCATCCCCAAGGCCCCTGCCAAGCTACAGAAGCTAGCCCGCCGGCTCGGGTATGCACTGGAGGGGGATGGGCCGCCCGGCGAGCGATTTCTCCAAGATTTTGCCGCTCACACATCTCGGGTTCGCGCGATCTACAATAAGGTCTTCCAGCGTCCAGAAAGCTGACACCCCTCCCTCACCCTCCTCCTGCCAATCTTCTCGCTAACATGAAAAACCCGGTGTGGGCGACCATGCGGAGCTCGGGTCGAACGCTCGGTCCCTGAACTCGCCAGGGACGGTGGACCACCTCGAAAACCTCCTGGAGTTTCAAGCGGGGCTCTTGCTCGATGGCGTCTGCCATGGCCTGCAGTTGGGGAACTGTTGGGAAGAAGACGAGCAGAAGCCCACCAGGCCTGAGCGCGTTCGCGGCATGCGTGACCGCACGCCATCCCTCGGGCAGATCTAAGACGACGCGATCCACCGAGACCTCATCGATGCCCTCGTAGATATTCGTTAGCTTCGTGACCCAATGCGAAACCTTTCCGAGGAAGGTCTCGACGTTGACCCTCGCCTGCCGCAGGAAATCTTCCCGGACCTCATAGGTGATGACCTGCCCCTTTTCTCCCACGGCCTGCAGCAGAGCGATGGTCAGGGCCCCCGAGCCGCCTCCTCCTTCGACCACGGTGGCGCCGGGAAAGATATCGCCCCAGATCAGGACCGTGGCGATATCCTTCGGGTAAAGGACCTGAGCCCCCCGCTTCATCTTGAGGGTATACTCGGCAAAGGTGGGGCGGAAAGCGATGAATGTAGCGCCTCCGGAGGAATACAGCGCTGTCCCCTCCTCACGGCCGATGATCTCGTCGTGGGAGATGGTCCCCAGGTGGCTCGAGAACTTGTTGTGCGGCCGAAGCGTGAGAAGGTACTTGCGGCCCTTCGGATCGATCAAAAGAACCTTCTCACCTGCTTCAAAGGGTCCAGTCCGCATCATCTGCCTCCGCCGGGCCATGCTATCACAGCGGAACGTTGACGGAAAGGTCTCTGAGTAAAATGGTTGGTTCTTTCGGGATAGCGTCAATAATAGGCTTTCAACACGTACTGTTGGATCATCCGGTGTGTATTGAAGAACGAGCCATTGAGCGCAATGGCGTGGAGCATGACATCGATAAAGCGATTCCGATCTTGATAGAACATCGGGATAATGATCTGTTCCAGTTTGTCGTACAGTGAGGAGGCATCTTTGGATCGGTCATTCTCTCCGTCCTTTTCCCGTCCGTGTTCCCCAATGGCCCAGCCTGTGATTCCCTCAATGTGGCCTTCAATCCACCACCCATCCAGAATACTCAAGCTGGGGATACCGTTCAGCGCCGCTTTCATCCCGCTGGTTCCCGACGCCTCAAGGGGTCGCTGGGGTGTATTCAACCACACGTCAACACCTGATATCATCATCTTCGCCAGTTCCACATCGTAGTTCTCAAGATACGCGATCTTGATATTGTGCCTGAGCAAATCTTTGGCCTGAAAGATGCGTTTGATGAGTTCTTTGCCGCCGTAATCCTGGGGATGCGCTTTGCCCGCGTAGATCACCTGAAACAGGCCGGCGTTTGCGGCAATGCTCTTGAGTCTCTCCAGATCCTGGAGGAGAAGATCGCCTCTTTTGTACGCCGTGGCGCGCCGTGCAAAGCCGATCGTCAACACATCCACATCCATGCCCACGTTGGCTTCGCGGTTGACAGAATGAATCAGGCGTTTTTTGGCCTGCGTATGAGCCTGCCACACTTCTTGTCTGGGGAAGTTGAGCGCATAGCGAAGGCTGAAGTTGTCTTGTCGCCATCCGGGGATATAGCGATCGAAGAGCTCCTGGAAGGATGGTGCCATCCAGTTGGCGGCATGGACACCATTCGTAATGGAATCAATGGTATATCCGGCAAACATCAGTCTCGATACTTCCCCGTGCTTTTTCGCGACGCCGTTGATATACCGGCTGAGATTGAGAGCCAGGTATGTCATGTTGAGCGTGAGTTCAGGACGAAACATACTTTCCATGTCAAGCAGATGTTCGTCATGGCGAAGAACCCGACGGATCACGTCCGCGGAGAGCGCATCGCTCATGTCAAAAAGACCTTTGCGGTACTTGAGCACTCGGCTTACGAGATCCATGGGAAACTGGTCGTGCCCGGAGGGAACGGGAGTGTGGGTCGTGAAGATGCATTTTTCTCTCACCGTTTCAATATCCTCTCGGCCGATGGAATGTCTGCCGGCTTTTCTGGCCTCCTCGGTCAAAAGCTCTAACGTTAGAAGGCTAGCGTGGCCTTCGTTCATATGAAATCGCTCAATTTTTTCATACCCAAGGGCACGGAGCATTCGGATGCCCCCAATGCCGAGGATCACTTCCTGACAAAGCCGGTAGTGCTGATCTCCCCCGTACAGAAAGTACGTCAACGTTTTGTCCCATGCAGAGTTTTCCGCGAGGTCGGCATCCAAGAAATAAACCGGCACCTTGAATCCGCCAATGCCAACCACCTCGTATTTCCAGGACCGGAGGTGAACCGTCCGATCCTCGAGCACCACGGACGCCCGTGCTGACGTTTCTTCCAGGAAGTCATCGACGATCCATTCCACGGGCTCCTCGCGTTGCGATCCACTGGCATCGAGCCGCTGGTAGAAATACCCTTTGCGATGCAGGAGTGTCATTGCGACCATCGGGACGTTCAGATCAGCGGCAGAGCGAACGGTGTCTCCGGCCAGGATGCCGAGACCCCCGCTGAAGGTCGGCATTCCCGCCTCGAGAGCAATCTCCATCGAAAAATACGCGACTCTCCGCTGTTCAGGCATCTCTGCATCTCGTCAACGCGGTCACCCGCCGGCTCGTTAAGCCCCTGCTAGGGCGTAGGGCTTGCCCTTGCTCACTTTAGCCGAGACCCTGTGCGAAGTCCAGGTTGAGGGATGCCGTGCCTTGCCCGGAACCCTCGTGCTTACCGAAGGTCATTCCAGGTCGGCTTCGGTGTGCTTGACAAGCCTAGCACGGCGAGGGATACTGACTCAGGTGCGTTGGCACTGAAGTTGCTCACTGCGCTTCTTGGAAGACACTCTTGATCGCGGACCATTGAAAGGCAGCAAAAGCAAAAAGGGATGCGGTTCCTGGATGGACAGCCGGACTGAGATGAACTTCGATTGACGCGGCGTCGAGGAGGATTGCTCGCGTGGCAGCGCACAGAGGCACGATCGGAATTTTGACCGGCGGAGGTGATGTTCCGGGGCTCAATCCAGCCATCCGCGCCATCACCATTCGCGCCTTGCGTGAGGGATTTCGGGTACTCGGAATTCGACGCGGCTGGGCCGGACTGGTCGAGCTGGTTCCGGACAAGGAGGCCGACAATAGCGCCCAGGTCCAAGTCCTGACTGAAGAAGTCGTCAACCGGGCCGGACGGACGGGGGGAACCTTTATCCATACCTCGCGAACCCGGCCGAGCCGCCTTCCGAAAATTCTCGTCCCCGACCACCTGAAGACCAAGTACGAAGGGAACATCAACGACGTCACCCCGGACGTTCTCAAAAACCTGGAGTTCCTGGGTGTCGACTTCCTGATTCCCATCGGTGGCGACGATACCCTCAGTTATGCGCAACGCCTTCACGAAGAGGGTGTCAAGATCGTGGGGGTCCCCAAGACGATGGATAACGACGTTCCCGGGACCGACTATTGCATCGGCTTTAGCACGTGTGTTACCCGAACGATCGAGTTGACCCACAAACTGCGAACGACCGCCGGGTCACACGAGCGGTTCCTCGTCATTGAGGTCTTCGGGCGGTACGCCGGCTACACCGCCCTGTTGCCGACGATGGCGGGGGCGGCCGACCGTTGTGTGATTCCTGAGCATCCCTTTGACATCGAGCGCCTAACCGAGCTCCTCGTCTATGACAGAAATCGTCATTCGAGCAAATACGCCGTCGTCTTAGTATCCGAGGGCGCGGTGATGACAGGGCATGAGGAAATGACCTTCGAGGGCGAAGAAAAAGACCAGTATGGCCACCGCAAGCTCGGTGGGATCGGCGACAAGGTGGCGGCTCGGCTCAAGGAGCTCTCCCCCAAGTTCAACCGCGGGCGCCAAATCAACTTCGTAAACCAGCGGCTCGGCTACCTGGTGCGATGTGGCGATCCCGATGCGCTCGATTCGATCGTGCCTATGGCCTATGGTAACCTCGCCTTGGACCTGGTGCTGTCAGGCACGTCGGGGCGTCTCGTCAGCTTCCGCAACGGATGCTACGACAACACCGTCCCGATTGACGTGGTGAGCGGGCGCAAGAAGGTTGTCGATATTAACAAGTATTACAACGTCGAGCGACTCCGGCCGAAGTACGAAACGCTCTTTCATCAGCCCCTCTTCATTATCGCCAGCGACGTCTAGGCCTGTGGCGGCGGCCGTTTCCTGGTCCCTTTTCTCACCCTCAGTCGCTCCCGGCCGTTAGATCGGCATTCAGCGCGTCCCGAATCAAAGCCAGCTCATCCCGGACAAGTCGTGGGAGGAGGAACTCCTGCCGGACCCGCTCTCGCCCGGCCCGGCCAAAAGCGGCCCGGACTCCGGGGTTGGTGATGAGGTTCAAGACCTTCTCGGCGCACTCTTCCACGCTCTCGACGAGGTAGTCTCGAAACTCCGGCGGAAACTGCATGGGGATCCCTCCCGCCCTGCCTGCCACGACGGCCTTTCCCTTCCAGAACGCTTCTGACACCACCAGGCCAAAGCCCTCTTTCAATGATTTCTGGATCACCAGGTCAGCGCCCCGCTGGAAGGCGTTGACCTCCATATTGCCCACGCCCGTGAGATTCGTAAAGATATACAGATCGGGATCCTTGACCGCCTTCTCGTTCACCATTTCAAGGAGTGCCCACCCCTCCGGATCATCGCCTGCCATGGATCCAATAAGGGCTAACTGGACTTCTGGCCTCACCTCCTTGACGAGATGATAGACCCGGATCACCCCCAGGGGGTCCTTCCAGGGGTCGAATCGGGAGACTTGAAGGAGAATGGGGCGGTGCAGGTCGAGGCCGGAATCGGCCAGGGCTCGCTGACAGATCTCCTGGGGCAGATCCATGTTTTTCGTGCTCAGGGGATCAATGACCGGAGCGATGAAAGCGACGCGGGCAACCCGGAGATCCGGCGGGAGGAACTCTGCCATGGTGAAGACCACCGCATCGTACTCCTGGATGAAGGGGCGAAGGAAGGCCCAAACCTGTGTGTTGGGTTCTGAGCTATCAATGTGACAGCGCCAGATCCACACGGCTTTGGGGTCCTGGACAAAGTGGCGGATGGCTGCAGGCTGTGGGTCGTGGACGATGTAGATATCGTAGTCCGTTTCCAAGAGATCGGCACTTTCCTGATTATGATCGAGATATGTGGCTTGCACCGCTTGGGTGAGGGAAAACGCTCCGCCCTGCAGGGCATTGTGAAATCCTTTGGTGACTTGAAAGAAAGCAGGTGCGCCGTGGATCAATCGCCAGTCGGCCGAGATGCCCAGCGCTTGCAGGAGGGGGATGTGGCGTCCGAGGAGTTCCGCGACACCCCCGCCTGCCACGGTGCTGTTGATGTGGCAGATGCGGACACCCTTTAGTTCAGCGGCGAGTCCCTTGACCTCGTCGATCAAGGCATCTCCGACCAGCGGTCTATAGTTCTCGAGGTTGGTCGACTGCGCACAACAGTGTCGCCCAATGGCCACCTTCGGTAGCATCCCTTATCCTCCTCTGCTCCAGCTCTCCTGATGGCCCGCTGCCGCTTTCATTCCTTGACCATCATACACGGTAGCACAGTTTTCCGGGATCCGGAAAATCCGGAAACGCATCCAAGAGTTATTTCTGGTGTCTGCGAACATGTCGAGGAAAGTGTATGTTCCTGCAGCGTAAAAATGCAACGTCCCGACTGCGAAAAGCGGCCAAAGGCTGAGCCGTTCATGCGGAAAGGGCAAAAGGTGGGCGGTAAGGGAAATTCAATGGTGACACGAGTGGGGTTAGGAACTCCGCCGCGCTGCTGTTCGACGGGCCTGGTCCATCATCCGGCAAAAGGCGCACACCTCGGTGGTCGTGGTCTGGCCGCAGACCTCACACTCCCTCAGGTCTCCGCCGTTGACGTCAGTGGCAAAGACCGGGCGGCCCTTCTTTAAGAAGCCGAAGTAGAAGCTCTGCTTGGCTCCCGGCGAGGCATGCTCGAGCTGGTTCAACAAGTCCTTGTACAACAGTGAGGTTGCCCCCTCGGCATTGGGGCACTCCTCTTCGTGATAGTCGATCCCTCGGAGCATGGTGTAGGCAAGGATTTCCCGCTCGGTGAGGCGCACCAAGGGCTTGCATGTCTTTACCAATCTTGGGTGGGTGGCTCCTCGAGACGGTTCCATCCTGGCCAGCTGTTCATTGTGCCAATGGAACAGGTTGCCGAGAAGCATGGAGGCGACGTCATCCAGGTTGTGTCCGGTCACCAAGACGCTAAAGCCCTTCTCGAGGGCGGTCCAGTTCATCAGGTAGCGTTTGCTGAGGCCACAGGCCGAGCAGGGGACGCGAGGCGTATGAAGAGCCAATTCCGGGACCGTGAAGTCGTACTCTGCTTTGAGATCGGTAACAATGAGGGGGAGCCCATGCTGCTTCGCATAGGCCTCGACCTTGTCCCGTGCGGCGGGGGAGTAGTCCCCGATCCCGAGGACGATATGGTAACCCGTCGTCTGGTAGCCCATCCGCTGGAGGACCTCCCACAGCGTCAGGCTGTCCTTGCCCCCAGAGACCGCCACCAGGACCCGGTCCTCTTTGGAAAGCATCTTCTCACTTTCGATGGTCTTTTGGACTTGGCGCTCGAAGTGCGTGATAAAGCAGCCTTTACAAAAGGCGGCGTTATGACGCCTGATATCGATGACCGCTTTTTCGCTGCACACTTTACACTTCATGGGTCGACCCTCCCGAGATGGCCGGGACCACCTCGACGGTCTCCTCATCCTTGATGACCTCATCCGGGGTTAGCAGGTCCTCTCCCCGGACGACGAGAACCGTCTCCGGGTTGATCTGCAGCTCCTGCAGCAGGTCCCGGACCCGACGGCTCCCCGACATCTCCACTTCTCGGCGGGGACGGCGGATGATGACCTTCATGCGATAGCTCCCCTTGTTCGGGGTGGCGCTACTGTACCAAGTATTGACTACACTTTCAACTCGGCCGTCGTCCGAGGCAGGCCGTGGAATGACCATTGCGATCAGTAGCCGGCGCCATGCAGTGCCCGCATCACATCCTCAACGGCGATTTTCCCTTTTCGGTACGTGATCCGTACGCGTTGCCCTTCAAGATCGACCCTGGCCTCGACCACTCCGCGAAGCCCCTTGAGGACGTTGTCAACCTGTCGGGCGTCTTCGTTGGTCTGCATGTGGGCAATATGGATCGTGGCCTGTCCCAGGGTCAGGGCCCGCAAGGAACGGAAGAGGACCAGGAGCAAAAACGCCACGATGACTGCCACTACCACCCATTTCATCCGGGTCCCCCTTTCCGCTCACTTTGCTACTTTAATGAAGACTCCCGTCCAAGTCCAGGTTTGGGGTGAGCGCATTAACCCCGATCCGAAATAAGCTCGCAGGGCACCGTGGCACTTCAAGATATGGCAGCCTTTGTGGAGGTTCCCGGGCAATAGAATTTCGGGTCGGGGTTAACTGGCTCTCCGTCCCCGACGGAACCGTCGTCCGCTCAACTGGTATTTCCGAACGGCCCGATTGTGTTCCTTCAGCGTCTTGGAGAAATGATGTGTCCCGTTGTTCTTGGAGACGAAGTAGAGATAGTCAACGTGGGCGGGTTCGAGGACGGCCTTTAGCGCAGCGGCGCCCGGACTGGCGATGGGTCCGGGGGGGAGACCATGGTGGATATACGTGTTATACGGGTGTTTTGCGCGTAAGTCCCGCGTACGAATACGGCCCCGGCGATTTCTTCCATAGAGAACGGTCGGATCGGCCTGCAGGCGCATGCCCTTGTGCAGACGGTTGTAAAAGACCCCTGCGATGATCGGCTTCTCCCGATCGGCCACCGCCTCTTTTTCAACGATGGAGGCGAGCGTCACGATCTCATACAGACTCGTTCCACGCTGGCCCGCCCGGAGTTCATCCTCGATGGGGAAACCCTGGTAGAACCGGTGGACCATGGCCTCAATGATGGTCTCCTCTCCCTGTCCCTGAACGAAGTGGTAGGTGTCGGGGAAGAGGAATCCCTCGAGTGTCTCTGCCTCCGGGACGTACGAACTGGCTACGGACGGATCCGTGGCCAACTCGAAGAACCGGTTCACGTTCACGAGTCCTTCCACCGCGAGGAGTTCGGCAATCTGCCGGAGCGTGGAACCTTCTGGAATAGTGACCTTGCTGGCCCGGACCGTCCCCTCTGTTAAGACCTGCTGCAGGTCCAAGGTCCCTCCGCCTACTGCGGTGCCGGTCGTCTCGCTCTGGCCAGGCTCTATCCCGGCCCAGCGGCGGACCCCCTTGTCCAGGGCTTTCATACGCCCCAGCTCTCGTGCGAATCGCTGTAGCGTTGCCTCCAACAGGCTGTCCTGCGACTGGACGGTGTGCTGCAGGCGTCGGAGTTCGCTCTGCTTGAGATTGAGGGTGACATTGTGGAACAGGAGAAAGGCGAGAGCAAATGCGGCGATGATGCCGAGGAAGAGGGCGACTTGGATTTTTTGATGGGACAGCTGAAGTAGCCGGATGCGAGAGGCCCGGCCCGAGTGGATCATGATCGTAGTGTGTCTGAGATCCATGGGCTCCTCCAGAAAACGTCACCATTGAACCGTGCTATGCACGCCTCATGCGGTTTACATAATGAAATCCGAATGAGGTCCACGCCCACCGTCGCAACCTCTGTACCAAACTCTGATGTCGGAAGTTGCGGAAATTTAAGACATCCCAAAGAGCGTCTCCGCACTTCCGGTGACGATTTCGAAGCGGCTGCCGAAAAGCGGACAGCTCGATCACCACTGCACTGCGCCCACCGCGGAGAATGCCGCTGGGTGAGCGGAATGATTCTCTTCTTGCCATGTCGTCTTGAAATAGCTATATTTCAACTGGCTGGAGTAGGCCGGGTGGTCGCTCCGATCGTTGATCGGGGAGGAAAGTCCGGGCTCCACAGGGCAGGGTGGTGGGTAACACCCACCGGGGGTGACCCCAGGGAAAGTGCCACAGAAAACATACCGCCCCGCCAGCAGCTCTAGCCCTTTTTCTTGCAGGGAGCTGCCCGCGGGGTAAGGGTGAAAAGGTGCGGTAAGAGCGCACCAGCAGTCCGGTGACGGGCTGGCTTGGCAAACCCCACCCGGAGCAAGGCCAAATAGGTTCCGCTTCCTGGTTGTTCCTCATCGAGCGAGGACGAGGAAGAGAGTGGCCCGCTCTCATGGCCGAAAGGCAGGCGGAATGGGTAGGCCGCTAGAGCTCCGTAGCAATGCGGAACCCAGAGGGATGACCACCGTTCGCCTGTGGGCGAATACAGAACCCGGCTTATAGGCCCACTCCGGCCTGCACTATTTGTTCTTATCTCCTAGCGGTTCTTGCCCGGCTGTTCCTGCCGGGCCTTCATCGCATATGTGCTCCCGATATCTCTGAGACCCAAGGACCCAGGCGTACCGTCTGCGTCATTTTCTCCAAAAGTGTCGAAGGGGAGCTGTATCCTCCCAGGGTTGCCCGGTTTCTATGAGGCTGATGAGGCAAGAGGAAAAATCGAGCAAGGAGGGGGGCGATGGTAGAGGCTGAATTGCACAAGGTAGAAACGTTGGGGACTGAACTCTCGGCTCTTGTGGATTATTTTTCAAAGGAGATGCGAACCGTCAGCGAGGAAGTGATGGCAACCGGCCGGCATCAAAACGTCGAGGAGCTGAAAGGGCGAATCCGGACAGTTCAGGAAGAGGTGTACCGGGATACGCTGCAAAAATACGGCGACCTTCTCGGCGCAGCGGTGGAGGCGGAACGAGCCCTCGTGACCCAGATCAATCGCCTCAAAGAGTTCAAGGAACGAGCCGGAATCTTAAAAGAGGTCATTACCTCAATGGTGAGGCCCGGCGTGGGTGAGTGATCGGTGTCGGGTTAGGTGGTGGGCGCTCTTTGGTGGAGGAGAACCCGGGCATCCACGACGGTGAGACCCTTTTCGTAGACCAGGACCGGATTCAGATCCATCTCGGCGATCTCCGGGTTCTCCTGGGCGATCTGTGATACTTTCAGGAGGAGGTCGGTGATAGCCCCCAGGTCTGCGGGTTTTCTTCCCCGCGCGCCGTGGAGTAGAGGAACGGCTTTGATCTCTTGGACCATGGCGGCTGCATCCCGCTCGGCGAGAGGGATGAGCCGGAAGCTGACATCCTGATAGACCTCAACAAAGATGCCTCCCAGGCCAAACATCACGACCGGTCCGAATTGGAGGTCCTGGGTGATACCAACGATCACCTCGGTCCCCGGAGAGGCCATTCGGCTGATAAGAACACCCCAAACCGCCGCCTTCCCCTGCCGTGCGTGATCGGTGATCTGCGCGTAGGCCGCCCTGACGGCGGCTGCATCATGAAGATTCAGGAGGACCCCCCCCGCCTCGGTCTTGTGGAGGATATCCGGGGAGACAATCTTGGCGACCACCGGGTAACCGATCTCGGTGGCTGATTTTTCAGCCTCGTCGGCCGAGCTGACAGACCGGTGAGGAGGGACCGATACGCCGTAGGCGGCGAGAAGTTCGTAGGCCTCCGGCTCGAGAAGATTTCGCCCTTCCTGGATGGCTCTGCCCAAGGCCAGTGTCATGATGGATTGCTATCGGAGCAGTTGACTCAGGGCCTGAATTCCACGTTCAGGCGTGGGGAACACCGGGATCCCTTTTCGGTGAAAGAGGAGTCGCTCCTGTCGCTCCACCTCAGCCCCCCCCAGATAAATCACGAGTTGAAGAGGATCCCTACCGACCACCTCTGACGCTCCAGGAATCGGATCCCCAAAGATCAGGGCGATCGCATCGTACTGCGCGGCGGCCGCTTCCACCACCTGTCGGTACATCTGTGCCGTAGCATCCCCAGTGAGATCCAAGGGGTTGCCGACAATACAGTGCTTTGGGAGGACCTCACGGAGTTTTTCGCCCACCGCATCCGGAAGGGGCGCGACGTCGAGCCCGGTCATCTCTGCCACATCGGTGGCGAGGATGGCAGAGCCACCTGAACTCGTCACAATCAGAAGCCGTGGGCCCTTGAGACGGGGGAGATAGGAGAGCGCCTTGCTGAAATCGTACAACTGCTCCAAGTCGTTCGCGCGGTAAATCCTGAACTGACGGAAGACCCCCTCGTACACCTCGTCCCGTCCAGCCAGCGACCGCGTATGAGATTCGGCGGCCTTGCGTCCCTTGGGTGTCCGTCCCGCCTTCAAAATCACCAGCGGTTTTTGACATTGCCTGACGGCTGCGAGGAACTTGGGAGCGATCTTCACCCCCTCCATGTAGATCGCGATCGTATCGGTATTGGGATCTTGAGCGAAGTAGTGAATGAGATCGGCCTCGTCCACATCGGCCCTGTTTCCTAGGCTCACAAAGGTAGAAACTCCCAGCTCTTCCTGGGAAGCCCAGTCCATGAGGGCTGCGCCGACAGTCCCGCTTTGGGAGATGATTGCCACCCGGCCTCGCCGCGTGAGGAGGGGCCAAGAGGCGCAGAGGGGGTGGTGGGGGTTATTGATCCCCTGGCAGTTGGGTCCGATGACCGCCACCTTGACCTCCTGGGCTGCCTGGACCATTTGCTCTTGCAGCACTTCTCCCTCGGGTCCGGTCTCGCTAAAGCCGCCACTGATCACGATCGCTCCCTTCACCCCCCGGCTGCCGCACCGCCGAATGGTGTCGGCGACGAGCGCTGCAGGAATGATGATGACGGCCAGGTCGACCTGATCGGGAACAGCGTCTATGTTCGAAAAACACGGGCATCCGAGGATCTCGGGTGCCTTGGGATTTATCGGATGGACCTTGCCGGGGAAGCCTGCGTCCAGGAGATTCTTGAAAATCTGATATCCGAGTTTCTCCGGTGCCGTGGAGGCCCCGATCACGGCGACGCTACTCGGGCAGAAGAGTGCCTGAAGGGCCTCCTTCGATTTAAAGGAAGGAGTAGGGGGAGGCATATGACCTCGTCATTAGCGGTCTGGGGGCGGAACGTCGTTCCGTGAGAAGCAGCGCGCAAACCTCGCGGGTGAGGGCGAGGAGCCTCGTCTTTGTATCATGAGCCCCCGGGACTGTCAAGATACCAGCGAGGGCAGGTTGCTTGTATGGGCGCAACAGGTTAGGGTATGATGGCCTCGAGGCGGTTCGAAAAAGGCAAGAGGAAACGGCCGGTGCATGAACACAAGATGATCGAAAGACTCCAGCAGGCCTTCACCACTATGCAGGCCTACTACGAGGACCTCCTGGGGAGCCTGCAGGATGGGCTGGTCGTCGTCGACCGCGAGCTGAGGGTCACATCTCTCAACCCGGCGGCGGAGGAGCTCCTGGGGATCTCGGCCACGAAGGCCCACGGCAAGCCTCTCACGAGCGTCTTGGGGGATTCCTCTCCCCTCATCGCCCTCGCCGATCGCGCCTTTGAGACCGGGCGGGCTCATGCAGAGCACGAGGCCAGCGTGCACACACCCCTGGGCAAGGTCTCGGTGAGCGCCATCGCCTCCCTCTTGGCTGACCAGAGCGGAGAGCCCCGAGGCGTGGTTCTCCTCCTGCGGGACCTTACCCGGATTCGAGAACTGGAAGAGCAGATTCGCCGGGCAGACCGTCTCACGGCCCTGGGAACACTGGTGACGGGCATCGCCCATGAGATCCGCAATCCGCTGATGGGGGTCCGGGGGGCTGCACAGCTCATTGAGGCGGAATCCTCGTTCCCTCTTGCCTTGAAGGAATATACCGACATTATCATCCGTGAGGTCGATCGGTTGAATTCGCTCGTGGAGGGGATGCTTGCTCTTGCCCAACCCAGTCCTCCCCGGGTAGTGGAGTGCAATGTCAACCAGATCATGGAAGAAATCCTGGCTCTCGAGGAACCGGTGCTCATGCGGCAAGGCATCACGGTTCGCCGTGTCTATGATCCCCAAGTTCCCCCTCTCGCTGCCGATCCCGATCAAATCCGGCAGGTTTTTCTCAATCTCATTCGGAACGGGGCTGAGGCAATGGAGAAGGGGGGCGGGCTCACCCTCGAGACCGGCTACGAACGCCGCTCTCCTCGGTGCTTTGGGCTATCCGTGGCGGTGGTGAGGATAATCGACCAGGGTCCCGGTCTCTCGCCTGAGGCCCGGCAACATCTCTTTGATCCCTTCTTTACAACCAAGCCGAAGGGGACGGGTCTCGGCCTGGCCCTCTGTCATCGGATCATGGGGGATCACCGGGGAAGCATCGAGATTACCGATGCGGAGGAAGGAGGATGTGTAGTGACCGTCCTCCTCCCTCTGGCGCACCAATGACATGCTGTCAGGCTAGGACGCTACTAGCCTCCTAGCATCCCAGCTGCTGAGGAATTGCTGTGGCAGAGGTTGCACGAGCAAGAATTGTCGTCGCGGACGATGAAGAGAGTGTCCGCTTTACGCTAAAAAAGGCGCTAGAGCGATCGGGGTACAACGTCTACACGGCCGCGGATGGGAAGGCCGCGGTCGACACGGCCGAGCGGGTGAGCGCCGATCTGGTGCTCATGGACATCAAGATGCCTACCCTGGATGGGCTGGAGGCCCTCTCGCTGTTGCGAGACCGGCATCCCGGAGCGATGGTGATCATCATGACCGCCTTCGGCAGTCTTAAGGCAGCCGTCGAGGCCATGAAACGGGGGGCATACGACTATATCACCAAGCCCTTTGATTTTGAGGAACTCACCCTGCTGGTGCGTCGGACGTTAGAAGTCCAGACGCTGACCCGCGAACTCAACCGACTCAAGGCGCAGCTCAAGGATCGACAGGAACTGGACGAGATCGTGGGAACGAGTCCGGAAATGCAAGGGGTGTTCAAGCTGGTGGGGCAGGTGGCGGACAGCGATGCGACAGTCCTCGTCGAGGGTGAAAGTGGAACCGGCAAGGAGCTCATCGCTCGGGCGATCCACAAAAACAGCCCGAGATGCCATGGTCCCTTCGTGACGGTCAACTGTGCTGCCATCCCCAAAGACCTGCTTGAGAGTGAACTCTTCGGCCATGAGAAAGGGGCCTTTACCGGCGCCTTGGCAACCCGGCGGGGGAAATTCGAGCTGGCGGATGGCGGAACCGTTTTCCTCGACGAAATTGGTGAAATGGAACCGGCGCTGCAAACAAAGATCCTTCGTGTGTTCGAGGAACGGCGCTTTGAGCGGATAGGAGGTGAGGTTCCCATCACCGCGGACGTCCGCATTCTGGCCGCGACCAACCGGGACCTCCAGGCTCTGGTCAGCCGGGGTATCTTCCGGGAGGACCTCTTTTACCGGTTGAACGTGGTGACCATTTCGCTCCCACCGCTGCGCGAACGTCGGGAGGATATTCCTCTGCTGATCACGCATTTCCTCCGGCTGTATGCCGGAGACGACCACAAAGAGATCTGCCCGGAAGCCATCACGTGCCTCCTCCGCTACCATTGGCCCGGCAATGTCCGGGAACTCGAGAATGTGATCAAGCGGGCCTGTCTCCTGTCCCGGACGCGTCTCATCCTCCCGGAACACTTACCTGAAGCCCTGCAGGCCGCGACTCGCCCTTCAGGGACCGAAGATGCTCTCACCCCGGGAGGACTCGGGCGCGAAGTCCGGGCAGAGCTCAGGCGCATAGGCCAGGAGAAGAAGGGGCAGCTGTACGAGCACGTCCTTTCGTTGGTCGAACGTCCCCTCCTGCAGGCTGCCCTGGAACGGGCGGGCGGGAATCAGCTCAAGGCCGCTCAGCTTTTGGGGATTAACCGGAACACCCTGCGAAAGCGAATGAAGGAACTCGGGATCTCCGGAAAGCGCGAATCCTCCGGCACTGACGACCCTTCCTAATTCGTCCTCCCCATTCCCTCTTCGCCTCTCAGAGCAGGCCCCGGAGTCGCTCCGGGGATTTAAGCGTGAGGCGACGGCCGCGCACCTCAAGAAGCCCTTCGCGCTGAAATTGGCTCAGGAGCCGCATGGCCGTCTCGGGGCTGACGCCGACGAGAGCAGCCAGTTCGCCCCGACGCAAGGCCAAGCGAAGGGTGGTTCCCTTCGACTCTGGCTCTCCATAGCGTTCTGCGAGATCCAACAGTTGCGCAGCCATCCGCGTCCGGGCATCACTGAGGGCCACATGGGTGAGCCGAACCTGGGTCTGTATCAACACTTGGCAAATGTGACGGAGGAGAGGGAGGAGGATTCGGTCCCGATTCTGGAGAAGGTCGAGAAACGCCTCGCGTCTCATGAAGGCACTCTGGCAGGTTTCGAGCGCCTCAGCGGTATTCGTGTAGGGTGCCCCGTCCAAGAGGGCTTCCTCCCCACAGATCTCTCCCGGACCCACAATCCGCAAGATCTGCTGCCGTCCGTCATCGTGTCCCCGCGAGAGTTTCACCCGACCCGAGCAGAGGATGTGGATGCCCAAGGCGGGCATCCCCTCGTGGTACAGGGTCTGTCGGGCCAGGTAGCTGCGGATGTGGCGGATCCCCCTCGTGGTCTCGATCTCTTCGGGAGTGAGCTGGCTGACCAACAGGCAACTCCGTTTTGCCCCACACTCTGAACAACTGTTAATTTGCACCATTCCCTCCCTGGAGTTCGTAGGCGCACAGGGGCTCCTCCGCCAAGTAGTTGCCGGTGACGGCGTAGGCCCGCGCGCGCGATCCCCCGCAGATCCAGCGGAATTCGCAGCGTCCACATTTTCCGTTTACGCGATCCATATCCCGGAGTGCCATCAGCAAGGGTGAGTTCCGGTAGATTTCGGACAGCGGCTGCTCGCGAACGTTGCCGAGGAACGGAGAGGGGAGAAAGCCTGCGGGATACACCTCCCCCTTGTGGGAGACAAAGATGACTCCGTTTCCGTCACGGATCCCGAAGCCCATTCGCTTTCCCAGTCGCTGGATCTCTTCGAACGACATCCCCTCTGCGAGCTTTCGTTGAATCCAGTACCGTCGATAATGAGGAGCCTCCACCGTGCTCACGTGGAACGGGGCATTCGTGGAGAGAGAGTAGACCCAGGCGAAGAGGTTCTCCACGTCCTCGGCCGAAGGGAGGCCCAGGGTGGCTCCCCGGCCGACCGGGACGAGGAGAAACAGGGTCCACCGGCGAACCGGGGGACATGCCTCGTCCCGTAACAGGCGGTACATGGAGGGCAAGTGGGGGAGCGTTTCCTGGGTGACGGTGGTGTTCACCTGCACTTGGAGGTGAGATTCCCGTGCCCATGTGAGGGCTTTGATGGAGTGTTCGAAGGTTCCCGGGACTCCCCGGAAGGTGTCGTGAACCTCCGCATTGGGGCCATCAAGGCTGATCCCCATGGCCGCGACCCCGAGCATTCGAAATTGGCGGACGATGTCTCGGGTCAGGGTGGGAGTCGTGCTCGGCGTGATTCCGAGAGGCAATCGAATGTCCCGGGCGTAGGCGATGAGGTCAAGCAGATCGTCCCGCTTCATGGGATCTCCGCCCGTCAGAATCATCATGCTGCCCATACTCTTGACATCCCTCATCAGAGCCTTTCCATCTTTCGTGGTCAGCTCCTGGGGGTCGCGGCAGGGAATGGACTCGGCGCGGCAGTGTTTACAGACAAGATCACAGGCAATCGTCATCTCCCAGTAGACGTTACGCGGGGCGTTTGAATACACGTACTGGGAAGCGATCATTTTCTCGGCAAGCTCTGGTGACAGATTCATGGCAGCTCTTGCCTCCAGTGACTTCCGCGAGCACTTGCTGATCACCGGGTCATTGTCCGGTGTTCCATTCCCTGCCTGAGGCCGGTCTCGTGGCTGCGCCGGCGATGGCGTCTATACAGCGGGCAACGGATATGTTTTGCTGTCGTACAGCGGTTCCAGTACTCCCAGAAACCCGGGACCGTGCTGAACCGTGAGAGAGGATCGCGGCAGTACGCCGGGACCAGAGTTCCGGTGACGTCAGGCTGCCGACGGAGGTACGGGCAGCCCCCGCCGGGTAACCCTTTCCGCATCGGGTTGACCATTGTTGGACCTCTCCCTCAGCTCTGGTGTGTCGAGTTCCCTGAGGTGTTTATACCTGACCAGATCCCCGACCTTCAGTTGTACTTGTCCTCCATTTCGAACGATCGCGATCTCCTGGCGACGGAGGAGCTCCTTGAGAGAGTGAAGCGGGACACCGAGGTACCGCCGGGCCTCCCGCAGTCCTACTCGAAGGTCCCCAATGGCGACGTCCCTTTCGATCGGATCGTTGCTTCTCTCACCGAGGTGTGCCCCGACCAGTCCATTCTTCACCAGGCGAAACCGCCGAGAGCGGGCCTGGTACCAGATCTGGACGCCAGCCTCCCGGAGGGCTCGCAGATCTCGGTAGATCGTTTTCGGGGTATATCCGAGTTCCTCGGCAAGCTGGCTGGCGTTATATCCGATCCGGCTGTTCGTGAGACGGTCAAGGATACGATGGCAGCGGATGAGCTGTCGCATGCGACCTGCCGGGTGTCGGTCCATCCCTGTCCTCCCGTCCTGAGGTACCCCAAAGCTACGGTCGTGGTTTGAGGGGTCGTGGAGCAAGGGCAGTGCCACGTCCCGCTCATCGAGTAAGGAGAGACCATCACGTCATAGGTATTTGTTTTTAAAGGGTATTTCTCAATTGGATGGCAGCAGACGTAAATAGCGTAAGGATTAATTGGGGCAGAGATGTCCCACGGCAGGCTTTTTCCTGATGCCGATCAGAGCTACTGGCCCATTTTTGTACGGAGATATCCCCTGGGGCAACTGTGCCACACGGGACCAGCCCGTGTCCCACCCAATTTGCTTCCTTATCTCTTAATCCGGGGGCCCATAGAGGCCGTGGATCAGAGGCACGGGATACAAAAATGGGGGGGGAGGCTCGAGCCAGAAGAGGGGCGATTACGGTTGGGGCCGGCTTTTGAAGGTCTTCAGGTATTCGATAACGTCCTGGACCTGTTGGCGCGATAATGTCGTGCTCCACTCGGGCATGTAGGGGGAACCATGAAACGCTTTTGCGGCCCCTCGAAAGATGATTTGGGAAATTTCCTCCTCACGCCCTTCGACGACAAAATCCTTGACTGTGAAATCCCTTGGCTTCACGCCCACCAGGTTCTTGGCGGCAGGTCCTTCTCCGTCTCCTCGAGACCCATGACACGCCTGACAGAAGGTGTTGTAAATATCCTTGCCCGCCAGGACACTCACATGTTTGCCCGGGACCGCCAGGGTCCGCATGTAAGCGATGGCATCACGGAGTGCATCTTCCTTCAGGGTCTCGGTGACAGTCACCATGGGCATATGCGCGGCATTGGGACGATCTTTTCTCTCGGTCAGGAGCCGGACGATCTCGTGATCAGACCTGTCCCCCAGCACCCGCGGGTCGGTAAGATCGGGAGGGCGGACTGCGAGATACTGGGCAGCCGGGCCGTCTCCCCGGCCGTACAGACCGTGGCATGTCCAGCAGACGCTCCTATATGTCTGTTCTCCCCGGGCAGCCGCCGTCCCTGCGGGCTCTGGCTGAGCGGCAACCCCTCCCGCCATCAGGAAGAGCCCAAGAATCGCCAATGTCACCGTCATCTCGTTATCTCAGTTTCCCTTGCAGATGCCGAAGATAGTTGACGATGTCCCACCGTTCACGAGGGGAGATGGCTCCTCCCTGGCCCGGCATGAGGGCCCCGCCATCCCGGATCGTTCCGTAGATGAAACCGTCCTGGCGTTGTCGAAACATGTCAAGCGTGAGGTCGGGAGGGGGGACGAATTTCGTGGCGATGGGGCCACCGCCTTTCCCATCAGGGCCGTGACACAGGGCGCAGTAGATCTCGAACAGGCGCTTTCCGTTTTCAACGGAGGCAGCTGTAGGAGTGATCGGATTGCGCAACTGCTCCCCGGCTTCCATGCGGTTCATCGACGGCTCTTTTCCTTGCCTCGGGATTGATCCGGGTGGCGGGAGCCGCGGCTCTTCCAGAGGCCGAATGGAGGGTTGTTTATCCATGTCGGTGCTCCATGGCCACCCGTAGGCAAGGCCGACCCCAAGCACGACAATCCCCGCCGCACCACACAAGGAACGCCACAGGTACTTCATCTGCCGTCTTTGAAAGCATCTCCTCAACGACTTCGCCTCCCTCAATGGCTTAAGGGCCCGTCGACCGACGCCTTCACAACGGGAAGCATCGGGAAGTACTGGAGAAAAAGCACATAACTCAAACCGGCTGCTCCGAGAAATCCAAGAGTGACCCCGATCTCCATCCAGCCGAAGGGGACTCCCTTCCCATGCCACAGTGACGGGACGACCAACACATACCGTTCGAGCCACAATCCTACGGCAATCAGCGTCCCGACAGCGACCATGATCCCGGGGGTCTCCTTGGCCTTGCGGCTTAGGAATATCACGAATGGAATAAAGATGGCAGCAAACAAGGCCGCCCAGGAGAGCGGGAACCAGGGGTTCTCCCACAGGCGAAGGACCACGAAGTGGGTTTCTTCGGGAAGGTTGCCGTACCAGATAACAACGTATTGCGACCAGAGCATCGCGGCGTACAGCAGGTTGAACCCGAAGAGGAGCTTCCCGAGGTCCACGAGATGGGCGGTGGTGATCGGTGGCATATCGAAGTACCATCGGCCCAGCACGGCCACTACGGTCACGCCAGCCAGCCCCAGGTAGAAGGTACTCACGAAGTAATAGGCGCCGAAGAGCGAGCTGTACCAGAACGGGTCGAGCGCCATGATCAGGTCAAAGGCCATGAAACTGTAGGTGATCGGATAGGCGATGAGCACGCCTGCGGCGAGGAAGTCCGTGCCCCGCACGCACCGATGGACCTCTATCTGCTCTCCCTGCCATTCCGCGGTGAGCCAGCGGTAAAGCCCTTGCCGAAGCCGGAACCCCCGCTCCAGGGCAACACCAACCCCCGGTCGAAGGGAATAGTAGACGAAGAGCAGGCTCAACACGGTCATAGACGAAAGGCCGAGGCCGCCCCGAACGAAGATGAATCGCGAATCGAACCACGCTCCCCGGCTCGGGTTGAGTTCCTGTATCTGGCCAAAGAACAGCTCCAATGCGAAATAGAGAGGAAGGAAGAGGAACAAGCTGACTGGAAGGAACGCCGACATGCCCTCGGCGAGGCGTCGAATGGGAAGCCCCCATTTTGCCTCGACCACGTGGTAGATGGCGGCGAAGACCACACCGCCCTGGGCCAGGGCACCCCAAAAGAGGAAGTTCACCAGGTAGATCTGCCACGCCCGCATTGGATCCAGAAACAGACCGACGAGGAAGGTTCCGATGCCGACGACCAGCAGGCCGACAAAGGACCGGATGAGGGCCGGGGCGATCGGACGCGATGCCTTCCACCGCTCTTCCCAGTGCTGTGGCATCAGACCTCCTTCACCGGCCCGCACTGGTCGTTCCACCTACTCGCCAACACGATGGACCTCCTCCGCTTCCGCGCTTTCGAGCAGGCGCGTGACGGTGTCGAAATCGCTCGCCTCGCAGCGCACCCATAGGCCGAACCGGTCCTCCGAGAAGCGCGGATCGTACGCCGGCACGATCTGTACTCGCGGTAAGCGAGCATTGAGCAGCATCCCCCCGAGCGTCAACAGCCCGCCGAAGAGAATAGTGAGTTCGAAAACGATGATGAGAAATGGGGGGATTGACACGATCGGCTTACCGCCGGTGATGAGCGGATAGTGGAGCGAGGTGGCGATGGTCAAAGCGAAACCGGTCGTGGCGCCCAGCAGGCAGCCGATAAGGGTGAATACCCGCACCGGGCTGGGCGGCTTGTGGAGGGCCTCGTCGATGGCGTGATGGGGCACCGGGGACAAAGCCTGCAGGTCCCGAAAGCCCGCCTGGCGGAGCCGATCAATAGCCTGGAGCAGGCTATCCAGATGGCGAAAGCTCCCGACGAGTCCGGCGGACGGTCGCGCCATCTTATCCCTCCACTGTAATTGCCTTCATGGGAGGCGGCAACTCTTCCTTTACCTCCACGATGGAGACGACTGGCAAGAACTTCGCAAAAAGGAGAAACCAGAAGAAAAACCAGGCGAAGCTACCCAGCGTAATGCTGATGTCCACCCACGTCGGGAAGTAGAGCCCCCAGGAGTACGGGTCGTACTCGTGGGCCAGCCCGGTGACGATGATCACGAATCGCTCGCACCACATCCCGATGTTGATCAAGATGGCGATGGCGAACAGCCAGGGCGTGCTCGTCCGGATCCGTTTAACGAAGAAGAGCAGAGGAATCAGTGAATTGAACAGGATCATGATCCAGAAGGGAATGGCGTACTCGCCGGTAACCTGATAGAGAAACCGTTGCCACTCGGGCACGTTGTTGCTGTACCACGCAATGTACGTTTCGACTATATAGGCGTACCCGACAATGAGGCCGGTGAGGATGATGAGCTTGGCGAGGTGCTCGAGATGTGACTGGGTGAGATAGGCGTCGAGGCGGAAAATGCGCCGGAGCGGGATCAGGAGGGTCAGAACCATGGCCAGCCCCGAGTGGATCGCCCCGGCGACGAAGTATGGCGCAAAGATCGTGCTGTGCCACCCGGGTACGATAGACTGGGCGAAATCCCAGGAGACCACACTGTGGACCGAGATGACCAGCGGCGTGGCGAGCGCTGCCAGGAAGATATAGGCAGCCTTATAATGGCGCCACTGCCGGTCAGTGCCTTGCCAGCCCTGGGCGAGAAAGGCGTAGAGGCGGTGCCGCAAGCCCGAGGTTCGGTTGCGCACCACGGCGACGTCCGGCACGAGTCCGGTGAAGAAGAAGAGCATGCTAATGATCATGTACGTCATAACCGCAAACACATCCCAGACCAGGGGAGAGCGGAAGTTGACCCAGAGACCACCCACCTGCCGGTAGGGAAGGAGCCAGTAAAAGAACCAGGGACGGCCCAGGTGGATGAGAGGAAAGAGGGCGGCCGTAAAGAGGGCAAAAACCGTGACCGCTTCGGCGGTGCGGTAGACGCTCGCGCGCCACCGGACCCTGAACAGGTACAGAATGGCCGAGATCAGGGTGCCGGAATGGGCGATTCCCACCCAGAAGACGAAGTTTGTAATGTAGACGCCCCACATGACCGGGTGCATGAGTCCTGAGACGCCCATCCCATGGACGATTTGGTATCGCCATGCGAAGGCCCCCCAGGCCAGCACAAGAAAGTTGAGCAGAAAGACAATGTAATAGCGCCTCCCCGGTGCTTCCATCGCCCGCAGGATGTCCCGGTCAACCTGGCCGTACGTAAGCTGGGACATCTAACCCTCCACCGGCCCCCGCGTGATCTTCTTCAGATAGGTGATCGCGGGTTGAGTGTTCAGATGTTCGAGGACATGATAGCGCCGCGGGTTTTTGGACAGGCGAGCGACCTCGCTGTCGGAATCCTTTAGGTCGCCAAATATGATCGCCCGGGTTGGGCACGTCTGGGCGCAGGCGGGGACGATCTCTCCGTCTCGGACAGGACGCCCTTCCGCCTTTGCGCTGAGTTTTCCGGCCTGGATCCGCTGAACACAAAAGGTACACTTCTCCATCACTCCCATGCTTCGCACGGTGACGTCCGGGTTCAGCTGCAGGTGGAGGGGCTCGGGCCACTCTGCCGTAAAGAAGTTGAACCGGCGGACTTTGTACGGGCAATTGTTGGAACAGTAGCGGGTACCGACACAGCGGTTATAGACCTGGACGTTGAGACCTTCCGGGTTATGGTAGGTGGCGTAGACGGGACAGACCGGTTCGCACGGTGCATTGTCACAGTGCTGGCAGAGCATGGGGAGGAACCGGTGCTCGGGATGGTCGGGGGTTCCCTCGTTGACACGCTGGATCCGGATCCAGGACATCTCGCGCCCTTTTCCCACCTGCTCCTTTCCCACGACCGGAATGTTGTTTTCGGCATAGCACGCGGTCACACAGGCACCACAGCCAATACAGGCATTGAGATCGATCGCCATACCCCACCGGTGTTTGGGATGGGGATGCTCGGGATAGATCTGAAGCAGGTGGGGGTGCTTCTCGGGATGGCGGCCGCTCTGCAACGTCGCCAGGCGGATGGTCTGCATGATTTCCCGGTCGTGGGGTCGGTCACTACCCATAGTAGAGACGAGCGGATGTCGTCGTCCCGTTCGAGTGATTTTCACGCGGGTGGCAATCCAGGGGAATCCGCCCGAGGTCGCCTCGGGTTCCGGGGAGAGAAGAGGGATCGGGTTGGCCCCTCGCCCCTCGGCGTATCGACCATAGGCGGTGTGTCCCTGGCCGATAGAGGCCGCCACCGTACCCGGACGAACTCCATCGGAGACATGGGCGGGCATATCCACGCGACCGAACGAAGACTCCAGGCGGAGCACTTCTCCCGGGCTCACCCCCAGTGCCTTAGCATCGGCAGGGTGGATTTCCAGCCAACTATCCCAGACGACCTGGGTCAGGGCATCGGGAAGTTCTTGGAGCCAGGGGCGGTTGGCCGTTCGGCCATCGTAGAAAACCGGTGAGGCATAGGGAATGAGAATCAACCCGTCGGTTTTTTCGACAAAGGCCGGGGGTGGGAATCGGCGGGGCAAACCTTCCACGTTTAACCGCACAGGGGGGGATGGGACGATTTGGAAGAGGCCACCGTGCTGAAGCATCCCGGCCCAAAAGGTCTCAAACTCCTCCGAAGATCTCAGCTTTCGGTGCACGTCTTTCCACTGATCCCTCAGATACCCGTAAAAGTTGTCCCACGGAAGCTCCTTTTGAAGCCCGATCCGTTTTGCGACAGAGATGAGGACGTCGCCGATGGCACGCGTATCGTAGAGAGGTCGCATCGCTGGCTGCTGCAGGCCGCGTACCCCCTCCCGAGGCTCGTAGTCCCCCCAGCCCTCTAAAAAGGTCTGGTCCGGAAGGACGAGATGAGCGGCGTTCACCGTTTCGTCGGGAAAGCTGGCGAAGCTCACCACGAAGGGAATTCTTTCGAGCGCCTTCCGGAAGCGGTCCCCTTCCGGAAGGGTGAAGACCGGATTGACGCCGGCCAAGAGCAGCAGGGAAATTTCCCCAGCCTCCATTGCCTGCAGAAGCTGCCGCATTTCGGCGTAGGTGGAAGCCTGGCCGATGGCCGCGGCGGGGCCAAAGTGGATCGTCCGGCCGATATTGCCGACCACATAGTTCAGCAGATTTACCGCGACACAGGTCTCGGTGCCGTTCGAGGTCTTGCCATCCGCGATGGCCACGCTGGGGTGGGCCCGGGCAAAGGCGTGGGCTAGCGCACGAATCTTATCCACAGAGATCCCGGCGTGTTCCGCGACTTCGCGAGGCGAAAAGCTTGCCACGAGCTCCCGGAGCGCTGCCTCTTCGTTGGCCGGCAACGAGATAGTCAGGCCTTCTGCAATCGTGGCCTGGATCATGCCTAGCGCCACGAAGGATTCGGTCCCGGGTCGGATGGAGATCCATTCATCCGCATTGGCCGCGGTGAGCGAGAGGCGAGGCCCGATGTAGGCGAAGCGGCCCATCCTGCCCTCACGGTAGGTCCGCATGGAGGCGAATTGCCGTGCATGCTCGACCGGTGACAGCCACGTTTCCAGGAAGTCCGCGCCGAAGGCGAGGATGAGTTCCGCCTGTTCGAGGTCGTGATACGGGATGTTTGCACTGCCGAAGGTGGCTCGGTTCGCCTGTTGCAACGACTCGTGGCTTACCGCCTCGTACCGGAGCCGTCGGCCGCCTCCCAGGGTTTTGAGCCACGTCTCGATCAGCTGGTCCAGACTTCCGGTCAGGAGGGGGGTCACGCAGGCAATCCGCTCGCCCTGCCCCTTCAGCCCTGCCAGTTGGGCCGCGAGCAGCTTTTCCCCTTCTTCCCAAGCAATCGGGTGCCACGTGCCGTCCGTCCCCTTCCACATAGGCCGTTTGATCCGGTCCGGGTTGTAGAGCCCCTGCACGCTGGCCTGTCCGCGGGCGCACAGGCGGCCACGGTTTACCGGATGGTCCGGATTTCCCTCCACCTTGATGGCTCGCCCCTCCATAGTCTTGACCAGCATCCCACAGCCGGCAGGGCATTCCCGGCAAACGGTCGTATACCACGTGGCCTCACCCGGAATGATCTCTTCCGGAGGCACGACATACGGAATGAGCGTCTCGGGGGGTTGGGCCGAACAGCCCACCATAGCAGCCGTGGCTCCCCCGATCCCCATGATCTTGAGGAAATCTCGCCGATTTACCTCCATCACTGTTCCTCCGGAACGCTAGAATGCTAGGAGGCTAAAACGCCAGAACGCTAAAACGCCAGAACGCTGCGTGGGTGCTCGAACGCTTAAGCATCTATGCCTTCTAGCCTTCCAGCGTGCTCGCCTGCTAGCGGTGACAAATGGCGCAGTCGATGCTCACGTTCTTCGCGCGATGGCAGGTGATGCAGAAGTCCATCGTCAGCCCCTTGGCCTGCTGCATTTGATCCATGGTTTCTACCGGGCCGTGACATGTCTGACACGTCAATTCAGCCCTGACATGGGGCCAATGTTCGAAGAAGACAAAGTCAGGCATCCAGGTGACTTTTCTCCATGGGATTGGTTCCTTGCGGTCCCAGTACTGCTTGAGTTTTTGGACTTCGGGTTTATCGGCCGCGGTGATCTTGTGACAGCCCATACAGCGCTGGACAGAGGGGATGCCGGCGACGGAGGAGCGACGGGCGTTCACGTGGCAGTACAGGCAGGGCATCTGATTCTGCCCGGCGTGCACGCGGTGGCTAAAGGCGATGGGTTGCTCCGTTGTGGCCTGACCGGAGGCCGTGACAAAAAAACCCACCACCGCCACAGCGCACAGTCCCGCCGTGATCCCTGCGGTGAGGAATAGTCTCATAGCAATTTTTGATGAGTTCTTCGATGCATAAGTTCAATGACGAACTTGTGTAGAGTTCGTCTGAGCGGTTCGACCGAGGTCACCGTCGAGGCCTCAGTCGAAGCCCTCAGGACTTAGTGCTGAATGAGCAATATCTCTGATGGTGTTCAAAGGAATACGTAATGGTATTTGCGAATTGAAGCACTAGTTGCCGGACTTCGCCAGGGTCCTGATATACGCCGCCACGTCCCAGATGCCCTGGTCGTCGATCTGGCCACCCCATGGGGCCATGAGCGGCGACAGTCCCACGCTGGTCCCCCCTTCCTTGATCACCTTGAACAGATGCTCATCGGTGAGGGTATTCATGTACTTGGCGTCTGCGAGATTCTTGGGCTTGACGGGCAAGGCGGCGGCTGCCGGGCCATCCCCTTTTCCGCTCATCCCGTGACATGCGGTGCACAACGTATTATAGGTTTTTTGGCCCGCCTTGGGGTCACCCTTTTTCGCCGCGAAGCTCGCGGGGGCCACCGCTACAAGGAGGAAGAGGGAAAAGATCAGGATCGAGAATGTCCTAAGTCCTTTCAAGATGGCACCTCCTTTCGAGAAGTCGTGTTCTAGCGATATTACGCGGTGGGGTCGGGCGGGAACGGTACCATGACTAGGCAGATCACGTCAAGGCACATAGCGCGTCAAGTGCCGGGCCCGGCTCGACCCTGTGGATACATATGCCTAGACGTGTTTTGTTGACCCGTTATTCATGCCCTTTTCTCGGAGTCTTGATGAACAGGAGGAGCATCGTAACGGGTGTCTTCGCCACAATGCTGTGGGGAAGTTGGGGAGGCATGTAGACCCACGTTCCCGCGGAGGCAGCCTTCGCGTCACTTCCCAGAGTCAGCTGGGCTTCCCCGTTGAGAAAGTGGATGATCGCTGGTTGTGAGGCTGTATGTTCAGAGAGTTCCTGGCCTGGAGCGAAGCGGAAGAGGACTACGCGGACTCGTTCATCGGTGTAGATGTTGCGACTGATGATGCTATCGGCCGGGATATCCGGCACCAAATCCGACAAGTTGGCGACGTAGGTGTATGTGGTCATGGATGACAGGCGGGTGCCACGGCTACAGGCGTCCCTTCAAAATGCCGTGCCAGTACATGAAGGGTAACCCGTAGGCCTTCAACAGGTACATGCTGTACCGTTCCTTCGACTGATCAAAGGGGAAGGTCTCTTTCGGATTGCCGTCATAGTCGAACTCAGCCATGATCAGGCGTCCGTAGCCCGTGACCAGCGGGCAGGCGGCGTAGCCGTCATACCGCGCGGTGAGGGGTTTCCCCTCGCGCGCCGCGACCAGATTCTTCACCAGGACCGGGGCTTGTTTACGAATGGCGGCGCCCGTTCTCGAGGTAGGCAGGCTGCTCGCATCGCCGAGACTGAAGATATTCGGGTAGCGGGCATGTTGGAGCGTGTATTTGTCTACGTCCACCCACCCGGCCGCATTGGCCAAGGGGCTCTGCTTTACAAAGTCTGGGGCGCTCATGGGTGGTGTCACATGGATCATCTCGAATGGCACCACGACTTTGTCGCCGGTGTCCAAACGCTCAAAGATGGCTTCCTTCGCTTCGGCCCGTATCTCGATGAGGTCGTGATTATACCTAGTCTCGATACCTTTGCGGGTGACCACTTTGTTGAGGGAATCGGCGTACTTCTTGACCCCGAAAATCGCCTTGCCCGCAGATGCATAGATCACATTCGCCCGATCGCGCACACCTGACTTTCGGAAGTAATCGTCGGCCAGATACATGATCTTCTGGGGGGCGCCCGCGCACTTGATCGGCGTGTTGGGGAAGTTGAAGATGGCGTTTCCTCCCTTGAAGTTCCTGATAAACTCCCACGTTTTGTCCACGTACTCGTAGGCGAAATTGCTGCAGATGCCGTGTCGTCCGATGTTTTCCTTGAGCCCGCTGATCTTGCCCCAATCAATCTGGATGCCTGGCGCGACTACCAGGAAGTCATACGTCACTTTTTTCCCATCACGGGTGAGGACCGTATTGTCATCCGGCTGAAATTCGGTGACGGCATCCTGAATCCATGTGGTCCCGCTCGGAATGTACGCCTCCTCCTCTCTTTCGGTCACTTCCTTGGGGAAAACGCCGGCGCCGACCAGGGTCCACAGGGGCTGGTAGTAATGTTTGCGGGAAGGCTCGATGATCGCGATGTCCGGCTTGTTGAGGGCCTTCAACAGGTGGGCGGCAACGCTGATGCCCGCGTTGCCTCCACCGACGATGACGATTTGATGGTGCATAGCCTCAACCTCCGGGTTGTGTTTGCACGTCACATTCCCAGGTACTGGCCTGCAACGTTTCCACCGGATACTCGGAGAGTTTTCGGATCTGGAGCCCCTGGGTCTCTTTCTCGAGAACGGCCTTGAGCAATCCACCGATGCAGCGATAGTATGGGTCCTCTGTTGCCTCTTGAAGGCGGCGCGCAAAGGCCTCCCACCACCGCCCGAGGTGATCTGTGAGAAACTTCCGATAGGCGTCCTGGCAGATCTCTACCCCTTCGTGATTCCCCTCGTCGAGCGCGTAGAGTTGCTTCTGCAGAAGGACGGCAAGGAACTCGAGCTCCGCAACCACGCTGTCCGGTTCAACGGGCGCGGCGAGATTCAGCCCGAAGGCCCGGTAGAATCCCTCGATATCCGCAAGCTCCACCGCTCTCCTCGCCGTCTTATCGAGCTCGTAGGCCGTCTCCCAGGCGGGGGCCCTGACACTCGTGGCGAAGAGCGCGTTGTACTCTCCCTGAAGATCCAGAAGACGCTCACGGGATTCTTGTAGCACCGGCCTGAGCGTGGCCGTATCATAGTCGATCTGGAGGAGATGTAGTGCCTGTGCAAATTCCCCGAGACCCTCCTCTAGTTTCTTCAGGACCACCTCCTCCGGGTAGGAGAATGCCAAGGACAGAAACTGATAGACAAAGCTCCTGTGGGCCTGCATATCATTTGCCCCCGATTTTGAGGGGAATCCAGCCGTGTCGCAGCGCCTTACGAGCGCCCCGTTCATTGTTTGCCCCATCCCAGACGGCGAAAGTGATAAAGGTGCTCTGCCCAGCACCCCACTGAGGGTTACTCGTGTTCTCCTCGACGAATTGCCTCTTGATCACCACCGACCACTGG